>JAAUSQ010000270.1 GCA_012033195.1 Chloroflexaceae bacterium
CTGAATAACAAGCTCACGATAGCTGTTCATCGTGCTGCGTAGTACAATATTCAGGCCGTTGTCGGGACGATTGGCAACTACCAGATACACCGACTGCACCCGAAATTCCTGCGGTATCATCTTGCTCACGCCATACGCGGCAACGGCTGCCACCAGCGCGGTCAGGCCGATCACCCACCAGCGCTTGAGCAGCACACTGATATACTCACTGATTTGCATCGTTTTATTACTCCTTTGGTATCACACCCAGCACCTGCACACCGAGCCATTCTTCAATCTGCTGGCGGTCGCGCAGGGTATCATCAAGATAATACAATAAAAAGATGAGTCCGACCGCAGCACCTAATGCGAGTGCCGTGCGGAGACCTACATTCAAGACCATGCGGCGGGTGTTCTGGATGGGCGCGGCCCCGCTTACCGGATCGATAATGCCCACCCGCAAGCCGCTATCGCCCTCCAATGAGCGATCCCAGTATTTCAATCCGTTGGTATTCAGCACATCGACGGCCCCACGCACAATTACTTCGGCCTGTTCGGGCGTGGCAGCACTGGCGCTGATGGTAACAGCCCGGTGCAGCACCGAGGCGTGCAGGCTGCCATAAATAACAGCGGCATCGATGCTGTAGCCCTGTTCGGTCAGCAACGCCTGCACATCGTCGGCAAACATCCGGCTGCTGACGACCTGCGGCATATCATCTAGAATATACTCACTGCTCAGCCACGAATGGCTCAGGTTGAAGTCGGTGAACAGATCGCCCTCGGCGACGGGCGGTGCATTTTCGGGCAGTTGTGCAAATGGCTCCTGCGATACCATCACCCGTGCAGTAGCGGCATAGCGCACTGGCTGGCGCAGTTCGGCCAGCAGGCTGATGCCTCCGACCAGCAGCGGCAGACCGAGTACCAGCCACCAGAAGCGGTGGAGAATTGCGAAATACAGTTTGAGTTGCATAATTTGTAGGTTGTCCTGCGCTATAACCATTCAGCACCGCGTTTGATGCGGTTGCGCCTTATCTCTGATCTTCCAGCATCGCCCCAATCGCCGCGTGCATCCGTTCGAGGAATACCTCGCGCCGAAAACCTTCGGCGTGGCGGCGAATGGTCAGCGGTTCGTAGATATCGCCCCGCGAGGCCGCCACCGCTGCCGCTATCGCTGCTGCCGTCTGCTGCCGGAAAAAGCGCCCGGTCACCCCTTCGATAACCGTTTCGAGCGCACCTCCTGCGGCATACGCCAGCACCGGACGACCTGCCGCCATCGCTTCGAGCGGCGTAATGCCAAAGTCCTCCGCACCGGGGAACAGGAAGGCACGGCAGCGGGCAAACAATGCGCGGCGCTGGGCCTCGTCCACCCATCCCAGAAACTCTATCGTTGGCCCGGCCAGCGCTTCCAGATTGGCCCGGTCGCGGCCCTCACCAAAGATTTTCAACGGCAGCCGCAACTTGTTAAATGCTTCAACGACCAGACCAAGCCGCTTGTACGGAATGAGCCGCCCGCCTGCCAGATAAAAATCTTCTGGTGGATGCGGTGTATAAGGTGGCAGATCGACCGGCGGCGGAATGACCGTGGCATCACGCCGATAGTAGCGGGCAATGCGCCCTGCCACCTCGTGCGAATTGGCAACAAACGCATCGACGCGCTGTGTTGAGACGACATCCCAGAGTCTAACATAGGAGAGCAGCACGGGCAACACAGCGCCCTGAATACCGCTAATCGTTTCCCGTTCGATATAGTCCTGCGTGCGCCACGCAAAGCGCATCGGGGTGTGACAGTAGCAGATATGGCGGGCGTGCGGCGCGGGAATGATGCCCTTGGCGTAGGCGCTGCTACTGCTGATAATCAGGTCGTACTCGCTCAGATCAAAGCTTTCGAATGCACTGGGATAGAGCAGAAAATAGCGGCGAAAGTGGGTACGCCAGCCAGGGAGGTGCTGCATAAATGAGGTGCGAATATCCCACGTGCGGTACAGGTCGGGCATCGCGTCCGGGTCGTAGAAGGAGGTATAAACTGGTGCGGCGGGGTAGAGATCGTGCAGGGCTTCGAGCACCCGCTCGGCCCCGCCATACTGGTTGAGATAGTCGTGAACCAGTGCAACGCGCATATTGCAGAACCATCCGGCGTATGCTACACTACTCTATGGCGTGGCCCGGTAGCTCAGTGGATTAGAGCACTGGTCTTCGGAACCAGGTGTCGGGGGTTCGAATCCTCCCGGGTCGCCATGTTGCCACGCATTGTACCACGGTTCTTCCAGGCCGCTCGATGGCATCTCATGTTTCTGCTCCATTTCCTGATACCAATGTTCGTAATACTTTATGGTTGTGACACCCGGCCTCTCAAATCAAGGGGTCTATCTCTGTATCCGTCTTGGCCTGGCTGGACTCGCAGGAGGGTTGTAAGATGCAACACTCCATCCATGTGCGTCTGCTGGGGCTGCTCGTGGCAGTATGGCTGTTGACCGGGTGTCATCCCTTTGCGAAGCCGGAACTGGTCTTTATCACCCCACAACCCGGCACCCCAACCAGCAGGAGCCAGCCCAATCAACTCTTTCGTGACCTGTGTCGGCAGCAGCGCGACACAAGCTGTGTCTGGGTGGAGGTTCGGACCCATGGGGATGCCAGGCCAGTGGAAAACGCCATTGTCGCGGTTGATGGGGGGGGAGATCGAGGGATCATTGGATACACCAATAGCGAAGGGATTTATCAATGGCAGTTGCTGCCAGTCGGAGTGTATGAGGTGCGGGTCACGGGCTTTGAAGGGGAAAAAACCCTGTTTAAATCGCGCCCACAGCAGGTTGAGCTACGGGGCGGGCAGATCACGCCCGTCTCTATCTTTGTTGATCTGCCGGAGGAACCAACCCCACCGCCAGGTAAACCGCCGCATACCCCGGAGTAGCCCACCGCGACGAACACGCTGGTGACGTTCCGCTATGATGACCTCACGGTGCTGGCGTCTGCCGGTGATGATCTCCCTGACTCCGACATCGATTCAGCGGCGCGTGCCGATGCGTTGAAGCAGGTCATTGATAGTGATCTCGTCTACGGGCTATCGGGTCTGCTGGAGCATTGTTCATTTGGGTTGCATATCCAATAACTACTCCGTATGAAGAAGTTGCAATACAACAGACGACGGAAAGCTTTTACCGAGCGCTCGATGGTAGCGGCGGGTTTGTGGAGTTTAATGTTGACCGGAACAAGTGGGTTGTAGCGCGAGACCCAAACTTACGAGATGTGCCGAATTCGGCGGTTATACACATGTGGGGTGAGGAACATCTTAGGCGCAGTTACTCTCTCCGTGAACCCGAAGTGAACGCGAAGTTTTATGACTGGAAAGGATCGCCACAGTGAATCTACGTCTTAAAGCTATAGATGACCTGTTAGAAGTATATCGACCATACTTGTTTCCTTCGCCTGAGGAGATCCTCGCTGGAGAGCGGATGACAGCAGAAGAGCGTGACTTATGGAAGCGAAACAGAAAGGAGGCTGATGAGATGCACATGAGAGGCATTAAGCAACTCCTAGAACTGTTTCCTAGTTTATCGGCTGAAGAAGTTGTAGAGGGTTATCGTCAGGGCGGTGTAGTACTGCAAGCTGCTTTGAGCGGGCTAATGGGGAATCATTTTTGACCCGCTCTATGAATCCGTAATGAAGGAGGCGATTGCCCTTGGGCATACACACACTGCATGGCTCTTTCTCGAAGTCCTTATGCGACGATTCGGTTCAGACGCGCTTCCAATACTGCGACGAGCGCTAGAAAGCACCTCGGTGCACATTGTGTCACAAGCGCTAAATGTGAGTGTATTGCGTCGCTACAAAGAATTGATACCACAAGTCCGGCTCCTTACTGAAAGTGCTAACGCAGATATCGCAGAGGAGGCGCGGTACATCCTTACTTCCCTGACACAGGCAAACACCTGAGTATAGCTCAGAAAGTTGTCTACCGCCCCGCTCAGTCAGGTGCTCAGCGACGGCAGCACGACCACCTACGACGGGTTGGACCGCCTCGCTGCTGTAGGGCCGACGGGTACCGACTGGTACCTGGCCGATGCCATCGGGAGTGTGCGGCTGACCCTGGACGATGCAGGGGTGCCTGTTGACCCGTCGGGCTACAGCTACACGCCGTTCGGGGTACCGCAGAGCGGGGCCATCGCCGAGCCGTTCGGCTTCACGGGCGAGGTGCACAGCATCGAGACGGGACTGGTGTATCTGCGGGCACGCTGGTACGACCCGGCGAGCGGTACGTTTCTCATCCGCGACCCATCCCGGCAAGAACAACATCTGTACCAATATGCCCGAAGTAACCCGATAAACCGAGTCGACCCGTCTGGATGGTTGAGCAGACCGGAGGTGATGATCCAAGCCTACTTCGAGTCCAGCCCACTGGTGCTGAGAACAGGAAACGTTTATTTTGAAGCCCATCTTAAGTTGGCATCAAGAAACAATAGTGGCAACAATGTACGTTATAATGGACGCATCGATATTCTTGACGTAGCAGATTCGCCAGTGTCAGTAGGTTTTGTATACGAAATTGAACCAGTGGCAGCCGCAGCGCAAGGCTGGCTGAAGCGCATCATTACGTAACGATATATAAAGCACTTCCAACAGGACAAGATAGATTTACAGGGCTACATAGACCTGTTATCGAACCCGCTTCCCTTAGGCTTGGAAATGGCTTCCCAGAAGCATGGCAAACTATTGGTACTGATCCCGCAAATACTGCACAGGCCATTCAAGCACGTCAAATGGAGCCAGGTCTCATCGTCTGGCGAAAAGAATCAAAAACCAACATTCAACCCTATCCAATATTCGTTTGGGAATGGGATCCAGCAACAAGCAAGGCACGAGAGACATCAACTCGTGGACATCCCAATTGGCCAATCGCACCTGGATTGAAGTTGTGTTATGCTCCTATTCCAGGTTGTAAATTACACGGGGAGTCGGGGGAATGTCTGGAATGGTGTCCCATTGATGCTTCATGCACGCAGCAGCAAACCTATCCTTTTACTGTTATACCAGTACCACCTGGAGTGGTACCAGCACCATTACCAGCACCAGTGCCAATACCAGTTTTCCCGTAATGGCATGCAATATGTATATGTAGCACCGCTTGCAGTATAGAGACAACGTATATATGTTCCTAAAGCGGTTAAAGCACACAAAGGGTCTCTATCTTAGGGCTAAAGCATTCAAGAAAGACCCTGTTTCCCCGAAAGGAGAGATGCACTATGGCATGGTTTGAAGAGCTTCTGCTGTCGCTCGTTACGCCACGGCTCCAGCCGTATGGCTATCGCTATGATGACCGCTTGCAGCGAACAGGATACAAGTTCTATGACCAGGACTGGCAAGCGGGGCGCATTCCGCCTGATGAGCGTATTCAGTATGGCTTTCAGAAACATCTGGGCCAGCGCGAGTATGGCTTTATCTTGGTGCGACGGCAGATTCTCCCTAATGCGCAGCGTGCGACAGGCTACCGCTTTACCGTGGAACTGCAACGCCACAAACCCAGCAGTTTAAAATATTGGCTGAATCAGGTGGGGGGAACACGTGTCATCCGCCGCACGAACCTGGGCCGTGTCCTGTGGTTTGTCCATCATATTCCACTGGCCTATGTGGAGCACTGGTGGGAGCCACCCACCCGTGACGCAGTGCCAGTAGCACTCACCGAGGCAACTGGCTGGCTCATCCAGTATGGGATTCCCTGGCTCGCTGCCCCGACTGCTCCCCCGCTTGACCGCCTGGTTGAGCCAATGCAGGAGGTGTTTATCGACCGGGTACGTGCAATCATGGAGCCAGCCCTGCTCCGGTATGGGTATACCCTCCAGATTGCCCCGGACAAGCGCTATCAGTGGTTTGTGAAGCCGCTCTGGGGGTCGCTCAACGCTTTTCTGCTGCCCCTATACGGGTACGACAGCAATGGGGAAGTGGGGGTGGGGCTGTTGGTTTCGCGTAATGCATCGCCTGATCCGTGCTATCCTCCACAGGAGCCGGATGACCTGCCGCGTGCAGTGGCAGAGCCGTGTCTCGAAATGGGTTTGGGTCTCCTGCTCAACAGAGTATATGGCATTCCCACGTCTCATCTCACGTTGTCCAGAAAGTATCGCACTACCGCAGAACTGGATCAGCTTCTCCAGACTCTGGTCACAGAAATAGAAACCTACGTGCTACCGTGGCTGGAAAATCCGGACACCACCTACTGGCGGAACCGCGCAGATCAGGCGGAATAGGCTACAACTCCAGCACCGCCGTGGATACCAATGTCGCCACCCGCTACACCTACGACCGGGCGGGCAATCGACGCACGATGATTGATGCGCTGGGGGCACACCCGCGTCTTCACCTACAACGCCGTCGACGTGCAGGTCGCG
>JAAUSQ010000271.1 GCA_012033195.1 Chloroflexaceae bacterium
GCCTGTTTTTTGATGTGGTGCAAAGTGCCGCCGGACGGCTCGAATTCCGTACCTACACCGCCACCCGCCGCACCGACCGCAGCCTGCCCACCGGAACACAGCCGGTGCTCTTTGCAGCAGAGGCGGGCACGCTCCGCACCATTGAGCGCAGCATTGATTATGAAGACGAGGTGACCGTGGTGTACGCGGCGGGCCAGGGAGCCGAAGGGCAGCGCCCGATCAGCGAGCAGCACGATGCAGCGCGTATGGTGGGTAGCCCGTTTGCCGCCGCGAACGCTTCTTTGACGCTCGCCATACCAGCGCAAGCAGCCAGCTTGCCGCCGCAGCACAGGCCGCACTTGCCGCCGGCCAGCCGCGCCATACCTTGCGGGCCGAGATCCTCAGCCAGCCGGGGCAGGCCTACGGGCAGCACTGGTACTGGGGCGACCGGGTAGCGGTCACCGTGCAGGGCACCACCCTCGCCGCCAGTATTGATGAGCTTGTGGTGGAAGTGACAAACGACAACAACCAGCCACGCGAGACAATCCAGGCGTGGCTTTCTGCCGCCAACCTGCCCGCGACCAGTGCTACCCCGTTCCAGGCTGCCGCACCCGAAACCGAGCAGACATACCAGCAGGTGCAGCGTGGTACTATCGCTAGTGAAGAAGTACTGGTCATTCCCACCGATGGACATTTACTTGTGTACGGACGCTATACTCTGGTAGGCCGCCTCGAACTGGAAGCCGGGGCACGACTGGTGGTGCTGACCTGATTATCGCACCCGCTAAACCGCTGACATACAAGAAGCATCATTACCAACAATTATGACATTCTTCAGGTATATAGTGTAAAGATAGCCGGTAGTGCCAGCCTGCCGACTATCTTTATACTTGCTCCGTTGCGCCCTGCCAATCGTTGCAAAAGTACTTTAATACTACCTGTCAGTATATGACCTCTTACCCCCAAAATGTCCTACTTCTTTTGCTGTAAAAATAGGTATAAAGAGGTTGATAGAAAGGTACCATTGACCTCTCGTTTACCTTGCTTCCACCATGCTATAATAGCTGCGAAACAGTGTAGATGCGCCGATGGTATGCAAGGATAGTCAAATGCAGTTCAACGCGTGGTTTGCCGCACAGGATAATCCAGATGAGCGCTACCCCTTGACAGAGGTTGTGTATTACAGCCAGTCCGGTGGCCTGCTCCAGGTGGAGCACGATATGGATGCCCTGCGCCAGCGCCCCGCCGATGAATGGAAGCGGCTCTTCGACCGTCGCTGGATGCGTACCGAGTGGCCCTATGGCAGTGGTGTGTGGGGCAAAAAAGAATGGATCTGCCCGACCGTCAGCGATGAGAACATTGTCAGTATGTTTGAGGGGGGCACCAATCTCTTCTGGGCCGAACGCTTCGGTCAGCAAATCGGCGTTGCCGACCTATGGATCAAACTCTGTGGCAACTCGCATACCGGTAGCTTCAAAGACCTAGGCATGACCGTACTCGTCAGTGTGGTCAAGCAGATGATTGCAAACGGCAAACCAATCCAGGCCATTGCCTGCGCCAGCACTGGCGATACCTCTGCCGCACTTGCGGCCTATGGCGCTGCTGCTGGTATCCCAACAATTGTCTTCTTGCCACGTGGCAAAATCAGCGTTGCTCAGCTTGTACAGCCCATTGCCCACGGTGCGCTAGTGCTCGCCCTCGATACCGACTTCGACGGCTGTATGGAGATCGTGCGCCAGGTGACTGCCGATAACAGCATCTACCTTGCCAACTCACTCAACTCGCTCCGTATCGAAGGCCAGAAGACGGTTGGCATCGAAATTGTGCAGCAGTTCGACTGGGAAGTACCCGACTGGATCATCATTCCTGGTGGCAATCTTGGCAACACCGCCGCGTTGGGGCGCGGCCTGTTGATGATGCACGAACTTGGCTTGATCACGCGCCTGCCACGCATCGTCTGCGCTCAGGCCCAGCACGCCAACCCGCTCTATCGAGCTTACCTGAACGGCTTCGATAACTTCGAACCGATCAAGGCCCAGACTACCGCCGCCAGTGCTATCCAGATTGGTAACCCCGTCAGCTACAACCGCGCCGTGCAAATGCTCAAAGACCTTGATGGCGTGGTAGAGCAGGCCAGCGAACAGGAACTTGCCGATGCTGCCGCCCGCGCCGACCGCACCGGCCTGTATGCCTGCCCCCACACCGGGGTTGCGCTTGCGGCTATGATCAAGCTCATTGATCGGGGCATTATTCAGCAGTCTGACCGCGTGGTGGTCATCTCAACCGCACACGGTCTCAAGTTCAGCAACTTCAAGGTGAGCTACCACGAAAACACCCTGCGCGATGTTGTGAGCAGCTACGCCAATCCACCCGTCGAACTGCCACCCGACATAGATGCAGTCCGACGCGCTATCGACGAGCGGATGAAGCATTTCCAGAGCCATCCACCGGCACCCATTACCTGATCCGTATCCATTGCAACTCATTAAAGAGTACTATTATGAAACAGTTACCTATGCTGTTACGGCCTCTGATTCTCTTTTTTTGGTTGTGTTACTGGTTGTAGTAGCCAGTGTTGAACGCCCGCTTTCCGCTCAGGGAAGCACTATAATGCGGATTTACCTGCCCACCGTAATCGGCGGTACATCGACCCTCGCCTGTGCTCCCGAGGAGCGCGAGGCAGCGATTGCCGAGCAGATGCACACGCACCCCGACCAGGGGCGTGCTACAATGTCATGCCATCCAATCCTGGAAGAAGTAGCCCGCGAAATGGCGGCTGATATGGCAACCCGCAACTACTTCGACCACATCAACCCGGAAGGCCTGGGGCCAAACGAACTGGTCCGGATGGCAGGCTATCCGCTCGATAGCGGCTACGATACGGCACTGGCCGGCAACAATATTCAGTCTATCGGTGGCGGGGTCGGCTCGCCCGATACTATCTGGAATGCCTGGATGGGGTCAGCCATTCACAAAACACACCTGCTGGGCCAGAGCGATTTTTACGCCACCCAGACTGATTATGGCGTAGGGTACTATTACGCACCCGAAAGTGAGTACAAGCATTACTGGGTTGTTATCACCGCTCGACAGGACGGACAATAAATGGTTTTAGCTGGCTACGTGCGGCGACTCGCCCGCACTGTGCGCCTCGATGCAATTATCGACCCTGCCCATGCCGCCAGTGACGACCCGGCTGTACTGGCGGCACATTGCCTTGAAGCAATTGATCCGACCCTGTCCGCTACCATCCGCGAGGGCGATATGTTGCTTGTCCGTGATATCACCTTCCCACCCTCTTCCAGCACTGCCGCCGACGAACCCCACACCACAACAGCAGTGCTCGCCCTGCAAGCGCTCGGCATTGCTGCCGTCATCTGCACCACTGCCCCACCCCCACTTCATTGCTCTGGCTGCCAGCTACGGTCTGCCCATCATCGAACAACCTGCCAGCGTTGCCGCTATCATCGATGGCAGTATCGTGCGCATTGACCTGGAACGTGGTACTATTACCACTATGAACCGGGCCAATCGACCTGCACCGTGGCAATTTGCGCCCTGCCCGCCAGAGGTATGCCATGCCGTGCGTCGAGCACAATTGCTGGCCCGAATGCGGCGCATTGTAGAGAACGAAGGATTTGCCGACTGAGCATGGCCCTTACCAACAAAGCTTTCAAAAAGCTAATCAATGACAATACCCGCAGCGGCACCAGTATTGAACCCCGCTGCCCCCACGCCGACCAGTGCGGCGGCTGTGCTTTCCAGCAAATCGCGTACCCCGACCAGGTTGCCGCCAAACAAGCCGCACTGCAACAGCTTTGGCATGCTACCGGTATCAACCTTGCTATTCCGGTGGTCGCCTCACCCGACCCATACGAGTACCGCACCCGTATGGATTATGTAGCCACCAAAGGACGCTTTGGCCTGCGAATGAGCGGGCGCTTCAACTACATTGTGGAGCTTGAAACCTGCCACCTGATCCCACCTGCCGCTTTCCACGCCGCACATATCATATGGCAGCGTGCAATGGAAATGGGCCTGCCCGATTACAACATTCGCAGTCACGAAGGCTTTCTGCGCTATATCGTGGTACGCCGCAGCCCCCAGAATACGCTGCTGCTTGCACCCGTTACCGCCAGCCGCGACCACGAGCCAGAAATGCAGCAACTTGCCGATCTTGCGCTCAGCCTGCCCGGTGTGGTCGGGTTTCACTGGCTGCTCAACGACACCCTGACCGACCTCTCATTCGGCACCCCGATCTGGCATCGCGGCGTGACAACCCTGCCCATGCAAGTGGGCAGCCACACGTTGCACATCGGCCCCAACAGCTTTTTTCAGAACAATGTCCACCTCCTGCTGCCGCTGCTCGATGCCGTGCGCGATGCCGTTGCCAGCCAACCCGATGCCGCCCAGCAGCACATCGCCGACCTGTATGGCGGTGTGGGGGCCATTGCGCTACACCTTGCCCCCCACGTCGCGCACGTCGTCGGTGTCGAGTCGCACCCCGAAAGCTCGCACCTGGCCCGCTACAACATCGCACAGAACAACGTGAGCAATGCTACCAGCGTCCTCGCCGATGTGGTTAACTTCCTGCGGCTGCAACGCCCTGGCTCGTTTGCGACCATTGTGGCCGACCCGCCGCGTACTGGTCTGGGGCCGGAAGTCTGCGTCGAACTGCGCCGCCTTGCACCACGCCGCATTGTATATGTTTCGTGCAACCCGCTCACCCAGCTTGAAGATATTCAGCAACTCGAACGCGCCTACCGCCTCACCTCGCTGGTCGGCTACGATATGTTCCCCCACACGCCCCACACCGAAGCCCTCGCTATCCTCGACCGTATCGCTTGACAAACCGCTTTTTTGCGTGGTATACCTCATAACATACCGTCTCGCTTCTAATCCCGATCTATCCCTGTTAAAACAAATTTACCTGATCCAGTTCTGGCGCAAGCAGTAGATGAGGAGATATGTATGACATTGCACGTAGGATTTATTGGACTTGGCACGATTGGCGAGCCGATGGCCGCCAACCTGCTCAACAAAGGCTTTACCCTGACGATCTGCGGCCACCGCAACCCGGCCCCGGTCGAGCGCCTGCGGGCACAGGGGGCCACTGTGGTTGACACCCCGCGTGATGTAGCTGCCGCCAGCCAGATGATTGTAACCTGTGTGCCTAATGCGCCCCAGGTCGATGCAGTGTGTCTTGGGGAGCACGGCATTATCCACGGTGCAAAGTCGGGCACTATCGTCATCGATTGCAGCACCATCGCCCCCACCGAGTCGCAGCGCATCGCCGCCGCCCTGCGCGAGCAAGATGTCCTGATGCTGGATGCACCCATCAGTGGCGGCCCCGAACGCGCCGGACGCGGCGAACTGGCAATTATGGTGGGGGGTGAGCCGGACGTTTTTGAGCAGGCTAGCTCGCTACTCAATGCGATGGGCCGCAGTGTTACCCACGTTGGCCCCAACGGAATGGGCGAGGTAGTCAAGCTGGCAAACAATACCATCTGTGGCAACCTGATGATTGCTATCTCCGAAGCGATTACCCTGGCTGTCAAGGCGGGCGGCAACGCCGATATTATCCGCGAAGTGGTGATGCAGTCGGCAGGAGCCAATTTCTTGCTGGATGCGTGGATCAAAGACCGGATGCTCAAAGACAACTACGACGCCGGCTTTGCAACCGCCCTGATGCAGAAAGACCTCGGCGCAGCGCTCGACTCGGCCCGCAGCCTGGGCGTACCTATGATGATGACCGCTCTAGCCTATCAAACTCTACGAGGTGGCAGAGGGGGCCGGCTACGCCCGCGAGGATTACTCGTCGGTCAGCAAAATCTACCAGGACGCTGCCAACGTCACCATCGCCACAGGCCAGCCACGCAAGGAGGGGTAGGGTTGTCAGGCGTGCCCCTACCCTGCTCCCACGGCATGGGCGAGGGGTGCGCCCGTCTGCACAAGCTATTGCCCTTGCCGCTTGCCTACCCGCCCATCGCCCGCAGCGCCGCCAGCAGCCGTTCGTTCTGGTCGGGTGTGCCTACACTGATCCGGATGCAGTCACGCAGGTCGGGCTTGCGATAGTAGCGCACCAGAATGCCCTGTTTATCAAGTGCCTGCTTGATCTGCGCGGCATCGCCGTGTGTCACACGACACAGCACAAAGTTAGCTCTACTCGGATACACATGCAGCCAGGACAGTTCGCGCAGCCCCACCGCCAGCCGTTCGCGTTCGCCCACAATCCGCGCCACCGTTTGCGGCAAGTGCTCGGCATCTTCCAGCGAAGCCAGCGCCGCCACCAGCGCCGCCAGATTAACATTGTATGGCTGCTTGATTTTCCAGAGTTGCGCCGCAA
>JAAUSQ010000272.1 GCA_012033195.1 Chloroflexaceae bacterium
GGTAAACCATCCGACTTCACCCGGTTCCGCCAACACGCCCATGAAATCTCTCAAGACGACTACATCGTGCAGACGCGAATCGCGGGTGATTATACCTATTCAGCGACCGCTGTCACGCAGAGTATCCAACCAGGTCAATCGCTGAACACATCTCGTGTGCCACAAGGTCGTGTGCTGTCGATCCTGATCGCCGAACAGACCGCCTATATGGGTATCTCGTGGGCAGCGCAGAACGTATCACCATTCACAGGCGGCGAGATGACATTTGACGAACCAGTGCCGAATCGTGCTGGGCACAAACTACTCGAGGCGCTGGCGACCTTTAAGATACGCCTGTTTCCCGGTTTACGTGCGCTCGATCTCGGAGCCGCCCCTGGAGCTTGGACGGAGATTTTGCGTCGGCGAGGTGTGTGGGTCACTGCAGTTGCACCACGGGAAATGTATGATTGGCTGCAAGTCGATCCTTTCATTCAAGCAGTTCCCGTGACAGCGGAAGAATACCTGCACCAGTGCGACACGACATATGATTTGCTGCTCAATGACATGATTGTGGCTGCACAGGACTCAGCTCGTTTGATGACGGCCTACGCACCACATCTCCGACCGGGTGGAATTGCACTCATGACGCTCAAGCTACGGATGCACGATCCCCGCCGGTTGATGGATCACACCTTGCGTATTCTTCGCAAGGCATATACGATTGTTGCAGTGCGCCAACTGGTAAGCAACCGGAAAGAAGTCACATTGTATCTCCGCCGCTAGGAGGTGACACCTGAAACCGATCAATAGTATGGTAGACCGTGCGACACAGATCATCTTTTTCATCGACCTTGCAGATAACCTGACGAAAGATAACCCATATCCTTGCCGTTTTCACAAAGCTATGAGTAAAGTCACCGCTGCTGCGCCACCAGCGTCGCATAGAGGCCGTTGCTGGCGACAACTTCTGCATGGGTGCCACGCTCCACCACCCGCCCGTGATCGAGCACCACTATCTGGTCGGCGCTGCGAACTGTCGAGAGCCGATGCGCAATCACGATACATGTGCGGCCCGCTCGCAAGCGTTCAAAAGCCTGCTGGATCTGGGCCTCCGTTGTACTGTCCACTGCCGAGGTCGCCTCGTCCAGAATCAGGATCGGCGCGTTCTTCAGCAGGGCACGTGCAATGCTCAAACGTTGCTTCTGCCCGCCCGACAGCTTGATGCCCCGCTCACCGATGGCAGTGTTGTAGCCTTCGGGGAGTGCAAGAATAAAATCGTGTGCATTGGCGGCACGCGCAGCCGCAACAAGCTCTTCATCAGTAGCATCAGGTTTGCCGAAGCGGATGTTGTCGCGCACACTCCCGTTAAAGAGAAACACGTCTTGGAGCACCATGCTCACGTTACGGCGCAGCGCGTCCAGCTTGTAGTTACGCACATCGTGCCCATCAATCAGCACCTGACCCTGTTGGGGGTCGTAGAAGCGAGCAATCAGGCTTGCCACTGTGCTCTTACCCGCGCCAGTTGGCCCCACGAGCGCCAATGTCTGCCCCGGTGCAACCTGCATGGTGATATTGTGTAGCACGGGTTGCCCTACATGGTAGCCAAAGGTCACGTTCTCAAGGACAACCGCGCCGCGCATCCGGCCAGGATTAAGGCCATTGGGCGGGTCGGCAATATCTGGCTGGAGTTGCAACACATCGCCAATCCGGTTGACGCTCGCAATGCCGCGTTGCAAACTCTCCACCACATCCAGGAGTGTCCACAACGGCTGGTAAAAGGTCGCAAGATATAAGACAAATGCAACCAGGTCTTCCACCGCAAGGGTTCCCTGCAATGCCTGTTGACCACCGAACCAGATAACCAGTACCGTACTGATGCCACTTGCCCCCTCAATTGCCGGGAACAGCATGGCCGTCAGCTTGCGAGCGCGGATGGACTGGCGGGTATAGCGGTGCGACATATCGCGCACCCGCGCCAACTCCTGCCGCTCGCGATTGAAGATCTGGATTTCCCGGATGCCGGAGACGTTGTCCTGCACCAACGCACTCATCTCGCCTGAATACTCCCCCTCGCGGCGAAATGCCTCGGTCATCGGACGACCGATCACGAGCACTGCCACGAACGCGAAGGGGACGGGCAACAGTGCCAGCAGGGTGAGACCAGGGTTGAGTTGGAGCAAGATGACGATGATCCCACCGGCAAGCAGCAGACTGACCAGAAAATCATAGACGGCATCCGCGATAACTGGTTCTACATCTTCAGTGTCTTTGACGACCCGTGAGACGATCTCACCGGTTTGTCGATTGGCATAGAAGGCTGGTGAGAAGCGTTGCAGATAGCGATAGACGGTCACCTGCAAGTCGTGGCACACATTAAAGGCTACGACGTGTGAGATGTGGAAGGTGAGAAACTGTCCGGTACTGCGGAGCAGGTAGACGACCAGCAGCGCCAGCGCAAGCTGTCCCACCCCCCAGGCTGCCAGGCTGTGGTCATCGGTTGCAAGGCGGACCGTCTGGACGAGCGAACGAATCAGCCACGGCCCAAGCAATCCGGCCCCTGTCACCACCAGGATGCTGAGAAAGACCAGCAGGATTTGGGGCCAGTAGGGGCGCAGAAAGGGCAGGAGCATGTGGATAGCCCGCTTCATTCTATTCCTCCTCGTATAATACAAGCATCGGTTCCAGGGTGGTGGTGAGACGGTTTTCCTCCTGGCGGCACTGACCGCGTACGACAGATACGTCCCCATCACCAGTGGGCAGCGCAGAGTCTGAACCGTATCGTGTGGCTCGACCACGTATTGCGCGGATCGTCCCGCTCTGCCCGTGCGAGCCGTCCCTATTCTTGGATGGAATACCTAGAAAGTGCGTATAATGATGGGGTATCATCTGTTTGTCGGCATTGATATTGCGGCCCGGCGGAGCACAAGCAGAGACCCTGCTGGTGCTGGAAGCCACGAGTTCGTACTGGGTCGCACTGGCCGTCCATCTGCACAAGGCGGGCTATCGTGTGGCCGTCGTCAACCCTATGCACCTGCACAACTATGCGCGCTCCCTGGCCCGACGCGCCAAAACCGATGCCCTGTATGCCCACCTCCTGGCCCAGTTCGCTGCCGAACGCCAGCCGGATACCTGGACGCCACCGCCGCAAGTCTACCACGAACTGCGCCAGCAGTTGGTCACCCGCGAGACGCTCCAAATAGCCGCCGTTTTCCGGTTGTCCGGCCTCTTGCATCAGCGGTACCCAGGTGACCCCCAGCCGACTCAGGATATCGAGTGGGACGAGTGCGGTTGGCCCCCAGGCCTCCAGGTTACCGCCGTTCACCGCAATCATACTCGCAGTGACGTCGCTCCAGCGCGGCCCCAGGACCGTGCGGAGTTCTTCGAGTAATCCCGCAAATTCCGCTCGTTGGTCGTCAAGCGCCACGGTCGCCGCGTCGCCAAGCAGCGTTGCGAAGTCGGTCATCACATCCTCAACCGGGCGAAAGGTATCGATACCAACGAGTGGGGCAATCCCCTGGAGTTGCGACAGAACTGCTGCATCACTGATTGTCACTGCACCATCAAACCCTTCGTGGACGATCAGATCCGGTTGGAGCGCCGCGATCCGTTCGAGGTTCGGTTGATAAGTAATCCCGACGTCGGTTACTTCGCTTAGATCGAAGTAGCGGGTCACATCGGCACGCATGCCCGCGTCGCGTGAACTGATGCCGACCAGTGGCCCACCAAGCGAGAGAATCTGCACGCCGGCGTTGATATCGTGGGTAGCGACAATGCGTGTTGGGCGAACAGGAATTTGCACCGTTTGACCGGTGACATCAACGAAGCCACGGGTTGCTGAAGGTGCGCTCGTCGGTGCCGTGGCCTGTGGACTATTGCCGCAGGCAGCCAACAGGGCTGCCGCGCTGCCCAGGGTGATGGCGTGGAGAAAGCGGCGGCGCGTCAAATGGGGCATTTGGTCTGTTGTTAGCGATACGTTCTTTGGCATTCTCATCATCCTTTCACTACATCACGAGCGGGGTAGCCCTTGCACAATCATGTCGAGCGTAGCTTGAAGACCAACGTAGCCGTAATCACTACGGGCGAGCATCGCATCAAGTTCGATCACGCGGCCCTCTTTAAGCGCGTTAGGTGCCGTCGAGTCGCCTACAAGTTGCATCGGTTGCACCGCTGTGCCCAATAAAGCGGGAAAGTTACCGCCGACGGTGGTCACATCGGTGGTGACACCAACGGACGTCAGGCCCACATCGACGAGGTGAAAAACCATTTCGCCCGGTTCGAGCGCCACGATGCGCTCAGGATTTGCAGGAACCACAACGGTGTTTGCCAGCGTTGTCCTGAATCGTGCGTGTTTCCCCCACGGTCGCCGTGGGCACTGCCGCCGGTTCGCCCGCGCCACAGCCCGTCGGCACACCCACCGCCAGCGCCCTGCCGCCGATCAGGAAGCGGCGGCGGGTGATGAACTGCTCGGCCAGTTCGATGCACGCAATCGGGCTGAGGTGGGGGGGGGCCGTGCGTGCGCAGCCAATCCGCTAATGCCAGCAGGTCATCGGTGGCGGGAGCACGACGGATGAGGGCGTCGAGCGTGCGGATGGCGGTGGTAGTGCGGGTCGTCAATACGGTGTTCCGAGGCATTGCGATGATCCTTTCTTTTTGCTTCACGTTTAGTGCAAGCGTATCTGCTTCATACAATCTGTTCAAAGCACAGCATGTGCGCAGGGCGATGCGGTGCCGCAGCAACCAGCATGCAGGATGGGACAGCCAGACATTACACTCCATACTTTGAAACTAGAACCACGATAGTACTTGCAAAAATCTTTCATAAGCATATACTAAGGATAAAAGTTTGTCAAAACAATAGGCACTGTAGAGGCAGCTAATTTTTAGTAGTAGTATATGTTTATTCCTGTAATGAATAATGGAGATCAGAGGGTGGGGTATTGCCCTATTTTTAGGAGTACCTTAAAATAAAGAATGACATTAAGTACAACAAGGAGGAAGCAATGCAGGCCAAAGTTGCCACTGATAGCCTACGTGATGTGCCGGAGACGCTGCTGCTACCGCTCTACAATCGCGCCGTCGAGAGCCAGCGCCCGGATGCCATCATTCGCGACGAACAGGCTGTGGAGCTGGTGCAGCGGTTGGACTACGACTTCAGCCGCTTCGGGCGCGGTCACGCGTCCCACCCCATCCGCGCACGGGTGATGGATGACATCCTCCACAGCTTTCTGGCACGCCATCCGGACGCAGTTGTCATAAACCTGGGAGCGGGGCTAGATACACAATTCTTCCGTGTGGGTAACGCCAGCGTGCGCTGGTACGAAATCGACCTGCCAGAAAGCATTGCCCTGCGTCGCCAATTCTTCACTGAGAACGAGCGTTACCAATTCGTTGCAGGCTCGGTCGGTGGCGTTCGAACTGGGTGTACGTCAGGTCGTGGCCCCCAGCGGCTGACCCGTTTCGTCTATTGCAGCTTATAAATATTTTCCTTTTGTCGCTTTTGTAACACGTTCTGTTAATTCTCTTAGTTCCTGATGCTCTGATACCGCAATAGTTTTTAGCCAAGCGTAAATTTTATACTCATCCATTAACTGGTAATACTCTGTTAATTTGTCAGGTGTTTAATAGCATCTCTAATATATCGTTCTAATCCAATAAGAACTTGTCTTGTGCTATGCAGGTCGAGATAGAAAGACTTATCCCTGATAATCGTGAGCAGTGGTATAAAAGCTATAGAAGGCTTCGCTATTCGCATTGTTTGAATAGCATTGTTGGTCATTGAAGCACTGACTCCTACAAGTTTAGATAATTCGGTAACAAGTAGTACTTGTTCAGATTCATCGAGTACCATGCGACGAACTTCACTTGGCAAGAGCGTATCATACTGCGATTGATACCTAGAATTAAATGTATGAATCTCCAGAAGTAATCCTAGTTGCAAGAAAGCTTCTTCACTTTCGTCAACATCACTGGAATAGGTAGTATTAATCAGTCTGCGTATCGTATCATTCACAACAATCCTCCTCATGTAAGAGCCTGTTTGGAAATTCCGAAGAAACGTCGGATACGTGCTCGCAGCATACCGCTGAGTGATTTGCATGCGAGGAGTGTATGGTCCGTCAACCGTATCCGAGTGACCTGACCGATGCCGAATGGGAGGTCATCCGCTATGCGTTGCCAGAGCAAACGGGGCCAGGACGCAAACGCCATCCTGTCCCTGCTGCCGGCCCATTGGTGAGCGCATCAGCGTTTCGGGGCACCCTGTATTGTAATCGATTCACTTATCCCCCG
>JAAUSQ010000273.1 GCA_012033195.1 Chloroflexaceae bacterium
GGGCAGCATATGCGGCGGCGGTGCATCAACATACCCACGCGGGTCATACGTTGCGTCACCGACCAGTAGCAGGTAACTTGGCACGCGCTGCCAGTGCTGGCGGGCATGCTGCAACAGCGCCCGTATCGCGGCAGGTTCGGGCATGCCGCCGTGAAACTCGTTGACGACGGCTTCCCACGGTAGCGCGAGGGTCGTCAGTCCGTTGGCGGTGTGGTAGTCGAGCAGCGGCCCCACCGCTTCGAGCAGTTCGGGCGCACCAATCGCCAGATAGTCGGCCCCGTCGCTAGTAACGGAAATGGCGGGGGCAGTGGTGACAGGTTCGAGGCGGGTCGGCGTGCGGTAGCCACCTGTGCCCACCGCAGCATAGCGCTGCTCCGCTGCACCCGTAAAACCGAGCGGCGCACCGCCTGCCGTGCGCAGTTCGAGCGTGGCGCTGTAGGGTGCGGTGATATTGTACACGGCGACCGCATCGCTTTGCAGGCCGAGCAGTTCGAGCAGTGCGCCGGTGCCTGTAAAGGTCAGGCGCTCGTCGGTGGCGACCGGCGGACGGGCATAGTGCAACTCAAGCCAGTCGATACCAATGCTATCAAGCGGGGCGGCGGTGTCGCCGGGTGCGTCCAGTTCGATGCTATTGCTCCCCGCGACAAGTACGCCGGGTGGCACGGCACTATCAAAAAAGGTTGCGCCGCGCCCGTCCCACTCGGCAAGGCCCACCTGCTGCCCATTCACCCGCACCAGCAGGCGATGGTCGGGGTTGGCGGGCGCTTCGCTGGCGGCCCACACTGCCACGCGCAGCAGGGCGGGCGCTTCGGTGGTGACTGCATCAAGGTCGAGGGTAGTTTGCAAGGTCTGGGGGGCATACAGCATCTCCCACAGCCACGGATCGGCAGGGGCGGCCTGTGGCTGGTAGAGCAGGTTTTCTTCGCGGCGGGCCGTAGCGGACGTGCTGCCAGCAGGTACCTCAAGCGGGCGCGGCAGGTTGGGCGGCGGCGTGCGGCGGCAGGCTCAAAGGGCGGCGCGGTGCGGGCAGGTTGCAGCCAGTACACATTCTCGCGGCTGTAGCGGCTGTCGCTGGCCTGCCCGTAGAAGCGCAGCCGCACCCCCTCGTTATCTTCGACAATCCAGACAGGCACGGGGTGGCGGCGGTGGTAGAGCGTAGCACCTTGCAACGTGGCGGCATTCCAGGCGGGCAGGTCGGCCTCGCCGATTTCGTACATGCCATCTTCAAGAATGTACAGCTTGATGGCGGTAGGGGTAGCTACAGGAACAGGGGCGGGCGTGGCAGGGGCACACGCGCCCAGCAGGAGCAGCAGCAACAACAGTCGGTAGGCAACGGGCGCAAGGCGGTAGGTGTGGCGCGTCCCCCTGCACCGGCGGCCCACCGCGCCCCGCCGATACCTAGCGTACAACAATCGGTAGCCAGAGCGTTGTATCGGCTTCGAGCGAGACAATCCGCACCGGGCCAACCATTTCGGTGCTGGTATCCAGGTTCACGGCCTGGATATAGTAGGCATAGGTATTAGCGTCGCCGGTCGGGTCGGTGAAGCGGTAGGTAGCACCCGTGAAGCTGTCGCCGCGTGCCGCAATAAAGCTGCTGACGGGTTCGGGTGCGGTGCTGCCTTCGGCAAGGCGATACACCCGAAAGCCGGCGATCTTGAGTTCGGTCACAGTGGCCCATTCCAGCGTCACACTGGTGCTGTTCTGCTGTCCAGTGAAGTAGTCGAAGCGCACCGACGCCTGCGCGGGGGTGGCAAGTAGTGCGAGGGTCGCCACCATCAGCGCGACCAGTGCAATCAGGCCACCCATCCATACTGTTGCTGTCTTCTGCATAGCTGCTGCTCCTTGTTGCTCCTGCTGCTTGTATTGTGTTATTTCCTATTTACGCACCGAGCCGCCGCACCAGAGGCAGATACAGCCGGGGCGCGTCGTCGGTGCTGATAGCCGGAAGTTGCAAGGCCGGGTCGCCAAGAATAACAAATGTGTTTAACAGGTCTTCGTGCCGTCCCTCGATAAACAGATCGATTTTAGCGGCCATCGTTGCCTCGCCCAAGGTTGCTACCTCGTCGCGGAAGACGGCTTCCAGTAGACCTTGCTGCAAGGTATCGTGGCCAGTGGCAACACCCAGACCAGTTGCCGAAAATGTCGCTAACCGCCCCACCCGCAGCACGCAGCATCGTCTCGGCCATGCCGGGGCGGTCGGGGTAGTGCCAGTATCCCATCCAGGCAGGTCATCCCCAGGACGATGGGCAAGCGTGCGGTGTTGTCGAGCGTGGCTACATCGTTCAGGTTCCAGATGTTTTCCCCGGCCCAGCGCTCGATAGTTGCGTGTCCATTATACCCCAGAAACAGCGTCCCCGACGTGTTGAGCGTGGTTGCAATCGCATTATTGAGCGGTGGGCATGCGTTCATACCACTGGCAGGCGGGCCGCAGTAGCCGTTGAGGTATAGCCGCCGCGTGGTGATGTGGTCGGGCACGTAGCGCTCCAGCAGGTTCTCGGTGGTCTGCACAAAGTCGCCCGCCGTGTCGGGCACATTGTCGGCAACCATCGTGATGTTCTGGTGCCACGGCTGTGGCCCCTGCTGCTCGTAGATGATGATCTTGTCAATCACCTGCGCGAGTTCGGCGGGGGTGTTCACGGGAATGCGCCCGATCATCATATCGGGTAGCGCATCGTCGCCCACCAGCGTGACAAGCTGGTTCGCCGAGTCGGTTTCGCCCTGCCACGGGTCCACCCACGCCAGATTGGGCGGCATCAGGATCGGGTCGTCGCCATAGGTGGCGGGCGCGTGGTTGAGCAGGTTCCAGTGCCCATCGCCCAGCAGCACGACATACAACGGGGCGGGAGCCTGCCAGTGGGCCAGGGTGTAGGCCAGAAAGCGCTTGATCGCAACCGGATGATAGATGCCGTTATTAAACAGGTTGTACAGGTCGGCAACATCCACGACGGCGACACGCAAGCCCTCTGCGCGGCGGTGCGCGGCGAGGCGCTCGGCTTCGGCGAGCAGGCTGGCATGGCCGATCAGCACATAGTCGGCTCCGTTGCTATCGGCGAGCAGGTCGGGCGGCTCGTAGCGCTCGATGGTGGGGGTGCGGATGGCAGTGCTGGCAACGGTCAGCAGGCGGGTTGTTGTCGCGGACGTTACACGGAAACGTGCCTCGTAGCCCGCTGTACCGAGCGTTGTTTGAACTTGCTCGATGACGTGCGGCGCAGCGGGGTCGCTCACATCGAGCACCGCCACGGCTGGACTGAGGAAGCCAGTCACGCGGTACTGGGCGGCACCACTGGCGGCAAACTCCAGCAGGCCATCGTCGGCGGTCAGGTCGCGCAGATAGTCCACCTCGAACCAGTCGAACATCAAATCGGGGAACGTAACACCGGCCCCTTCGGTCAGGGCGGTCAATTGCAGTTGATTGGTACCGGTTTGCAGCGTGCTCTGCGGCAGGGTGCCGGTAAAGCGGTGGCGCTCGGAGGCGTTGCCGAAGCCCCAGGCATCATCGGCAACGAGTGCGTTGTTCAGCGCAACGCGGGTGCGGTAGTTGGGCACGGCCAGCGCATCAAAGGCCCGCGAAACGACCTCGCCGCGCACGGTGGCAGTAACCGGAGCACTGGCAACCGCAGGCAGGCCAATCGAGAAGGTAGCGCTGGCATCCTCGTTGCCAGTGTACTGAATGCGCTGCCAGAACCATGTTTCGTCGTTGGTGAAGTGGGCAGGCCACCACAGCACCGAACGCTCGGCACGCACCGTGGCGGTAGCGGTGGTGGTGACGGGCAGGGTTGTGTCGGGGGTGCCATCCTGCACCGCCATGCGGGGCGCGGCGGCGGCGGTGGTCGTCAGCCAGTAGACATTGATAGAGGTGTATTTTTCTTCCATCAGGCTGCCGCGAAAGCGCTGCCCATAAAAGCGCAGACGGTCGCCCGCGTCGAAGCGCCCGTCGTCTTCGCCTACTACCTGGAGCGCGACGGACCGCCCCTGATTGAGCAGCACCAGCGTGCGCGGGTCGAACGTATCAAGTGGCAGGCCAGCGGCTTGCAGGTCGGCATAGTCAAGCTCGTACAGGCCATCGGCATCAACCGCGATGCGCCACAGTGGGGCCGTAGTGGGGAGCAACGGTGGGGCATCGTCTTGGGCCAGTGCAGCAGGCAGACTGCGCCATGCCGTCGCCTGTTCAGCGTTAAGAATGTGACTGCTCAGGGCAGCGGCAAGCGGCGCAGGGTCGGCGGGAGCAGCCAGCGCCGCCGTAGTGCCTCCCGCAAATGATACCGTGACACGCAGCCGCGAGTGCCACTGCACGCGGCCCGTAACCGGGTTGTACTGCACAGGCGACACCTCAACGCGCAGCAGGCGCTGGTCGCGCAGCCACCCATCCGAGGCGATACGGGCAAGTGTTTCGGGATAGAAGGCCTCGTGGCCGTAGATCGTCGGGTCGGGCAGGCTAACGAACTGTCCGGCCTGCAATGCCGCACCAGTACGCTGTGGCTGTGGCACCGGGGCCAGCACTGCCGCGTGGGGCAGCAGGTGGACACCATCGCTCTCGACGGCGATGCTGACCCGCGCCGCAGGTGGGGCCGCCACCAGCGTGCTGATCAGGGGGAGTTGTGGCGCACCAGCAGGCCCACCAGGGGACAGACCGGGAACGTGCAGTACGGTGCTGCCATCTCGCTCTGTGCGGATCGGCGCAGCGCTATCAACCTGAAACACCACATGTGTAGTACTGCTTGCAAGCAGTTGCAGGCGCGTTTTCAGGCACAACGGGCGCTGCCGCCGCTGTGCCTCCCCAGGGCAGCAGCAGCAGCAACACATGGATCCACAGTGCCATACGTCGAAGTCCAGCCATAACCAGCATTCCTGTCGTCATGGTTTGGGTGGTCGCGGCGGGTCAACCGATGGATCGGGTGAGCTTGGATTCGAAACGGGCTTGGGTGGCAGATCGGGATCGTCGTTGCCACGGCTTGGGCCACCAACGGGCTTACCGGGCAAATCCGGGTCAATCTCGCCATCAATCGGAGGGGCACCAATCGTACCGGCATTAGCCTGCAATTTTTCTTCGTAAACAATTGCTGGTGGTGTGTAGGGCTTACGCATCACTTCCACTCCTGGTCACTGATCGCTCTGCCGTATACATACAGAGCTTTGATGGTCTTTGAGACAAATATCGCTGCGCCACGGCCTGCAACAATATGTACAACAACAAGCATAATAGGCCATGGACGTGCTGGCTATGTATAATAGAGCTATCTGGTGCTGATTGATGGCTGTGATGCTCGACCGCCCGGATCGCACGACTTCCTCGCTGCTCCCCCCCACGTGCCGAGGTATTCTTCTGTATTCAAACCGGGCAACTGCCCGCCAACTGTATCAGGCAACAATGATTATAATCTGCCTTTATGTACTATACACTGCTCCTCGTCGGGATGCCAGTGTACTTTGTTGCTGCACCGGTCATGGTTTGGCGGGCAATACCGGATCAGCCGTGGTATGCTCGCTAGATGGAAGGCTTTGCAATCGGTTTGCTAAAGCGCCAGGAGCTTCCAGCGGCTCGCGGGCCACGCGCAGCAGGTAGCTATTCTCGACCATTGTCGATTTTCCTATCATATTCACACGGACATAAAACAGCGCTGGCTGAGTGCCTGCATTGGTGTAGGTGAAGCGTTCGTTCGCCTGTCCGTTCTGGTTCGAGAAGGCAACGACCTCAAGCGCGGTATTATACAAGATAATATCATAATCAGCCCCGGCGGGGATCTCCCGCAACTCCACCGTCAGCGCATCGCCCGGTTCAAGTACAAGGCTATAATAATCATCTTCGCCCTCTTCCGGGTTGATAATGACATCATCCTCGAACGAGCCGCGACACAACGCCGAGGGTTGATCGTTGGCCTGCACGGGCGTATCGTTATCTTCAAAGTCTTCGCACTGCCCCGCCGCCAGCGTCACCTGGGTGTTGCCAGTGGCCTGCCCCGCCTGGACAAAGACCCGTGCGGTGCCTGCTTGCGGTACGCCATAGAGCGGTACTAGAATGCCACCTTCGGCATTGCTATCAACGGTGATAACCTGGGCAGCATTGGCAAAGCGTCCCAGGCTGGTTGTCACCACTACCGGGTAAGCCGGAACAGGGCTGCCGGTGCTGTCCTGGATCTGCGCCAGAATAACAGCCTGATCGCGTACATCCGAACGGATTCGGGCGGCAGTGCGCTGGTATCGGCGGTAGCGGGCACAATAAACAGCACGCTATCTTCCGCAATCGTCACCT
>JAAUSQ010000019.1 GCA_012033195.1 Chloroflexaceae bacterium
CCGAGTTCAAGCGCAATAGTCGCCGTGTATACCGCCCGGTGGCATCGTTTCAATCACCTCCCCGCGCACCAGTTCGCGCCGGATGCCGTCATCGGGCGATCTGCAAGAGTTCGTCGGCAGTGATCAGGTGGTCGGTTGCAATGCTCATACTTAGTTACTCGGGTTTGGCAGTTCCAAGTCGATAGCAGCCTCGGCATTCGATGAAGCGCCCAGACCGCGCACAATTGCTTGCAGATCGGCAGCATCGGCGGGTACATCATAATAGACCGCACAGGTACGGGTTTCGCCTGCTGCAACCTGCATGGTAACACATGCCAGGTCGGGGCGGGTGTATTGCAGCGCGTCGGTTGAGTTGCGATAGGTGCGATCCTGGCTGTCGATCAGTTCGGGCATCGCAAAGGTTTGCAGTTCAATGGTATTGTTTTCGAGCACAAATTGCAGCCGCACAAAGCGCCCACTTGCAGCGAGCGGTGGCAGCGTGCCCTGTGGGTCTTGCAGGGTTTCGCCTACATCTGCCGCCTCTTCGATCACCCAGGTAGCGCCACCAACTTCAACCGGCTCGTTCAGTCCTGCCAGGTCGTTGCCGGTCGTGGCGGTTGCTTCGGTCGTTGGCGATGGCTCCTCGGTAGCAGTTGCCGTCGGCGTGGCGGTCGGTGGAATGGGTGTAGCGGTCGGCGGCACGGTGGTTGCCGTCGGTAGCACAGGCGTTGCGGTGCTGGTTGGCAACGGGAGCACCGTATTAACTGCGGTGTTGGTCGGTGGTGCGGCGGTGGGTGGCACACCGGTTGCTGTGGCAGGCGCACCGGTTGCCGTCGCAGGTGCAGCGGTCGGTGGCACACTGGTTGCCGTGGCAGGCGCACCGGTTGGCGTGGCGGTAGCGGGCAGTGGCGTTGCACTGGGTGGTAGTGGCGGCACGGTTCCGCCCGTCGAGAGGGCGTTCACCACCGCTTGATACTGGTTGGCCTGCTGGTCGGTAATGCGGCCATCGACCGATACAAGCACGTTGTTGTTGCGGAAGGTGCGCGACCCTGCGCCGAGTGCGTTGTAATCGTTTTGCAGGGCCTGCGCTTCTTGCTGGTTGGAACATACCAGCACCAACCCGCCTGCTGCGCCACCCAGCGACGGGATAAAGAAGCGCTGACTGCTATCGACACAGCGCGGCGGCACCGTGCCATAGTCGGCGGGCACAGCGGGGCGCGGGTTCTCCACTTCCAGGCCAGCCGCACGCAGTTGGTTCACAAGATTGAGCGCAATAATCGGCAGCGGCGTTGGTTGGGGCGCACCGGCGGTAGGCTGGAGCGGTGGTACCTGCTGCCCGGTTGCCAGCGCGCGATCACGGCTTCAATCTGGCGGGCCTGCTGGTCGGAGATACGCCCATCGACCTGCACCAGCACATTGTTGTTGCTGAAGGTGCGCGAGGCACTGCCAAGCACGGCATAATCGTTTTGCAGGGCTTGCGCTTCGGCGGCATTCGGGCAGGTGACAATTACGCCACCCGCTGCGCCACCCAGCGACGGCACAAAGAAGCGCTGCCCATTCTGGATACAGCGCGGCGGCACGGTGCCGAAGTCTTCGGGTACGGCGGGGCGTGGTTCGGCAACTTCCACCCCGGCAGTGAACAGCCGATTATACACATCAATTGCGGAGATGGGCAGCGGCGTTGCGGTGGGTGGCTGGTTGGGTGCCAGCGTCGGCACTGCTGCGCCACTTGCCAGCGCCTCGACTACGACCTGATACTGGCTGGCCTGCTGGTCGGTAATGCGCCCATCGACCTGTATGAGCACGTTGCGATTGCGGAAAGTGCGTGAGGCCGTCCCCTGTGCATCATAGTCGGCCTGCAATGCCTGGGTCTCTTCGATGCTCTGGCAGACCACCACAATGCCGCCTGCCGGGTCGCCCAGCGACGGGATAAAGAAGCGCTGGCTGCTATCGATGCAGCGCGGCGGCACGGTGCCATAGTCCTCAACCACTGCGGGGCGCGGGTTGGTCACCTCAAGACCTGCCGCCTGCAAGCGGCTTACCACTTCGCCCGCCGAGATAAGCAGCGGCTGATTGTCGGCGGATGGGGTGGGGGTAGTTGTGCCGCCGTTGCCCGCTGTGCCACCCAGGGTCTGGAAGAGGAGTACCCCCAGCAAGACCAGTAGCACAGTAGTGGTTGCGCCAATTAGGATCAGCATCCAGGGTGGCACACGCTGCCACCACGGAGTGGGCGAGGTATCCTCTTCTTCGCCGCGTATCGGTGGCAGGTCGTTGTCTCTCGGTTGGGCATACGGTTCTTGCAAGACGCCCAGTTGCTCAAGGCGCTGGCGGGCCACCTGACCGGCGCGGGTCTCTGGACTGATTGCAACAGCCTGCTGAAGGTAGCCAATCCGCTCGGTATCGGTTTCGGCAATATCACTCAGCCACAGCCACGCATCCTGATATTCGGGGACCCGGTTGGTCACTTCGGTGAGCAGCAGGCGGGCCGTGGTAATGCTGCCTGCTTCCAATGCTTCAACACCCTTGGTTGCCAGTTCCGCAGTTTCGGCATCAAGGTTCAGTTCGGCATGTTCTTCAGTCATCCGCGCTTCCTCACGTTACAATCCGCTCGTATTGCGCCTATTGTAAAACATTTTTGGCAAATGTATGCAGGCGAGGGCCAGCGCACCGCGCACAACGCAAAACGCAGGCACACGGCGCTAGCTAGAGGCGGCTTGCAGCCATATGAACACCGCTCCCCCTCAGGTTGTAGACATAACCCATCCATTTGACGGGGGCAGCGCCGTGTTGCACGTGTTATGATAATACTGGTAAAAAACAGTTGAAACTGTACTAATGAGAAAGGACGTTATGGCAGTAGCACGCCGCCGCCGTCAACCACGACAGGCGTATAACGCAGAAACCAAAACATGGGCCGAGCGCTGGCAAGATGCACGGGTGTCGTATCGCAACATTCCCCGTGCGTTTCAGCTTGTCTGGCAGGCCGACCGCCGTGGTACCATTTTTATGGCAATCATCACACTGCTGGCTGCCGCGCTGCCCGCGTCGCAGGCGTGGGCCGGCAAGCTGATTGTCGATGCGGTGGTGAACGCCATCAACACTGGCCTCTCGGTGCAGCAGGGCATCCAGACAGCGCTGCCGTTCTTGCTGCTTGAGTTTGGCCTGATCGCCTTTGGTGCAGTTCTGGCACAGACGCGCACCCTACTTGAGCATGTCCTGCATGGGCGCATGGCTCATTCGATCAATGTGCAGATCATTCGCAAGGCGCTCGACCTCGACCTGCACTATTTTGAGAATGCCGACTTTTACGACAAATTGCAAAATGCCCGCCGCGAGGCCGACTATCGCGCCCTCGGTGTGGTGGATACCAGTTTTACGCTGGTGCAGAGTGCTATCACGCTGGCATCGTTTGCGGTGCTACTGATCGCCTTCAATCCGTTGATTGCGCTGATATTGTTCGGGGCCACACTGCCTTCGTTCATCGCCCAGACCAAGTATAGCGGCCTGTACTTCCGGTTGCTGACGTGGCGAGCACCGGAGTTTCGGCAGATGGCCTACTGGGAACACCTGCTCACGGTGGATAGCAGCGTTAAAGAAGTTAAGCTGTTTGGGCTGGGCACCCCGCTGCTCCAGCGCTACGAAGAAACGTTTAAGAAGTTCCACGCCGAAGACGAACGGCTGGCACGTCAGCGCAGTCTATCGAGTGTGCTGTGGGGCTTGGTAGCAACCAGTAGCTACTACTTCGCGTATGCCTGGATTGTGTGGGAGACCATCGCCGGAAGCATCACCCTGGGTGATATGACCCTGTATCTCACCATTTTCCGCCAGAGCCAGATGACCTTCCAGGGCATCTTCAGCAGCTTCGGGCGGCTCTTCGAAAGCGGGCTATTTCTCGATAACCTGTTCGGGTTCCTCGGCCTGGAACCACAGATGAAGCCGAGCGGCACCCAGCAGAAGGTAACGCGCCCGTTGCAGCGTGGCATCGAGCTGCGGAATGTATCGTTTAAGTATCCCGACCGCGACGAGTGGGCGCTGCAGAATGTGAACCTGTGCATTGCACCCGGCGAAAAGCTCGCACTGGTGGGGGCTAACGGTGCCGGTAAAACCACGCTCATCAAGTTGCTAACGCGGCTGTACGACCCGACCGAGGGACAGATTTTGCTGGATGGCATCGACCTGCGCGACTATGATCTGGACGATCTGCGGCGCAATATCGGCGTAATCTTTCAGGACTTTGTGCATTATCACGCGACGGCCCGCGAAAATATCACCTTCGGGCAGATCGAACATCTGGACGACGATGCACGGATGTTATCCGCCGCACAGCGTGGCGGGGCCGATGAAGTGGTGGCTGCGCTGCCCGACCAGTACGAAACCATGCTGGGGCGCTGGTTTGCCGAGGGGCAGGAACTATCGGGCGGGCAGTGGCAGAAGATCGCCCTGGGCCGCGCCTTTATGCGCGAGGGCGAAGTGCTGGTGCTAGATGAGCCAACCGCTGCGCTGGATGCCGAGCGCGAGTATGAAATCTTTCAGCGCTTCCGCGAACTGACCGAAGGCAAGATTGCCATTCTGATCAGTCACCGCTTTAGCACAGTGCGCATGGCCGACCGCATCGCGGTGCTGGAAGGCGGGCAACTCACCGAGCTTGGCACCCACCGCGAACTGCTCGCGGCTGATGGCACCTATGCACGGCTGTTTAATATGCAAGCCGAAGGCTATCGGTAACAGAGTCACAAACTCCCCCTCGCCCCTTCAGCTTCCGTGGGAGCGGGGGGCAGGGGTGAGGGGTGGACGTGGCTACAAGCCCCGCCTCATTCTGGTACAATACGCCCGGTTATGAAGAATTTACAACCGGGTAAGGTATGACACAACTGCATCGGCCTGCGCTGATTGTAGCGGGCGGTATCATTGTGCTAGCGGCGGCGCTGCTGGCCCTGCTGACAGGCGAACACGGCGCGGGCATCACGCCCGACACTATCAGCTATCTACGTGGCGGCACGGGCCTGGCCGATGGCAGCGGGCTGTTTCGTCCGCGCTACAACCCGGCCTTTGATATTCTCACCAATCCCATCGATAACCATTACCCGCCGCTGCTCGCGCTGGTGTACGGCGGGTTGCTGCTAGCTGGCGTGCCTGTTGTCCACGTCGCCTCAGTAGTGGCGGTAGTCGGGTGGGCCGCACTGCTGGCAGGCATTGGCGTGCTGACCTACCGCCTGAGCCATCCGCAGCAAGCGCCATTTGTCGCAGCACTGGCGGTGGTGCTGGCAGCAATCACGCCCGCCTACTGGCTCTACGTTCGTTATGCCCTTCCGAGACGCTCTTTCTGCCGCTGCTGGTCTGGACAATGGTGCTGCTGGTTGACCTGCCGCAGCGTGAAGCGGGCCGCTGGCGCTGGCTGGCGGGTGCAACAGTGCTGCTAGCCTGCCTGATGCTGACGCGCTATGTCGGCGTGTTTGTGTATGCAGCGGTCGGGCTGTGGTGGGCGTGGCGCAGCGGGCAGAGGCGCTGGCGTTTGCTGATGCGCGAGTATGCAGTGCTGGCACTGGCGGCGCTCCCGCTGGCGGCGTGGCTGGCCTACACCATCACACAGCGGCGCAGCCTGGGCGAGCATCTCAGTTCGCCCGACAACAGCTTTATCGAAGGGCTGCTGGCGCTGCTGCGCGAAAGCACCCAGCTTGTACTGCCCGTGCTCACGCTGGGCGAAGTGCAGATCCTCTTCGGGTGGGCAGGCTGGCTACTGTATGCCGCTATCGTGGGTGGGGCAGTGCTGCTGCTGTGGCGCTTCCGCACCGGGCGGCTCTGGACAGGGACACCGCCGCGCACGCCGCTACTGCTCTTTGTGCTGCTGTATGCGCTGCTCTACACGGTGGTGCAGCCGTTTATGAGCTTCTGGCCGATGGATATGCGCGACATCATGGCGGTGCTGTGTTTGCTGGTGCCGTGGCTGTTTGCCCGCTTCAGTTACCTACCGCCGCGCTGGTCGTACTCGTTTCTGGCGGGCTATGTTGCGCTCAATGCAGCGCTGATCCTGGGGCCGGTGGCGGTGCGTGGACTGCCCGACTGGTTCGCGCTGCTGCCGCCACAGGTCGCCGCTGTGACGAGTGCCGAGAAGGGCGCAGATGCACCGGGCCTGCTGCGCTGGATGCAGGTCACGCCGATCAATGCCGCCGACCTGGAACGTTATCATCCGGAGGTGCTGGAACGGCTCCAGGCACGGCAGCCATCCGACGGTGCGCCCGTGGTGGTGCTGACCAACCTGCGCGAAGTGTTTGCGGCATACCCGTTCACCGCGCCCGAATCGGTGTACGACTGGCTGCAAGCCGGGCCGTGTGTGTCGCAGCACTCGGTGGTAATCGTGGTATTTGTGTGGGATCAGTGGGCTACCGCCGCCGCCGAACTGCCGCCGCAGATTGAGCAGCGCTGCCCCAACCTGGAACCGGTACCCTTTGCGTATGGTGTGCTCTACGAGGTACCACAGATCAGGCTGGGGGAAGGTCGATAACGGTTCTACTCCCAGAACTTCTGACCGGAATGGGCGATAAATTCTTGTAAGAAGTTGCCAAGCGAATTACTGATAGTGTACCAATCAGAACGTGGGTCAAGTGGCAGCACAACCATAATACTGCCGTAATCGGGTTGGCTTATATCACAGCGTACCAGCAGCCGCTCACTATCCCCCAGGAATTCGCCGATGATCAGATCGCCAGGGCGAACATCATCAGGATACCATGCAAGTTCTGCGGGATGGTTCTGCATAATCTGTTCGGGCGACCAGAGAATCAAGCCCCATTGTCCATAGGTGGTATCTTCGAAAAGCCGTACCGTTCCCACATATTCCCACAGACTGATGACATCCGGCGGAAGTGTCACAGCAAGGGTTTGCTCTACACCCGCGAGATCCCAGGGCACTGGTGGAAGTACGGCGGAATATAGCGGCATACTATCATCCGCTACCGAAAGGGTTGGAATACTATCAATCAATTGTGCAATGTCGGGTTGAATCATGGGGTATTGTGCTCTTCGTATTCACGCCAGAATTCATTAAAGAGACGATGATCAGTCTGTCGCTCCACAGGAACAAGATTATCAAAATTGTTAGTACCACCAAACTCACGCGGTCGGATATGATGAATGTCGTAGTTGTTCCAACCGCCCGCTGGTACAGGATAGGTTCGGCGTATCCACTCAGCAATAAACGCGGCTCTTTCTTTTGGCCCCCAGGGAACACGTTGCTCCCTGAGGACACGAGTTAACGGCTTTTGCGGACTTGCTTGATCTGCCATGTTCATAGTATACCTACTGATACCCTACTCTAGCTTGCCCTCCTTGCGAAGCTGTTCGGTCAGGTTGGTGAAGTATACGAGCACATCCGGGTTCCGCATCGCGTCGGGGTTGGCGGCGCGGGCAATCGGCATACCCATCATAATCTTCTTGATCGGCACTTCGAGCTTTTTGCCGCTCAGGGTGCGCGGTACGTCGCTAATCTGGTAGATATCGTCGGGCACGTGGCGCGGCGAAAGCGTCTCGCGGATTTTGCGCTTGATCGCTCTGGTCAGCCCTTCATCGAGTGTCTGACCTTCGCGTAGCACCACAAAGAGCGGCATATACGAGGCTTTGCCTGGAATATCAATATCGATCACCAGGCTATCCAGCACTTCCGATAAATCCTCAACAGCGCGGTAAATATCGCTGGTGCCCATCCGCACACCCATGCGGTTGATGGTCGAGTCGGAGCGCCCATAGATGATAATACTGCCGCGTTCGGTAATCTTCACCCAGTCGCCGTGCCGCCAGGTGCCGGGGTACATCTCAAAATAGCTCGCCGTGTAGCGCTCGTTGTGCGGGTCATTCCAGAAGAACAGCGGCATCGACGGCATCGGTACGGTCATCACAAACTCGCCCATCTCATCTATGAGCGGTTGCCCCTGCTCATTAAATGCCTCGACCTTTGCGCCCAGTTGCCGACACTGGATTTCGCCGGTGTAGACGGGGAGCAGCGGCGCACCCCCCACCACACCGGTACAGATATCGGTGCCGCCACTGTACGAAATCAGCGCAATATCGGGCTTGACGTGTTCGTACACCCATACAAAGGCTTCGGGCGACAGCGGCGAACCAGTTGACCCCATCCCGCGCAACTTCGACAGGTCGAGGTCGCGTCCCGGCTCGATCTTGGCTTTCATACAGGCCGTGATATAGGCCGCACTCGTGCCAAAGAAAGTCATCCCGGTTTGCTCGGCAAACTTCCACAGCACATTCATATCGGGGTGGCCGGGGCTGCCGTCATACAGCAGCGCAGTGCTGCCCACCAGCAGGCTACCAATCAGGAAGTTCCACATCATCCAGCCCGTCGTGGTAAACCAGAAGAAGCGGTCACCGGGGCGCACATCGAAGTGCAGCGCGTGCGACTTGATATGCTCCAGCAAGATGCCGCCGTGCCCCTGCACAATCGGCTTGGGCAGGCCGGTTGTCCCCGATGAATACAGCACCCACAACGGCTGATCGAAGGGCACCTGAGCAAAGGTTAGTTCGTGGCCTGCGCCCGTCGCCAGGAAATCGCCCCACAGCATCACTGTGTCGTCGGCCCCTTCGAGGGTAGCATCTTTGTTGAGGTAGGGGATCAGCACGGTCTGTTGCAGGGTGGGCAACTCCTCGCGTAGCGTGGCGACGACATCGCGCCGCTCAAAGCCCTTGCCACCATAGGGGTAGCCATCAATCGCAAACAGCACCTTCGGCTCGATCTGCTTGAAGCGGTCGATCACACTGGGCTGCCGAAGTCGGGCGAACAGCTTGACCAGATTGCGCCCACGCTGGCACAGGCCAGGAAGATATACAGTGCTTCGGGGATATTGGGGATGTACGCAACCACCCGGTCGCCTTCGCCCACACCCAGGCCGCGTAACGCTCCAGTAACCGCCGCCACATGCTGGCGCAGCTCGGCCCACGATATCTCGGTGAGTGGCTGATGCTCGGCCAGGAAGATCAGCGCCGGGTGTGTGTCGGTGGCGTGGCGGAAAACATGCTCGGCATAGTTCAGCCGTGCGCCGGGGAACCACTGCGCCCCTGGCATCACCCGCTCGACCAGCACGCTGGTGTAGGGCTGCGACGATTGCACTTCGAAGTAGTGCCAGATCGATTCCCAGAAGGCTTCTACCTCCGTCACCGACCATTCCCAGAGTTGGGCGTAATCTGTAAAGTGCAGGCCCTGCTGCGCGTGGAGCCAGTGCATATACGCCATCATCCGGCTTTGTTGCTGCGCTGCGGCTGAGGGTTGCCATAAGAGAGTACCTTCGCTGACGCTTGCCATTGCTCAACCTCCCTGGTTTCAACTATAAACATTCGTCGTTTACATACTGGTATGCATGGTAGTGCAAAATCTACTGTACAATGCAGAAAGGGTACCGTCAAACCGTGAGAAGAACCATTGTAAGGGAGTCTATGAATTCGCAAAACTCGGTGCATCGTGCGATCAAGGTGCTGGGCATTTCGGGCAGTCTGCGGGTCGGGTCGTACAACACCAGTCTGCTACGCGCCGCCGCCGACCTGCTGCCCGAAGGCATGACGCTCGAACTGTTTGATCTGGCAGCAATACCGCTTTACAATGCCGATACCGAGGCGCAGGGCTTCCCGCCCACCGTGCGCGAATTGCGCGAGCGGATCGCGGCTGCCGATGCGCTGCTGATTGCCACGCCCGAATACAACTACTCGATACCAGGTGTGCTCAAAAATGCGATTGACTGGGCCTCGCGTCCGCCGCACCCATCGCCACTGGATAGCAAGCCAACCGCGATTGTGGGCGCGGGTGGACGGGTTGGCACGGCGCGGGCACAGTTGCACCTGCGCCAGATCTTGATGCACACCAACACGCTGCTGCTGGGCCGGCCCGAACTCTTTGTACAGCGGGCCTCGGAGCAGTTTGATGCAGCAGGCAACCTGACCAACGAAACAACCCGCGAGGCGTTGCAGGCCGTGCTGGAAGGGCTGGCAGGCTGGACACGCCGCCTGTACCCGGTGGCGTAAACGCTTGATATCCCAAAGCATGCCCTTCACGCATGGGGGCGGGGCCAGGGCTGTACCTGCATAGCAGGCGTGGAAAACGCCCGCCAAGCGGCATGTTATACTTAACAGCGTAGCAGTATCTACTGGTATCTACCTTACCGATAGGCAACGACGGTGATAGCCCACAAACTGCAAACAACAACCCAGGAACCCGAAACTGAAACAACCACCACGATTGACACACAGTATGTTGTGGTTGACGATACCGAATTGGAAAAGCCCTATCGTGTCATCATCCAGAATGATGACGTGACCCCGATGGAATTTGTTGTAGCAGTGTTGCGTACCTTCTTCGGGTTGCCACTGATTAAGGCCACCTCGATTATGCTGAAGGCGCACACCGACGGGCAAGCACTGGTCGGGGTATATCCGTATGAAGAAGCCTATCAGCGTGTGTATGAAGCGCATAGTGCGGCCCGCGAAGCGGGCTATCCGCTCACTTTTTATCTGGAACCGGATGAATAACATGCAACGACAACGATTGAGTGCCCTGCTTGCACTGTGTCTCGGGTTGTTCCTGGGAGCCTGTAGCACTACCTCACAAACCCCATCGGTGGCGGGGCAGCCTGCCCCATCTGCGCTGGCCAGTCCAACCACCGCACCCCACAGCAACCCCCCCCACCAACCCCCACCCCCTTTGCATTTACGGCAGGCTCGCGGGTGGCAGGGCTGGATGTGGGCGGCATGGATGAAGCCGCTGCTGCCGCACAACTGGCCGAACTGGAACAGCAACTGATGCTGCCGCTTGAACTGGAGGCGGGCACAGTTATTACCACGCTGCGCCCGCTGGATATCGGGCTGACGCTGCCGATTGATTCCCTGCTTGCCGAAGCACGCCAGGCCAGCGAAACGGGCGCGGCGGCGCGGGTCGCGTTGCAGGTAGACTACGACACGCATGCATTGCAGGCGCGGTTGGATAGCTTTGCCGCGCAACTCGCCAGCACAACCCCGCTGAACCTGCTGACCGAAACCGATACATTCTCGCGCAGTTTTGTTTATACGCCCGCGCTCACCATCAATATGGAGCAGGCCGTGCAGGTCATTGAACGCCGCCTTGCTTCGCCGCTGGCCGCCCGCCGTGTGACGCTCGAACTGGTGTCCGACCCCGACCGTGCGCCGGAACCGGTGCCGCTGGCCCAGATACAGCCTCAGATCGAAGCGATGGCGGCGCTATGGGATGGGATTGTGGGGGTGTATGTGTACGATCTGGCGACAGGCGAGACAATCAGCTACAATGCGGATACGGTCTTTTCGGGTGCCAGTGTGATGAAGGTGCCCATTCTGTTGCAAGCCTATGCCAACCTGCCCGAACTGACCGAAAAACAGCGCTTCTGGGCACGCACGATGATCCTGGAGAGCGACAACCTGAACGCCAATGCGTTGCTGGCTGCATCGGTGGGGGGCGCGGGCACCGAAGATGCACTGGTCGCTGTGCAGCAGATGACGGCGAGCTTGCAGCAACTCGGCTTGCAGCACACCTACCAGAACCTGCCCTATGAGGCCTATGAGTATCTGGTGCTGCTGAATGGCTATGAGAATACCCTCTGGCCCACCGCAGGAAGGCACGCCGCCCTATACCGAGGCCGACCCGCTGGTACGCACCACACCCGCCGAGATTGGCAGTCTGTTTGTAATGCTGGATCAGTGCAGCACGGGCGAAGGGCCGCTGCTCGAACTATTCAGCGAAAACCTGACGGAGCAGCGCTGCCAGGAAATGCTCGATCTGCTGGCCGAGAATCCCGACGATATCCGCATGCGGTCGGGCCTGCCCACCGCTGCACGGGTGGAACACAAGGCCGGATGGGTGGAAGATATGCAGGCCGATGTCGGCATTGTGCGGTCGCCGGGGGGCGACTTTGTGCTGGCGGTGTATCTCTACCAGGAAACTGACTGGCTGCGTGACCATATTGCTGGGCCGGTGCTGGGCGACTTTGCACGGCTGGTCTATAGCGCCTATAATCCTATACCACTGGTGGAAACAACACAGGAGTGAGGAGCTTATGACAACCCTCCCGATTAAGAAAATAGTGCTCTATAAGCACGGCGTTGGCTACTTCGAGCGGCGCGGCAATATCCAGGGGCGGCAGGTGCGCCTAAGCTTTCCCCGCGAGGCCATGGACGATGTACTCAAGAGTCTGGTCGCGCTCGATATGGGCAGCGGCTCGGTGCTGAGTGTAGACTTCGAAACACCCGAAGATCGGGCGGCGCTGATTGCAAAGGGCAGCATTCATCTATCTGATAACCACAGCATGCTCGACCTGCTGCGCGACCTGCGCGGGCGCACCGTGCGCTGCATTATGGTGCCCGAAGACGAAGCCTTGAACAACTACCTTGCCGATTTTGGCGAGTGGCTCGGCGGCGAAGAAGAAGAGGACGAAGACGAGCCAAACGGCAACGGTGGCTTTCCGATGTTGATGCCAGGAATGCAGCCGCCACCGCCCAATATCGCGCAGGAACTTATTAATATGGCCGTGATCGAGGGGATTGTGGTAGGGGTCGATTATGAAGACGCGGCCCCGCTGCGTCGTGCAACGGTGGCAATCTATCGGCCCGATATCCAACGCATCCATAACCTGCCGCTCAATGCCATTATGTATGTGGATGTGCTGGACACCACCGCCGCCGCCGACCTGGACTATTTTCTGCGGGCCTCACAGAGCGAAGCCGACCGCCGCAGCGCCACAGTCCATCTCTCGAAGGGGCGGCACAACCTGCTGGTGAGCTATATTGCGCCTGCTCCGGCGTGGCGCGTGAGCTACCGTATGCTGGTGGAAGAAGACCAAAAGAACGGCAAGCACACGCTGCTGTTGCAGGGGTGGGGCTGTTTGATAACCAGCTTGATGAAGACCTCGAAGATGTGCAACTGACGCTGGTCGCGGGCATGCCCGTCTCATTTCGCTATCGGCTGTACGAGCCGCACACACCAGAGCGCCCGCTGGTGGAGGATGAAGAGCGCACCGTGAACGCGCCGGTCTTCTTTGATGCACCCGCCGCTGCACCGCAGGTCTTATCTGCCGCCGCACCAATGGCAGCAGGGCGGGCGTATTTTGCGCAGGCTGCACCAGAAGCCGACGGGGTATTTGGTATAGCAGCAGACAGGCTCGAAAGCTCGGTGCAGGCCGCCAGCACTGGCGACGAGCGCGGGTCGCTGTTTGCCTACGAGGTGAGCCACCCGGTGAGCGTGGGGCGCGGACAATCGGCTATGGTGCCCATCCTCAGCCAGCGCCTGCCGTGCGGACGTGAACTGCTCTACAATGGGCGCAAGTTGCCGAAGCATCCGGTTGCCAGCCTGCGCCTGAAGAACGATACCGGCCTGACACTGGAGCGCGGCCCGGTGACGGTGCTCGAATATGGGGCCTATGCCGGCGAAGCGGTGTTGCAATTTACCAGCGCAGGTGGCGAGATGATTGTGCCGTTTGCGGTGGAGCTTGGTATCAAGGTGAAGGAGCAGCCGACCCGCGAGCGCCAGATTGCTGCGCTCAGCTTGCGGAAAGACTATCTCCTGGTGGAAGAGTTCGAACTGGTGCATACCCTCTACGAGATAACCAGCACGCTCAACCGTGCTGTCGATATTGTGATTGAGCACAACCGCCTGCCGAACTACGAACTGTACGATATGGCCGAGCCGCTTGAGACGGCACGGGCTTTGCGCGCTGGTCGGTGAACGGTCCCCCAATCACGCCAGATGCTCTTCTCGGTACGCGAACGGCGGCGCACAAGCCGACACGAGCAGGTACAGAGCCTGACGGGTGAGAAGTTGCAGAACTATCTGCGGAAGCGCCTGCTGGATGCGGCGACGGTAGAAAAGTTGCAGGCTGTGCTGCATCTGCTGCGGCAGGCCGAAGAAGCGCAGCGCCAGATCAAGCAGATTGACCGCCAGCGAGAAGCGATCTACAAGCAGCAGACCCAGATCCAGGGCAACCTGAAGCCACTGGGCCGCGAGGGTGACGAGGGCGCACTGCGGGCGCGGTACGTTGCCGAACTGAACACGCTCGAAGATACACTCAAAGCATTGCAGGCCCAGGAAGCGCAGTTGCACCAGCAGATTGCCGACCTGGAGGCGCAGGCCGCCGAGATGTTGGCGAAAGATGGAAACGCGTAACTGAAGCAAAGGGTGAGGGGCCGCCGGGGGCCTTCAGTCCCGGCTCTAGGATATAAAGCCTGCCTGCGCGTTGGCCTATTGTCCACCGCCCGACATATAGAGGCATATATATGGATGTTGATATGCTACGAAATATTGTGCTTGTGATTGCCATCGCCTTTGCCGGTGGTATCGCCGTTGGGGTGCAGGCACCGCTGTCTGGTGCAATGGGGCAGCGCATCGGGGCGCTCGAAAGTGCGTTTATTATCCATCTGGGGGGGGCGATCTTCGCGGGCATCCTGCTGCTGTTCGGGCGCAACGGGCAACTCGGCGCGTGGCAGACCGTGCCCTGGTATATGCTCTGTGCGGGCGCACTGGGCATTATTGTGGTGGGCAGTATGACCTTTACTATTCCACGTCTGGGCGCGGCGCTGGCAGTCACCCTGCTGGTACTGGCACAGATGGTGGTCAGTCTCACACTTGACCATTTTGGCTGGCTTGGCGTTGCGGTGCGCCCGGTCGATCTGCTGCGCCTGAGTGGGGTGGTGGTGCTGGTGTTCGGTGCATGGCTGATTGCACAATAGACAGGGAACTACTACAATGCAAGAAACAATGCAGCAATCGGATGCGCACCGCTTTGACTGGCGCACTTTTGCACTGGTGCTGGTCGCGGCGCTGCTCGGTGTCGCGTGGGCCGCCTATAACTTTGTCCTCACCGATGGCAGGCGCGGCGAAGAGCAGTTGCAACCGCTGGTGTGGGTCATCTTTGCAACGCCTTTCTTCGTGTTTCTGGGGTGGGTGGTGGCACGGCGGGCCGAGGTATGGCTGGCGGCGTTTACCTGCTTCTGTATGTACTTCTTTACGCCCTTTGTCGCGGCCCGCATCGAGTCGCTGATGATGGACACCGAAGCTGCCCGTGCTGCGGGGCACACAACCTATTTTATCAGTGCAATGGTGCTGCATATGATCAGTGCAGTAGCGATTGCAATCTGGCGGGGCCGCACTCCGCGCCCGCAGCCGGTGCGGGCACCTGCGCCCGTCGAGGGGCAGCAGCCAACTTCAACACCGTGAAGGACAAGTATATGCCGGTAGCAAGCCGCTCGATCCGTGAACGTAGCGAAGCAATCGAAGACTCCATCCTCTCGCCGCTCGCAACACGCAGCGCAGGGGCTGTACGGTTGCATCGCGAAGCAGAATGCAATACCCGCACGGCGTTTCAGCGCGACCGTGACCGCATTATTCATTCCAAGTCGTTTCGGCGGCTCAAGCATAAAACGCAGGTGTTTATCTCACCGCAGGGCGACCACTACCGCACCCGCCTGACGCATACGCTCGAAGTAACCCAGATTGCCCGCACCATTGCACGGGCATTGCGCCTGAACGAAGACCTGACCGAGGCCATCGGGGTGGGCCACGACCTGGGGCACGCTCCCTTCGGGCACGCGGGCGAACGCGCCCTGACTATTATCTACCCCGGCAAGTTTCGCCACAATGCCCAGAGCGCCCGCATCGTGGAAGTGCTGGAGAAGGACGGGCAGGGCCTGAACCTGACAACAGTTGTATGTGAGGGGATTTATCTCCACTCGAAGGGCCGCCGCGATATTTCGGCAACTGCATGGGGCAATGCCAGCACGCTGGAAGGGCAGATTATCAAGGTGGCGGATAGCGTGGCCTATATCAACCACGATATTGACGATGCCATACGTGGCGGTATTATCCGCAGCGAAGACCTGCCCGCCGATTGCATTGCGGTGCTGGGCACGCGCCACGCGGCCCGTATCGATACCATGGTACGCGACCTGATAGAACATAACTGGTGGGCGACGGGTGAAGGTGAGCCACCCGCCGATCAGGTGCTGGTGATGAGTGCGCCCGTGCTGGAAGCGACCAATCAGCTCCGCGAGTTTATGTTTCAGAATGTGTACCTGAACAGCCGCGCCAAAGAAGAAGATAATAAAGTGGTAGTGATGCTCGAACTCCTTTACAACCATTTTCTTAAGCACCCGCAGCAGTTGCCCGCCGACCTGCTGCGGATCAATCAGCAGCGCGAGGAGCCAATTGAGCGCGCCGTAGTTGATTACATCGCAGGCATGACTGACCGCTACGCTCTCAAGAAGTTCGAAGCGTTGTATGTGCCGCGTACGTGGATGCACACCTAGGGCATAGGAAAGCGCACAGCGCACAACAAAGGCCAGGGGCAAGTGGTGCGCGGCGAGGGGATAGCTTCAACGGGGCTGTGGCCGTTTTGTACTTTGCACCTTCGCGCCCGCATGCACGGGCAATCTCCGCGCCCCGTCAGTGGGCGAGGGGCAGGGGTGAGGGGATTCACTGAGTTGCCCATGAACACCATCGACGAAATCAAGAGCCGCGTTAATATAGTCGATATTGTCTCCGAAGTGGTAGAGCTTCGGAAGTCGGGCCGTGCGCTGCAAGGCTTCTGCCCCTTTCACCACAACGTCAATACCCCTGCGTTTACAGTCTACCCCGATACCCAGAGCTTCTACTGCTTCGGCTGCCACGCGGCGGGCACCGTATTTGATTTTGTGATGCGGCAGCGTGGCCTGGAATTCCGCGAGACCATGGAACTGCTGGCGGCACACGCGGGTATTGAGCTAAAGCCGCGCACCGTCGAGGACGAAGCGCAGGATCGGCAGCGCACCCGCATGCAAGAACTGAATGCACTGGCGGCGCGGTACTTCAACTATGTGCTGGTGCAGCACGCACGCGGCAACCGGGGCGCGACTATCTGGCGGGGCGTGATCTCACCGAGCAGACGATTGAGGCGTTTCAGCTTGGCTATGCGCTGAACGAGCGCGGGCACCTGCTGCACTATCTGACGGAGCGCAAAGGTTATGCTATTGATGAGGTGGTGGCGGCAGGGTTGGTGATTTATCACGAAGAGCGCGGCTATTACGACCGCTTCCGGGGGCGGTTGATGTTTCCCATCCGCAACCAGAAGGGCGCGGTGGTGGGCTTCGGCGGGCGTGCCCTCGGTGATGCACAGCCCAAGTATATGAACACGCCGCAGACCTTGCTGTTTGATAAAAGTCAGACGCTGTACGGTCTTGATATGGCACGCGACCATATCCGGCAGAGCGATGCCTGTGTTGTGGTGGAAGGGTATGTAGATGTGCTGACCGCACATCAGCACGGCTTCCGCAACGTGGTTGCGCCGCTTGGTACGGCCCTGACCAGTGGGCACGTTGGCCTGATCAAAAAGCTGTCACAGCATGTGTACCTTGCTCTGGATGCCGACGCCGCCGGACGCAGCGCCACGATGAAGGGGTTGCGTGCGCTGCAAGATACTAGCGATGCCGACGATACGCGCCTGCATGCGGTGGTGACGGGGCAGGGGGCCGTGCACTGGGCCAACGATATCAACCTGCGCATTATTCAGCTTCCCGACGGCAACGACCCCGACGACGTCATTAAAAAGGATGCGGCGCACTGGCGGCGGCTCATTGACGAGGCGCTACCGGTGGTAGACTTCTACATCAGCGCCTACACTGCCGACCTCGACCTGAGCAACGCCCAGCACCAGCGCACCGCCCTCGACCGCCTGCTGCCCGTGCTGGCGCAACTGGAAGGCACTCAGCAGCGGGTCTATATTGCTCGCCTGGAGCATGTAATTGGCATTCGCGCCGAGGTGATTTTGGATCTGCTGCGGGAACAGCGCAGCGCCGAACGTCGCCCGCGCCGCGACCCACGCCGCACCACGCAACCCGCCGCACCGCTGCGCAACGGCTCTGCCCCCGCTGTGCCTGCCAGCAAGACAAGCCGCGAAGATTATCTGCTGGCGCTGCTGCTGCGGTATCCGCATGTGTGTGATACGGTTGCGGTGTGGCTGGTCGATAGCATTGCACCCTATCCCCACATTCTGCCGCTGCTCGGTGCCGATGTGCCACGCCTGCTTGAACAGACTGCCAACCGCATGGTATGGCAGCAATGGCAGGCTGCACGAGCACTGCCGCTGCCCGCCGATCTGTCCGATGTGTCTATGATGCCCTGGGTGCAGGCGCTCGATGTGTCGCTACGGGCACATCTGGAACATTTATTGCTGTTAAAAATGCCAGATAGCACCGATTATATGTATGTACAGATTATTGAACAGTGTGTGAAAGAAGTACGAAAGGATCAACTCTTGCGCTGGCGCGAACGGCTCAGTCATCAGGCGCAGGATGCAATGGCAGCAGGTCATCAGGAAGAATACCAACAGTTGATGCACCTGCTCACCGTCGCGATGGCGTATCAGTCGGTTGTGAGCAGGCCAGAGCGCACCCGCACCTTTGACGATTTGCGCGACACATTGCGCCAGGCAGAGCAAGGCACATAACGATAACCCAGCGCTAGATAAGGAATAAAAACGATTTTATGCGGACACTGATTTTTACTGGTACGGCTGGCCCCGGCAGCGCCCTTGCTGCGGCTGCCACCGCAAGTATGGCGGCAAGTGGGGGGCGCAAAACGCTGCTGGTGAGCGTGGGGCCATCACATAGCATCAATACGCTGCTGAAGACAGCAGCTAGCCCACAGCCCGATCATGTGGCGGCCAACCTGGATGTATGGGCCGTGGATACGCCCGCCGCGATGAGCACCTACCTCGATCAGGTGCGGTTACGTTTGCCGGGAACGCTGGCCCAGATTGGTGGCGACGAACTGCCGCTTATACCGGGGATTGAGTTCTTTTTATGCCTGGAAGGGATTGGCCGCATTCCTGCCGACCGCTACGATCTGGTGGTGGTGGAGGCTGGCCCCCACGATGCTCTTTTGCGGGTACTGTCGCTGCCCGATAGCACGCGGTGGGGCGTGCGGCTGTTATTTGGCCTCGACCGGGGCGCAGGGCGCAGCGTGGCATCGCAGGCGCGGGCACTGGTGCCAACCTCCCTGCTGCCGATGGAGTGGCTTGACCCTATCCAGGAAGCCCGTGTACAGTTCGAGCGCATTCGTTCGGCGGTGGTTGGCTCCGAGCGTGTCAGTGTGCGCTATGTGCTGCGCCCCGATCAGGTGGGCCTCGATGAAGCACGGCTGGCAATTCCGGCCTTGCACCTGCATAGCCTCGCGGTTGATGCGCTGGTGGTGGGGCCACTCCTGCCCGTCGATATCGAAGATGAGCGGCTGGAAGAGGTGATAATGCAGCAGCAGATGGTCACTGCCGAGGCTGCCCGCACATGGGAGCGCCGCCCGCTGCTGGGCCTTCCGCTGGCAAGCACACCCGAAACAACCGATGAATTGACGGACCTGGGGCAGACGCTCTACCGTTCGTATGACCCGCTGGATACCTTCGATGTTGCGCCGCCTATTACCTATAGCGAGACAGACACGCCAACTCTTTCGTTGAACCTGCCAGGGTTGCCGCGTGAGCAACTGAACCTGACCCTCAGCGGCGATGAGTTAATCATCCGGGTTGGCCCCTATCGGCGGCACATTCTGATGCCAGAGAAGCTACGAGCCACCGGCAACATCCGTGCGAGCCGCGAAGGAACCCGCCTGCTCATTCGCCCGCGCTAATCTGTTCATCAGGGTCATCGTTGCAATGGGAAGGAGTGTGTATGCAATCGTTGAACGACCGTCTTGCCGAGGTGTTGAAGCGCAAACGTCAGCGCTACCGCTTTACACAGGCTGCACTGGGCACGCGCATTGGTGTATCGGGTTCGTATATTTCGAGCCTGGAGTCGGGGCAGTCGAGCGCCCGCATCAGCGAACTGGAAGCGCTGGCGGTGGAGTTCCAGACAACGGCGATTGAGCTGTTGAACGAGGCCGCCGCGAGCGAGGTGAAGTATAACTTCTCGTCGTCTAACCGCGAGCGGGAGGCATTTGTCAGTTTATATGATATGCTGAACGAAGAACAGCGCAAGCTGGCGCACGAGTTTATGCTCTTCTTGCGGCAGCGCCAGAGCCGCCCACCAGGGGAGCTATCAGAATAACAGCTATGACACACACACCTGCAATTCTTGTGGTTGGTGCAGCCGATACCGGACGTGCGCCGATTCTGGTGGCGCTGCTGCAAAGGATGCTGGCGCAGCACGGCTATACATGGCCGGTGGCATCGGCGGGCGTAACGGGGCACGATGGAGAGCCTGCCGAGCCAGAAGCCCGCGACACAATGGCGGCGTTCGGGTTGGATATTATAGAGCACCGCGCCCGCTCGGTGAGCGAAGAACTAATAGCAGAAGCCAGTCTGGTTATCACCACTGATCGAGGCGTGCTGCGGGTGCTGCGGATGATGTACCCGGCGGCGGCAGCGCGAATGGTGACGCTGGGCGAACTGGCGGGCAAGCAGCGCGATATTCCGGATCTGTTCCGTATGCAGATCGGGGCGTGGATGAGCTATACTCGCGAGATGGAAACCCTTTTAGCAGATGGCTGGGCGCGGCTTGTGGCGCTGGCGGCCCCCGCCCCACCTGCCGAGGCTGCGCCTGTAGTTGAAGGCGTTGCACTTCCCGCCGAACCCGCACCTGTCGCGCTGGCTGCCGAAACGCCTGCCATTGCGTCAGAACGGGAGGCTGCCCTGCAACGGCTGGAACGATTACTGCAAATAATGCAGGACATGCCCGAATTGCTCAATTGGGAGCAGACCCGCATCCAGTTTCAAACCGATCTGACAACTGTGGCACAGCACCCGCTTGATGAAGCTGATCTGGCTGAAGCGTATGCAAGATTACTAGGGTCTATCGTAAACATGCGCACCACCCCGCCAAACACGGAGCAGATGGGGTTGTTGAAAGCTGCGCTACAAAACCTTCGTACACGAATAAATACTAAAATGATAATGATCTTTCCTTGATTCTGACGCGTTGGACGGTAGCTTAAGTGCGTTTTATGTAAATGCATTTTGTTGACGCTCTTTTACCCTTCGTGTACAATAAAATAAATACGAGCACAATAAGTTTTCTTCTGTATCCCGCTGGATGTGTGTAATCCGAACGTAATCTGGTAGGCTGGCAAACCGGCACTCCTGACCGTAAATTTGTATAGTCAGAAGGAGTGTCATCAAAAGTGTCTTACAGCCGATAATAGGAAGTTCCAGTCGATGAAACGAATAATCATACAAGATTCGACCCCGATTCCGCCGTTCGGAGAACCCGCTTCTGAGTTGCGTATTATGAACAAGCAACTCTGGCTCTTGCAGCGTGATCTGTTGTCGCGCTACAGCAAGGGGTCACTGGAAGTGCATTCTCTCGATGACGTGCCAACGGAGTTTGATACGGAAGTGCTGGTTTGCAAGGATAACCTGTTTTTCAACAGCGAGTTGCTGGATGCCTTTATTCAGCAGGCCCGCGCCAGCGGACGGGCGAGCCAGATTGCATTTTCGCTCGAAGACAAGGCTATCACAACGCACGCACTGCCCTTACAAAAGAGTATTCGGCGGCAGGGGGATGTGTATGTGGCGGATATGTATTATTATCCGGCAGGTCGCCGCGAAGCGCCTCAGCCAGTGGTGGTTGATACGCAGCCCTTCGAGATGGGCTACTACAATATTCCGCAGTATATGGCCCCCCAGCAGGGCGAACTGGTTTTTCAGGTGCCCAACCGGGTATTTCTGTCGATTGAGCACTGGATCCACGTTTATGTCGCAAGCACGCCGATGGGGGTGTTCAACTGGGCACGCCAGGTAGACGAACTAATGCAGGGCGGGCGACTTGCAAATATTCGTAATTGGACAAATAATGATTGGAACGCGCTGCGGCCCAAGCTGAAGTTGCTGCTGACTGCGTTTGCAGAACGGGTTAATCCATTTGAAGACCAGTGGCGCAACCACTTCCTGGCCTGCCGCGAACTGGTCAAAGTGGGGAAAAATTGCTCAATTGATCCGACTGCTGTTATTCACGGCCCCACCGTTATCGGGGATAATGTATATATCGGGCCAGGGGTGGTGATCACCAACAGCTTGATCGGAAACAACGTGAATATTATGCAGGGTGCCCAGGTTATGTTGAGCGTGGTGAGTGATCGCTGCTTCCTGCCATTTAACAGTGGCCTCTTTATGAGTAGCCTGATGGATGGTAGTATGGTAGCGCAGAATACAACACTGCAACTGTGTATCGTGGGGCGCAACACGTTTATCGGCGCATGCAACACGTTCACCGACTTTAATTTGCTTGGGCAACCGATCCGTGCATTTTATGATGGGGAGTATCATACCGTGGGGATGCCGGTACTGGGTAGCGGAGTGGGGCACAACTGTAAGATCGGGAGTGGCTTTTACTTCTATCCAGGACGGATGGTTGGTTCAAACACGGTGCTGATCCTGGATAATGATATTAACTTGGTCAACCGGAATATCAATGTGCCCGAACTGGAAGGTAAGGCTACGCCTGTGGTACACAGCGAAGCGGATGGGATGCAGGATATGCCGCCACCGACGGTCTATCGCTGGCCTTACCTCTACAATCCGGATACAGGCGAGATGCGCGACCCCCGGACGGCGATGTGATCAATGCCGCCGAGCGACCGCGCCACCGAACGCAGTACAATCCTGATCCGGGTACCGATGCGGCAGAGCAAGATGACTCTGCCGCGCCGGATAGAGCGGACGCCTCTTCGGTCGTCTTTACAAATGGTTCAGGTACCGACCATGCACCGGCAGCCGAACCACTCCACGTGTCGGCACAAGGGATGCATCAGTCCTATAAATAGGATAATGAGGAGGACAGGTCTGTGACGAAGGAACGGATACTTGTAGTTGAGGATGCACCTGATATTGCAAGCCTCTTAAAAATCTACTTCACATCGCAGGGCTACGAGGTACTGACCGCAATGCGTGGGCAGGTCGCGCTCGAAATCTGCCGCAAAACCCCCCCGAACCTGGCGCTCCTTGATGTGAACCTGCCCGATATGGAAGGCTACGATATTGGTAAGGCTCTGCGGGCTAGCCCGCGCACACGCCATATTCCGATTATTTTTCTGACTGCACGCGGCGAACGCCAGGATCGGCTGAAGGGCTTGGGCGAAGTGCAGGCGCAATATTATATTGTGAAACCGTTTGATATTGAAGAAGTGCATATGATTGTGCGGAACCAGCTTGATGAAGTGCGCCGCCGCAATCAGTCGCACCCGGTAACGAACCTGCCCACCGCCGATATTATCAACGAGCAACTGCGTAGCCTGCTTTCGGCAGATGGTTGGGCGCTCTCATTGATCCATATCAATGGCTTCGAAACGTTCACCCAAGTCTACGGTGCGCCGGTTGGCGAAGATGTGCTGCGCTTTACTGCGCTGCTGTTAAGCGAGACCATCAACGAAATGGGCGGCGAAGACGATTTCCTGGGGCAGATGATTGTCGGCCCCGAATTTGTACTCACATCCACACCAGAGCGTACCCGTGCGCTGATTGAACACCTGATGACGCGCTTCGATAATGAGGTGGGCCTGCATTACAACTATCGCCATCGCAAGCAGGGCTATATTGAAGTCAACGACGAAGATGGTACCGTGCGCCAGTTCCCGCTGATGTCGCTCTCGATTGGGGTGCTGACCAGTCAGGATGGCCCCTTCTACGATATTCGTGAATTGAGCGAGACATTCGAAGAGGCGCGCCAGAAGGCGGCAGCCTTGGCCCGCGAACATAAACGCAGCGCAATGTTCCAGGGACGCTCCCACTAAAAGAATAATTAAGGTACAATGCCATCAGTTGGATCAAAAAGCCCGTAACATCAGCGATGGTATAAAGCAACACCGAGTCGTATATGGATGTAACAGCAACCGATACACAGGCGCACAAATGGCAACTGCTGGGGCAGATTGCCACGTGTGCGTATGATGGCAGTTTCGATCTCAAGCCACCGGCCTTCGTCCAACATATCAGTACCATTCTGCAACAGGCGCTTGGCACCGAGCGGGGCTTGCTGCTGCTGCACGGGAGCCTGCCATCGCCAGTTGTGGCAAGCTGGGGGATTGATGGCGACCTCGTGGCGCAGGTTGCCCGGACATGGGACACTGCCGACCTTGCGCCCGATCAGTCGTACTCGCTATCGAACGATGGTACAAGCCTTGGGGTGCTCATCCTGCCCCCTGTCGATGGTGATGCACTGGAAGCTGCATTGCAGCAAGCAGTTGCTGCGCAACTTGGCCTGCTGCTCTATGCCTATACCAGCCACCACGCCGTTCAGAACAGCCGCTATTATCGCGAACTGCAACAGTTGACCCGCCTGAGTGAAGTGGCAGCTTCGGCAATGACGCTGTCCACCATGTTCGAACAGATGCACAGCATCATCCGCAGTATGCTCTCGTTCGATGCAATGATTGTGGCTATCTTTCGTTCCGACCACAACTATATCTCGCTCTGTTTCGTCGCTGAAGCGGGCAGCATCCAGACCAGCGACGAGGTTGAGCTGCCGGTGTCCGGCTCGCCGCAAGCGCATGTGCTGGAGTCCCGGCAGACGTTGCGCTGGAAGTCTGCCGAAAACCCGGCCTGTTTTATAGCCACCCCGCTGATTATTGGCTACAATCATGCCATCGGCTACTTGATGATGAGGCGTGATGCCAACGTTGCCTACACCGACAAAGAGCAGACTCTGCTGGCAACCATTGCCCGCACTGTCGCAACCGGGGTGCAGAATGTGCGCCTGATGGTGCAGGCCGAAGAGCAGGTATTGCAGCTCCATCTGCTCAACTTTGTGTCATCGGTGGCGGCCTCCAACGATGATATCGACGTGATCTATTACGCCGCTATCGAAGCGATGGTGCAGGTGACGGGCGCTGACCAGGCTATTCTGATGCGCTATGACCGACAGCGGATGGTGGCCGATACTGTTTCGGAGTATATTCCCATCGAGCACGGTACCCGCCTGATTATGCCGCTCGACCGGAACCCGCTGGTTGATAGCATCGAACAGCACCTCTCGCCAGTTGCGGCCCACGATCGCCCAGAGCGACAAGCTCTTTGTGCGGTTGCAGCGGGTCTTCAAGTCGCTCAATGTTCAGTCGGCAGCCAGTGTACCGCTCATCCTGAATGGGGAGGTGCTTGGCCTGGTGCTGCTGCTCTCGTTGCAGCACCGCGAACACTTCAGCGCTAGCCACCTCGACTACTGCCAGACCCTTGCCAATCAGGTGGTAACCGTTATCGAAAAAGACCGCCTGTTTATGCAGGCCAGCGAAAATGCGCGTGCGCTGCAAACCAAGGTTGGTGAGCTTTCGACCCTGCTGGAAGCAGCCGGCATCCTCGGCTCGTTGCTGCGTCCCAATCAGGTGCTCAATAGCCTGATTGAACTGGTGAGCCGTCAGCTCAAGGTATCAACGGTGGCACTGTGGACGATTGGCAACGACGGTGTGCTCACGCCGAAAGCCATTTCTGGTATTCCCGAAGATGCGCTGCCCACGATGCGGGTGCCGATGGGCCACGGCCTGACCGGGCGCGTAGCCGAAACACGCCTGCCCCTGATTGTGCAGGATGTCCACAATTACGAAGATATTCTCAAGATCGACAATGTGACTGGAACGGTACAGGGCCGCTTGCGTCAGCCGCTCACCTCGTTTATGGGCGTGCCAGTGTTTTACCGCGATCAGGTGATTGGCGTGCTCAGTGTGATGTCGTCGCAGCAGCGTATCTTCACCAACGACGAAATGATCCTGCTGTTTGGTCTGGCGGGGCAGGCTGCGGTCGCGCTCGAAAATGCCCAGTTGTTCGAAGAGCGCGAACGCCGTATTAACGAACTGACCACGATCAACGACATTAGCGCCACCGTGAACGCGACGCTGCAACTGGATGAGTTGCTGATGCAACTCCATCGCGGGATTAGCAGTGTGCTCGATACACGCTATTCCTTCGTTGGCCTCTTTGAAGAAACCAGCTTTGATCTTGCTGAATACACAGTGCGGCTGCGTGTCATCCGGCAGGGTGAAGGCGCATACCTGAGCAATGAGGTGATGGTCATCGATGGCAGCAGCTTGATAGATTATGTGGTCTTGAAGAGTGAGCCGCTGTTGCTGCACAATGCGGCCCGCATTGAGGAGCATAGCCAGAGCTGGTTCAAGCAGTATGGCAACAGCAAAGGCGCTACGTCCCGGTTGCACGCTGGCCCCGACATGTTTGATGTGCCGCTGCAATGCTGGCTAGGTGTGCCGATTATGCTTGCTGATGACGTGCTGGGTGTGATTGTGCTGCAAAGCGCCGATGCATATGCGTACACCACCGACGATATGCGCTTCCTCTCGACGGTCGCTTCACAGGCCAGTTCTGCGATTGCCAGTGCGCGCCTCTTCAGTGAGCGTGAGCGCCGTCTGCGCGAATTGAGCGTGCTCAAAGATATTGGCAATGTGCTCTCAACCTCGCTCGATCTGAATGTGGTGCTGGAGCGGTTGCGCTTTGAGCTTGGGCAGGCGCTGGATGTGAGCACCTCTATCATTGCCCTGTACGACAATGATACCGATACGCTCTCGTATCCGATTTGCTACGAGCGCGGGCATCGGCTCTACCTGGCCCCAACTCCGCTTGGCAACGATGTGATTGCCTGGGTGGTGCGGAACCGTCAGCCGTTGCTGCTGATGAATGTAGAGCAGGCCCAGCAAATTGGCTTCGATGAACATGGACTCACTCCGTTTGAAGTGCGTTCGGCTCAGTCCGGCTTGCGACTGCACGACTCGCGTGTGCCGCAGTCGCTGCTTGTGGTGCCGATTATTTCGGGTGATGTGGTGCTGGGCGTGATTGATATTCAGAGCTACGAGACCCGCGCCTTCGATGACCAGGACTTGCGGTTTGTGATTACCGTGGCAAACCAGGCGGCGGCGGCTATCTCCAATATCTCACTCTTTATTGAACGCGGGCGGCGGCTCGAAGAACTGGCGATTTTTAATGAGGTTGGGCGAGCGCTCAGTTCAACGGTTAGCTTTGAAGAACTGCCTGGTCTGCTGTATCGCCAGACCAGCCGCCTGCTGGATACAACCAACTTCTACATTGCTGTGCTCGATGAAGACCGCGACGAGCTTACCTTCCCGGTCTTCTACGAAGAGGGCGTCCTGCGGGATGTGCCATCGGTGCCCGAATCCAGTCCTTCGCAGGCCGGGCGGCCCAACTCGCTGCGCCCGATGTTTGGCATTCGCAACTGGCCGCTTGTGGTACGGTTGACGCGCCACGTAATGCAACGCGGTGAGCCGTTGCTGATCAGCGAACGGGAACTGAACGAGGATGGCTGGCTGGTAGAACTGCCGCGTGACGTGCGTCCGCAACAGCAGGATATGCCGTATCACTGGCTTGGTGTGCCGATGATTGTGACCGACAAGGTGATTGGTGTGATTGCCGTGCGCGACTACGAGCGGCGCTACTCGTACACGCAGGATGAGTTGCGTATTCTCTCAACCATTTCATCATCTGCTGCTATCTCGCTCGAAAATGCCCGCCTGTTTGAGCAGATCAGCCGCCTCGCCGCCGACCTGGAAATTCGGGTTGCCGAGCGTACCCGCGAGCTTGCCACGGCAAATATGCAACTGCTCGAAGAGAAAGAACGCCTCGAAACAGTACACGCGATTACACTGGAACTGACGGCCTCGCTTGACCTTGACGAGATTATCGGGCGGGCGCTCGAAATGGCCTCTACCAACCTCAACGTGTCGCGTGGCTCGATATGATGCGTGATACACAGACCGGCGCGCTTTTCTGTCGCGCACTGCTGCAAGACCAGGGCCTTGTTACCAGTGTCAGCATTCCTATCACGTTCCAGGGCGGCGACAGTCTCGCGCAGTGGGTAGTGTACAACCGCGAACCGGTGCGGATTGCTGATGTACGTGGCGATGAACGCTGGGTTCACGAAGAGGGCCGCGCCGACGAAGCACGCTCGGTGATTGCGGTGCCCCTGATGACCAACGATGCAACGCTGGGAGTGTTGATGCTGACCAGCGATAAGCTCAACTACTTCGCTGAGTCGCAGTTGCGGCTGCTCGAAACGATTGCCAACGAAATTGCGATTGCTATCAATAACGCACAGCTATACAGCTACATTACTGAAATGGCCTCGCGCTTGGCTGATCTGCTTGACCAGCAACGTGAAGAAACATCGAAGAGCCGTGCTATCTTCCAGAGCATGACCGAAGGTGTGGTGGTGCTCGACCAGCACGAGCGTGTGGCGGTGTTTAATGCCGCTGCCGAGCATACGCTGGGCATTCCGGCACGCTATGTGCTCGACCAGCCGATGACAACCATCGCCACGCACGGCGCAACCAAGTTCAAGCAGCAACGCGCCGAGACAATCTATCAGGAACTCCACGATGGGTTGAAGCTGGCAAAAGAACGTGAGAGCATTTATCGCACATCGTTTGAATTGGAAGACCCGCAGCAGATCATCTCGGTGAGTCTTACCTCGGTGCGCGGGTTGGATGGCCAGATTTATGGCGATGTGGCTGTGTTGCGCGACATAACGCCCGAAATTGAGGCCGACCGTGCCAAGCGGCGGTTTATTTCGCAGGTGTCGCACGAGTTGCGTACCCCGCTGACCTCGATTAGTGGCTATATCGACCTGCTGCGCCTTGGAGCAGGCGGGCCGCTCAATCAGGAACAGCACGAACTGATTAACGTGGTACGCACCAATATCAAGCGACTCCGTGGGCTTGTTGATGACATTCTCGAAATCTCGCGCTTTGAGTCGGGTAAGACGGTGATTGATCTGGTGATCAAGCCGATTGATATCGGCGTGATTATCAACGATGTTGTGCGGTCGCTCCGGATTGAAGGCGAGAAAAAAATATGCAGGTGACGGTCAATGTGCAGGAGAACCTGCCGTTTGTGCAAGCCGATGAAAAGCGCATCACCCAGATTATCTTCAACCTGTTTTCGAATGCCATTAAATACACCTACGAAGGTGGGCGCGTTACAGTACGGGCCTTCCTCAATCAGGCCAATCTGCTCCAGTTCGAGGTCGAAGATAACGGTGTCGGTATGTCGGCTGCCGACCAGGAGAAGCTGTTCCGCCCCTTCTCACGGGCGCTCAACCCGCTCAGTGAGCAGGCCGGCGGTACTGGTCTGGGTCTGATGATTACCAAATCGCTGATCGAACTGCACGGTGGTGAAATCTGGGTCGAAAGTGAACCTGGCAAGGGCAGCATCTTCCGGTTTGTACTGCCGCTCGAACAACCCGAGTCGGAGAAGCCAACGGATGCTACCGAGGGGGAGACGGGCGAATGAGCGCTATCTACCTCGATAATCGGATGGTCCATTATGAGGTGTTCGGACGCGGTCAGCCAATCCTGTTTTTGCATAGCTGGCTTGGTTCGTGGCGGTACTGGGTGCCGATGATGGATCTGGTTGCCGAACGGTATCGGGCCTATGCGATTGATTTCTGGGGCTTTGGCGACTCCGACCGCCGCCACGGAACGTATACCATCGACGAGTATGCCCAGATGGTGCGGGCGTTTATGGATGAAATGGGCATTCAGAAGATTAACGTCGTTGGGCATGGACTCGGCGGGATGGTCGCGGTGCAGCTTGCGCAGATGGCTCCAGAGCGTGTTATCCGGTTGGTCCTGGTATCAACGCCGATGGACGGTAGCATCCTGCGTGAAGTTGCCAAGCCGGGCGCACTGTCGCGGTTATTCGGGCGGAGCAGCGTGGTTGAAGTCTGGTCAAAACTGATCCGCCAGATACCCGTAGACGACCCCGAAGTGAAGCAGGAACTCTACGAAGACACCGACAATCTGAGCGAAGTGGTGATCCAGAGCGTACAGGACTCGATGATGGAGACCGACCTGAACCAGACGCTCATCACCCTGGATGATGCCATTCCGCTGCTCGCCGTGTATGGCGAAAAAGATACGATTGTGCCCGCTGATCATGCCACCGTGTTGAACCACGATAGCGGGCGACCCCATCAGCTTGTGATTTTACCACGCGCCAACCACTTCCCCTTTCTTGAAGGACAGAGCACAACCTTCGGGCGCTTGCTGATGGACTTTATGGTGAGCCAGGGTACGCCGGTTGAAATTAAAGAACAGTGGCGGCGGCGCGTCTCACAGCGCGAATACCTCTAGCGCATCTGCGCCCGACCGGTGTGCGAGTTGGGTATACACCTGCCCCCTTTGTGAAGATTTATTGACGATAGCAAAAGCATCTGCTATAATTTTGCCCCATACCCTTCCCCTGCCAGTACTGATGGCAGCGGCGTGCTTCATCGGGCGCATCACGGCCAGATCAGCTTCGCAGGCATCTGTCTTCTGTGGCATGTATGCTGCGCAAGTTGCTTCAAGGTACCAATCGGATGCCCCGATATGGGCTACCACCAATACGCCGCTCCAATGGGAATGGCAACCGAATAGGAAGAGCCTGTCGATAACACAAAGAGAGGTAATCGATGACGACCAAATTCTCCACATCGTGGCTTCGCACACTGGCCCTGCTAATGCTTGTGGCCCTGCTTGTGCCAGCCATCGCGGCCTGTGGTGGTGGTGCTGCTCCGGCCCCGCAGGAACCGGCTGCTGAAGAACCGGCTGCTGAAGAACGGCTGCTGAACGAACCGGCTGCCGAAGAACCGGCTCCTGAACGAA
>JAAUSQ010000274.1 GCA_012033195.1 Chloroflexaceae bacterium
AGCCACGGGCACACTCACGGCAGCGCCACCCACCACCACGGCGACCAGCACGGCAGCGCCACCCACCAGCACGCCCACCAATACACCCACCACCACAGCCACGGGCACGACTGTACCTGTTACCCCGACCAATGGGCCGGCGGCAACCACAACACCAACTACAGTGCCGCAATCGAACCGCAGTTACTTGCCACACGTGGTGCGGTCTGCACCCCCACGGCCCGATCTGGTAGTCAGTGCCATTCGACTGATCCCCGATCAGCGCACCTTTGCTGCGACCGATCCGGTGCAAATTGAACTGACGATCACCAATCAGGGTACTGCCGCCACCGCAAGTGGCTTCTGGGTTGATCTGGGCTTCAATCCGCTCGAAGCGCCCCGTCAGAACCTGTTGTGGCAGGACAACTGCGGTACGGTAGTGTGTCAGGGTCTCACCTGGGGCGTGACCACTACCCTGGAGACAGGCGCAAGTATTGTGTTACGGTCAACGCCCGATAGTTATGCCGCATCGTTCACACGCTGGGAGGGCCGCCTGCCCGCTGGCACCAACAATTTGTATGTCTATGTGGATGTATGGAACCCGGAAAGTGCCACCGGGACCGTCGATGAGGGAAGCGCGGGTGAGCAGAACAATACAACAGTGCTGACTGGGTTGACGGTGGAGGGGACCCGGACAAGCAGCGCCGCGCCCCCGGAACTCCCGCCGCGCCCCGCCACGCCCTAGCACCGCAACAAGCGAGCATGCGGTAAGTTGCTCCATCTGAACCCGAACCTGCGCGAGGCATGCCCCTGTTCCACAACGGACAGGGGTACTGTTTTGTACATCCTACCGAACACCTGGCAGCGGTAAACCAGCCATACAAAAGAACCAGGCTGTCCTGTTCCCGCCTGCGCTCATTGTTCACTCCTTTTTCGGAACAGATTCTTTCCGCACTGCACCGTACTCTACCGTTGTAGTATTTCCGCTCGCTATGCGATTCATCCGGCAGCGTGCTCCCTTCCAACCAGCTCCCGCAGCGCCTCGGCAGTCGCGGCATCTGCCGGGAAGAACGACTCAATGGCAAGGCCCGACACAGTGATATCGATAGGGGTACCAAAAACGGTGGTGGTACTGATAAAGGATAGCACCCCCGTCGGGGTAGTCAGGCGTAGCGGCACCACAATCGCCGTATTGGGGGAGGGTGGCGTGAAGCCCACCCCTGCCGGGGCCACATACGTTGCCACCTCTTCAACCAGCGCAGTAAGCACGGCATCGCCACTCACAGCGATTTGCTGCCGCAAGCGGGTCAGGAGATGCGCCCGCCATGTTGGATAGTTGGCAATTTGTGGGGCCAACCCTGCCGGGTGCAGGCTCAGCCGAATGACGTTGACAGGCGGCTGAAGCAAGGCCGGATCAACGGCGGTGAGTAGCGGCGGGATGGCACGATTGGCAGCCACCAGCGTCCAGTGCCGATCAATCGCGAGGGCAGGATACGGCTCGTGCCCCCGCAGCACCAGATCGATGGCGTGACGTGCTGCTGCAAGTTCGGGCGCATCGAGGGGATGCTCTGGAAACACAGGCGCATAACCTGCCGCTACCAGCAGCACATTCTGATCGCGGAGGGGGATCATCAGATGTTCTGCCAGGCGCAGCACCATTTCGCGGCTTGGGCGGGCGCGTCCCGTTTCGAGAAAGCTGAGGTGCCGCGACGATATTTCTGCCTCAGTCGCAAGGGTAAGCTGACTCATCCGTCGCCGCTGCCGCCAGTGCCGCAAGAGCTGTCCAATAGCATGTGATGTATGTATTGTCATAGGTCTATTCTACGCGCAACCGGAACGCATGCCCATTACCTGGGAGGTAATTGGATTGCCGCAGCAGACACGGTATGGTAACAGCATCGACCAATCAGTACGGGCCGGGGGAAAGGTTCCCGCCGCGCCCCAAGCGAAACGGAGGAACTCGGTATGGAAACAAGTCAATCACAATCCTGGTTGCGGCGAGTACTGCTTGCCGATGCGGTGGTCAGCGGGGCAACCGGCGCACTGATGGCAGGCGGGGCACCGTTCCTGACGGAACTGCTGGCATTGCCGGAGCCGCTGCTGCGATATGCGGGACTGTTCTTGCTACCCTATGCTGCATTTGTCGCTGTGGTTGCAACACGCAAGCACCTGCAACCAGTAGCAGTGTGGGCGATCATTATTATTAATGCGCTGTGGGCACTGGATAGCATCGTGCTGCTCTTCACCGGTTGGGCCGCGCCCAATCTGCTTGGCTATAGCTTTGTGATCTTCCAGGCAGTTGTTGTCGCCCTGTAGGTATCGCCTTTCAAGTACTCCTCGGCAACATACTCGAGCCTCTTTGTATAATCCGCAGTAGTCTCATCGGCAGGGGGCCACCAGTGCTCCATGGTATCCGCATCAAAGACGCCATCGAGGGTAATCCATGCTTTTACCCAGAGTTTTCTCACGTGTGTTCTCACTTCTATTTCAAGTGAAATTCTGATAGTTCTATGTTTGTCTCACCGTCTGGTGTTTGCAACATGGCAACCTCCGCTCTCGCATCAGGAAGCCCGATGAGCCGCCCCGTCCACGCACATTCCCTCATTAAGGCTAAACCATGCTCAAGAAAAGTCGATTCGTGCGCTCTCTCGCCAGGACGAGGAGCAATGCACCATGGACGGCGCTACCGAGCCATTGCCTAATGGTCGACCTACCACCTACCAGCACGCAGGGAGCTAATCCATTGGTATCTGTATCTGCTCACCAATCTACCGTCACTAGCCCGCTCGCCGCAACCCTTGCACGCGTCGCCGCCCTTGAACCGAACTACTTTGCGGCACAGCTTGGCTCGCCTGAAGCAGGCTGGTTTCTGGCAACCGCGCTGCACACCGCCAATAGCCCACAGCTTGCCGAGGGTCTGGCGCGACAGGTGGCGCACCTGCCCACTGCCGAGGCACGTTTGCTGGCCCCGACTGCGGGTGATGACCGCATGGTGTTCCTTAAAGCCACCGCACATAGGCGTGCGGTTGTTTACTGGCTATGTGCGCTGGCGTTTTCGTTGCTAAACTCGATAGAGTCGCCGCTGCGAGCAAATGTTTGCGTTTCGCCGTTTACCGTTAGCATCGTTACATCGGGCGCGTACAGTGTCACTGTGCCGTCAAACTCGCCCGCTACGTCCACTGTCGTACCAGTGTAAACCGCCTCGAATTCGGCACCAGCAGCGAGACCGTGTACTAGGCTGGTACTGCCATCCTCCAGGAAGGTACTCCCCGCTACAAACAGCTTTGCAAGGCTGCCGCTTGCGGTGCGGCTGACGACCGCCACCCCACCATTGAAGCGATAGGGGCCGACGGTCGTGCTGCTGAGCACTTTGTAGCCAATGATGATATCATCCCTGCTACCGTTGGCGTGGGTAACACGGGTCGCGGCAGCCTGCCCGGTATCCGCTAACAGGCTGGTGGTCGGTCGGCTGTTCCAGGCGTTACTGGTCGTTGGGTACAGCAGCGTGATAAAGCGCGTGTCAGTCACGTTGCTGGTCGGGCGAATACGGACATACGGGCGACCATCGTTGCCAAAGGTCGTGTTAAACGATACAGGCCGCACCACATTGATACCAAGCACCCGGTTGTTGCTGCTGTTACCACGGATCCAGTCACCGTGCTGCACCGCGCTGCCCCCAAAATGGCTGACCCAATCGTAGCTCTGAGGCGTGGTGGCCTCCAGATTATCGAGCATCAGAAAATAGCCAGGACGCACAAACACAACATGCCGGGTGAAGTCTTTCAGGTCGGCCACCGGATAGCTGCGGCTTGCATCGCCTGCTACATAATCGAAGTGGGGGGTGTTGGCTGTCTGTTCAATAAAGGCATCCTTGCCCTCGAACACCGCCGGGTCGCGATAGTAGCGATAAAATAGATAATCGTACTGGCCCTGTCCATTAATCAGCATTGTATTGTGATAGGATGACTGCACCTTGCCAACGCCTTCGGTTTCGGGGGCCAGCCAGTCGCCCCCCCACGCCAGATAAAACGTGTTCGCATCGGCGTGATCGTGGCCCACATTGAGCTGACACTCGTTTGAGGAGCAGGGCGCTGTCCAGGGATATTCTTCGTTCACGAAGGTATCGAAGGCGACCCGCCCGCCGTTGGTGCCGCTCTTCAGGCCAAACGTCAGGTCTTCCATACTCCAGCCAGTGCGCCAGATGACAGCATCCAGATCTTTAAAGTGCCACGCCTGCCCCAGATCGTCCACACGCGGTGCCAGCGGCGTTACACTCGGATCATCATAGAGGAACTCGAAGACATACCACGAGGTTTTCCAGTAGTTCGCAAAGCGCCCCATATCGTGTTCCCACTCCTGGTGCAGCCATGCCGCGTAGCGGTTCTGGTAGCGGGCAGCAGTAAACTCAATCACGCTCAACTGCTCACTGCCGGCCAGCCAGTCCCAGCCAAAGTCACCAAAGGCCAGAATGGTATGACTGGTGCCAGGTAGGTGATTGTAGATTCGCCAGAGCGGTTGCCCGCTCAGGTAGGGGTCGGGGTAGAGCACTTCGCCCGTGATCTTTTCCAGATTGATAGTGAAGGGCAGCAGCACAGATACAAAGTAATCTTGATACGGCGTGCTCTCGTGCCATGTCGAGTCGCTTATACGGTTGTGCAGGTCGTTTGAACGTGCGATCTGGGTGCGGGTATGGGCGAGCCATGTCTCGGCACGGGCGTCTTCTTGCAGCAGAGTGAGGGCCGCAAAGCCTAGCGCCGAGTTATTGATGATGTAATGGTTCTGCATATACGAGCTATGCCACCAGTTATTCCACGCATCGCGGCGCTGCTGGGTGCTGGCTTCGTACTGCTGCTGAGCACGTTCGCCCAGCGTGGTACACACTTGCTCACGCTCGGCAGGAGTCAGGCGATCATACAGCCAATCGTAGGTAATAGCATTCCCGATGAGCATATGCGAGAGGCCTAGGTCACGGTAGCCTTTGTACTCCCACATATCCCAGGTGCTATAGGTCAGCAGGTACTCTTTGGCAAGGTTGCAGTCTTCCGTGTTTTCGGTCATTACACAGGCAAAAGCCAGTACCACCATGGTATCACCATACACGCGGTAATCGGTGTACATCCCTTGCGCTGCATTGTCGCTCTGGGGCGGCACGGCAAGGGGGGCAATATCTATCTGGTTATCTACCATAGTGCGAATGGATTGCCAGAGCGACGAGTTCTCATCGAGCCGTGTACGCAGAGCGGGCAGGTCTTCGTAGTTGAAGAACAGGCGCGGATGACCCAGGACCCCATCAGGCAAAGGAGTACGGGTTGGGGTTGGTGTTGCGGTCGGCAGCGGAGTACCAGAGGTGGGTGTTGGTGTGGGCGGGACGGTGCCAAACACAACATTTGTAAAGGTGCCGCTGGCAAACGTCGTCACATCGCGGGACGAGGCGAACATACCCGCCAGATAGGTCGGCGGCAGCACAAAGGTGCCCGTCTGCCCAACCTGCACCCAGTCGCCGTTGATGGGCGTGGTGGCAGTGCTGTAGTACGCCCGGAGTTCGTTGCCGGTGCGGGTCAGGCGTAGCCAGGTGGGGAGCACCGGAGTGCCGGGACCAGTGCCTCCGCCATCTACGGAGCCGAAACCGACGCCGCTGCGCCATTGCACACGCACGCCATCACCGTTTGTTACCACCAGGCTATAGTGCTGGGCATTGGCGGCGGTGCTACTACGAAACATCAGGCCAACCTTCGAGTAGCGCTGTGCTGCCTCCCAATCAGTCAGGCGGGCCGTGATGGTAAAGTTACTGGTATTCTTGGTCGAACGATATACATAGCGCAAGCCATCGACAGTGCCCCAGAGCTGAGAGCCAGCACCACAGAGGAAGACGGTTGCATCGGTGGCGCGAGTGGTGCCGGGCAGTGTGGCAGCATCGCCAATATCGGCAACCGACCACGGGCCAAGTTGCTGGCTCCCATCGCATGTGAACGCAACTGGAGTACTAGTCTCGGTAGCGGTCGCCGTGGCGCTCGGTGTGTCGCTCGGTGTATCGCTCGGTGTATCGCTCGGCGCGGCGCTCGGTGCGTTCGTCGGTGTGGCGGTGGGTGCGTTCGTCGGCGTCGTGGCGGTGGGTGCGTGCCGTGGCGCTCGGTG
>JAAUSQ010000020.1 GCA_012033195.1 Chloroflexaceae bacterium
TGTTGCGGCTCAGACGCGCATGCCTGTACCCGCCTGGGACAGACCGAACTGGCCGCCGCCTGCTGGCCCAATCGATTGAGCGATTTATCACAGGTGCGCTCGCCGCTGGAGCTTGCCAAGTGCTGGACAGTTGCCGCCGATATCGACCAGCGCAGCCAGCACTATGAGCAGGCGTTGGAAACCTGGATCGCGCACGCGCTATTTTTCAGCGGCTCGCGTTGCCGCGTCGTGTAGTGCTGTGTGATGTAGAGCGTGGATCGGTGCTTGGGGAACTGGGGCAACTGGGCAGTGCGCTGACCACCACCCAGCACGTCCTGACGATGGCAGAGCAGTTTCACATGCAGTTTCAGGTAGCTATCAGCGATATGCACCTGGGCAACATCGCCTACCATGCCCGCCTGAACGACCTGGCACTGGCTGCGTACCGCCGCGCCCAGCGCCGTTTTGAAACCATCAACCAGCCGTATTACTCGCTCATCTGTGGGCGCAACGAGGCGCTGGTGCTGCGCGAAGAACAGCAGCATGCCGTCGCCCTCGATCTGCTGGTGGCACTGGCAGCCGAAGCGCAGCGCCTCGGCGACGCAATAGAGGCGGCTGAGAATATCTTCTTGCGTGGGCAGATTTGTAGCGATATGGGGCAATACGACGAAGCATGCACCTACCTGCAAGAAGCATATCGGCGATTTAGCGTGCTTGACCACCCGGTGCAGGCCGGGGAGTGTTTGCTTGAACAGGGCTGGCTGATGCTGCGCCACACCCGCCACCCCAACCTTGCAGCGGCGCAGCACGCCCTTGCAACCGCGTATACCATCCTTGCCGAACGGCCTGCCTACCAGTGGCGGGCCGCGTTCGGGCTTGGCTACTGTGCTGAGCTACAGGGGCACCACGCCGCCGCACGTCGACCAGTACCTGACGGCGAGCCGCACCGTTGCAACGCTGCGCGTAAGCCTTGCCAGCGAACACGCATCCAGCAATATTTTTCGGCAGGCCACTGAACTGTATCAGCATGCCTTGCGGCTGGCGGTGCGGCTGGGACACCTTGATATGGTACTGAACCTTGCCGAGCAGCAACGCGCCGTAGCCCTGTATGTGCAGCGTGACCGTCCTGCGCTCCACATACCGCCCCATCTCCAGGCTACCTACGAGCAACAACGCACGCATCTGCGTTCACTCATCGGCGCAGACCGGACAGGCACGGCCTTCGCGGATGCGTTGACCGCCTATCTTGATACGCTGCTCCGAGTGCGCCACAGCGCCACCCTCGATGTAGCACAGCCAGCGCCACAGCTTGCTATTGCGGCGCTGCGTGCCCGCCTGTCCACCGCCCACCCGGAAGGCTGGACGGTACTCACCTATGTTGATACAGGCGACGTTATCCTGCTGCTACGCCTTGATGCGGACGACCTGACCTTGCAACAGATTGGCTGGGACACCGAACTGCAACAGTTGCTCCGATTGGCGACCCACCGCCAGTACCGCATGAAAACGTATCTCGACATACAGAGGCGGCAGGCAACTGGCACCCGTTGGGCTACGCTGAACCAGCTTGGCGCACGGCTGATAGCACCGGCCCTGCCCGACACGCTCACGCCCGATCAGCGCCTGCTGATTGTGCCGAGCGGACGCTTACAGGCGGTGCCGTGGGCGGGGTTGCGGGTGGGGGATCGCTGGCTGTGTGAGCAGGCCATTCTGCAAGTCCTGCCCGGACTGGCAGCGCAACCTGCCCCGCTGCCTGCAACGGATAACCACGCGGCGCTGCTGGTGGGGTGTAGCACATTTGGCAACCGTGCCGAAGACTTGCCGGGCGTTGCTGCCGCGCTCGACCTTGTCGCTGCCCACTGGCACGGCTCGGCAACACGGCTGGTTGATGCCGATGCAACACGACGGAACGTGCTTACCCAGCTAAAGACCAATGCCACCGGATATCGGCTGATCCATATTGCTAGCCACGCGCAGATGGTTGCCGCGCAGGGGTTGCTGGCACATATCAAGCTGACTGATGATGACTTGTTGCTGGATGAAATCGCACGGCTGCAACTGCAAGGGGCCACAGTTGTGCTGGGCACCTGCGAGGGACTGGCGGCTGATGTGATGCCGGGAGATGAAATCTTGAGCCTGAGCTGGGCGCTGCTCGCGGCGGGAGCGCGTGCGGTCGTCGCGAGTCTGTGGGCCATCTACGACCGGGCCGCACCGGTCTTTCTGGCACCGCTGTATACGGCGCTGGCGCGGGGCGACGATGTACCACGCGCACTGGCGTATGCACAGCGAACACTGATTGTACAGGCCGAAACCGTTGATACAAAAGAAGCAGCATGCTATGCACCATTGGCATGGGCGGGTTTCTGTGCGCTTGGGGTGGGTGGCGACTGTGGCTAAAACATAGCGGGTGGTACCTGCCCCGCTCTGTTTTATGCTGAAAACGTGCTGGTATCAACCACCACCGGACGAACCACTACCACCACCAGGGCCGCCATTGTACAACTGCATAAACGCAGTCTGCTCAACTGGCTGCTCGGTCTGCGGAGCAACGGCACCGAGCACGAGGCCCAGGCTCATCAGCGCAACCGCCATCAGGCGTGCAAACTTCTGTCGCATTTGTGTCTTCACCTCCTCTCGTGCGGAATGAGCAGCGCCGAAGCGCTGTCACTCCTGGAGAGCAGGCCAGTCACAAAACGTATCATCCATTACGCCAAATTTGTGGCCTTTTTTGTGCCGTTGTACAGGAACAGGTGATCAGTCGTCGGGGAGGTTGTGGGTGAGCAGATCATCGTCGCCGATGATACGCAGCAGCCGTTCCAGGCTGGCAGGGTCGTTTCGCAAACGGGCCAGGGCGCGGCTCTTGGCGAGGCGCGTGCGGTGCAGTGGCAGGCCCACGTCGGCGGCAACATCGCGGGGCTTGTCGCCGAGTAGCACAATCCGTAGCAGTACCAACCGTTCCAGCGCGTTGGGCAGCATCTCGCTGAGATAGTGCGCTAACGCGGTGCTGATCATACGCTGCTCAATGTCGCGCTCCATATCGTGCTCGTCAGCCAGGGTATCCAGGCGCTCGTACGCAAGCATGTCTTCGATTGACCCCTGTTCGGGTGTTGCGTTCCGCATATCGCGGCGCACGGTACGCATAATCATAAGCATCCAGGTTGTCAGCGCACGTGGCTCTAGCAGATCATCCAGTTTGGTAAGTACCCGGCTGATGGTTTCTTGCGCTACCTCGTCGGCCTCGTGTTCGTCGGCACCCCGCTTGCGAGCCGCCAGCCAGCACACCCGCCGCAGTTCGGCGGCGGCCTGTTCGTGCCCTGCCAGCAAGCCCCGGTAGAGATATTCGCTGTAAATTCGATAGACGGCCTGCCGTATCAGGGGCGTAGTAAGTGGGCCAGCGCTATGGGCGGCAAGTTCGGCCTGCACCTGCCGCACAAATGCTATCTCGTCGGCAGAGCCAACCATCTGCCAGTCATAGCGCTGTGCCAGTTGCCGCCAGATATCCTGCACCATCCTGTCTCTATCGTTGCTCATCATTCCTCCGGTACGGGCTGCGTAGTGTTTTATCAACAGTACTGTATGCATTACCTATATACAGGAACATCAATTCAAATTGGATTCGTCACCGTCTCCCTTGTTATACCGAGTAGGTGCGCCCAGAATGGCAAACGTCTTTCCACGGTACCCGGAGGAGATGTGGTATAGTGGTGTCCTTCCTCCTGATCTTGTTATACCAGGGAGAGGAGGCGCAAATGTGCATTAAGCCTCGTTGCAACGATAAGGTTTGATATACGTTCTGAGAACGGAGCACCCGCCCGATGACACTTGCGCTGCTCAGCATTGCCTGGATGCTCGGCATTGTTGTTGCCGACCGTCTGCCGGTGGCGGGTAGCATACTGGTGGGTGGGGCGCTGTGCGGGATGGTGTGGGCAGTGCTGGCGTGGCGCGTGCCACCGGCACGGCTTGCGGGGTTGCTGCTGTTGATGGCAACGTTGGGAGCGTTGCGCTATCAGCGGCACTGGTTGCGCCAGAACCGCAGAGTGTATGGCTGCTGCCGTCTGGCAGTCCAGTCAGCATCGCGGGCCTGATCCACGAAGAACCGCGCCGCTCGGAGACGGGGCAGCGGGTTGTAATGCGGGCACAGGCTGCCGCGCTTGGCGGGAACGCGGCTGCGGTCGAAGGGCTGGTGCTGCTCAACCTGCCGACCTACCCGACCTACACGTATGGGCAGTATCTCATTGTACACGGCAGCCTTGAACCGCCACCTGCCGCTGCACGACCTGGCCTGTTTGATTACCGCGAGTATCTGGCACGCCGCTCGATCTTTGTACTGATGGAAGCGCCGGATGTAGAACGGCTGCCCCAACGGGGCGGCAATCCGCTGCTGGTAGCGCTTGGCGACCTGCGCCGCTACTGCAACACACTGCTGATCCGTAACCTGCCCGAACCGCAGGCATCGGTGGCGGCGGGTATGTTGCTTGGCTATCAGGCCACGATCCCCGAACCAGTTTATACCGCTTTTCGCGATAGCGGCACCGTCCATCTGCTGGTAATCTCGGGCTGGCACCTCAGCCTTGTTGCGGTGCTGGTGGCAGGGTTGGCCCGCCGCATGCAGGCCGGACGCAGTACCACGTTCTGGCTAGCCCTGACAGCAATCTGGCTCTATGCGCTGTTTGTGGGCGCAACAGGCACCGTACTGCGTGCCGCAGTGATGGCCTCGCTGGTGGCGCTGGCTGCCGCAACCGAACGCCGCGCCGAACCGTGGACGCTGCTGCTGGCGGCCTGCCTCGGCCTGAGTCTCTGGAATCCGCAGATTTTGTGGGACTTGAGCTTTCAGCTTTCGGCCCTGGCAACCGCTGGCCTGATGGCCTTCGGGCGACCGTTGCAACAGTGGCTTGCTACCCATCCGCCGTTTGTGTGGCCCGGTCTGGGTTGGGCCGCCGATGTGCTGGCGGCAACCCTCGCGGCGCAGGCAGGCGTGCTGCCACTGCTGATGTACCACTTTGGCAACCTGTCGCTGATTGCCCCACTTGCCAACTTGCTGCTTGTTCCGGCAGTGCCGATAGCGATGCTGGCCGGGGCGGTAGCGATGCTGGCCGGTTTGCTGGTGTCACCGCTGGCCGGTCTGCCAGTGGTCGGAGAAGTTGTAGGGGCTATCGTGGCAGGAGGCTGGCTGTTTGCGTGGCTCCCGCTGGCCTTCCTGACAGTGGCGGCAGAATGGCTGGCGGCACTGCCGGGCAGTGTGGTGCAGATTACGGTGTTTCCGGTATGGCTGCTAGTGCTGTATTATGCGCTGGTGGGTGGTTACTGGCTGCTGCGCGGGAGGTCGCGACCATTTTAAACACGCGATTGGTTTACTTGCAGACCGAGCGGGCGATCTACGCTGGGGGCGACAACTATGCGATTGCGCCCTTGATGCTTGGCAAGGTAGAGCGCACGGTCGGCGGCGCGTACCAGTTGCGGGGCGCTTTCGTAGCCGGGGTAGCCCGCAATGCCACAGCTAAAGGTTACCGCAAACTCATTGCCATCGGCATACTGACGAATGTTGGCGAACCCTTCACGGATCTGGTTCAGTACGCGCACGGCATAATCGGTGCTGGTGTCGGGCATAATGACCGCAAACTCTTCGCCACCGTAGCGCCCGATGATATCGGTGCGGCGCAGGCGTTGCTGCAACAGCCGTGACAAGCTCTTCAGCACGCGGTCGCCGGTATAGTGTCCATAGGTATCATTCACCCGTTTGAAGTGATCTAGGTCGATCAGCGCCAGCGTCACCTGCGCCAGCCGCCGCCGCGATAGCTTGACCTCTCGATCAAGGTGTTCTTTGATGGTGGTATGGTTGAGCAAGCCTGTCAAGCCGTCGCGCACCATCGATGCACGCATGGCCCGCGAGCGTTGCACCCGGCTGGTAATTGCCGATATTAGATGTTCCTGGGTAATCGGCTTGGTCAGGAAATCGTCGCCGCCATAATGCATTGCAATAAGCTGTTTTTCGCGGCGTGTTTCTGCCGAGAGAAACACAATCGGCACGCCTACAAAAGCCTCCTGTTGCCGAATAATAGTAGCAACTTCCAGCCCGGTGCACCCTGGCATAAACACATCCATCAGGATCAGGTCGGGGTTGAACTCAAAGAGCGGGCGCATGACACTGAAGGGGTCGGTGATCGCAACGACCTTCATTCCGGCACGGCGCAGCACCTCCAGGTAATACTCGGCCAGTGTTTTTTCATCTTCCACAATCAGAATACGGTGTGGCTCCATTTCGCGGCGAATGGTCAATTCGTCGAGCTTATCAATAACCGCGCTGACATCAAAAGGAAAGATAAAATAGGCGTGTCCCCCTGCGCGTACTGCTTTCAGGCGCGATTGAAAATCGCCCTGCTGGGCGAGAAAGATAGTCGGAATATGGCTGAAGGGTGCTACGTGGGTTTCCAGCATCGGTAACTCATCAGTGAGCAATGCGGTATCGCGGATGATTGCGGTAGGTGTCACCTGCGAGAGGGCATAGTTGAAGCTGGTGGTGTCGGAGAAAACCTGGACGGTGTAGCCGAAGTAGCCAATCTGTGCAATTAAATCACGAACGGTGGTTTGATTTTGAACCAGTAGAAAGATCAGCCGATGCTGACTGGTGATAGCGGGAATTTCAGGCTGCTCGTCGGTATCAAGTTCTACCGATTCCGATGGGTCTGCCGGGAGTGACAGCGAGGGGATATCAACTTCAACGACATAGGCATGGTGGAGGTTGGCATATAGGCCTTCCATTTCCTGGAAGTGCTGGTCAGTCAGGGTAATATACCGTTCGAGCATTGCTTGCAAATAAACTTCAAACGCACGCGCAGACTGACTAAGCGTTGTCAGACCAAAAGTAGCCCCGGTCCCCGAAAGGCTATGCAATTTATAGATCAGCGTTTGCACGGTCTCACGCGACCATTGTTGCTCGCTAATCAACGCCCACAACAGCCCAATGCTTTCCATCGTTTCGGGCAACTGCTGCAAGTAACGATGGCGCAATTGGCGAAATTGGGCACGCAGATGTTCCATCTTTTGATGGTGCTGAAGTGCGACATGATCATTATCATTACTCATTGATGTCGCTTCCTCATCTTGCATAAGCGTGAAGTAGCCAGCGCGACAACCTATTCGAGCACACTGCCCAGGTTGAGCAGTCCCACCGTCACCCCCAACTGCATGATGGGTCGTATCGGTTGCACGACGCACCATACGACCCACGCTCACAGCATTTTTGGGGACACCAAAACATCAGTCGGTACTGTTCCCGACCGATGCGTGCAAACAGAGCATGCCCCCCATAGAATACTGGTTTCCTATGCTGTAACAGTGGCGATGTACAGCGGCAATGGTGCATACATCGCACAAAACATTATATCAAATAAAGATGATGTTCCTATAGACCAATCATCTACATCTGGTTCAGGTTTACATCCTTTATTGCCAACGGGTGAGCACAGGACACAATTGTCATCGGGCCAACCTATGCACGCACCAGAGTGCTTTTTTATGTCAAATATGATGGATCAAGCCATGTAATAACAAAACCACCGTGTGTCCGCTGGGCTTCCTCGTTAATAAGCAGGGTACCGCCCAGCACACCATCACGCTGCAACGAACGAAAGACAGCGTTCATTGCCCCTTCGGGTATTGCTTCGCCGGATGCACATAGCTGCTGATAAATAAGCTCGCTGCGGATAGGCTCGGTACTCTCTTTCCAGATAGCGGCGGCGACCGCTAGAAGAGCCTCTTCTAAATGAGCGCTTTGCATGCAGCATTCCTTTCACCCATTACGTTTAGAAACAGTAAAAAAAGCGCCACTTCAATTATACCATTGGTAAGCATAACAGTTATATAAAAAGTACTCATTCCGGATCGGCAATCTGCTCTATTTTTACTTATATATATTTATGAAAAAAAACAGTTACTTGCAAATAGTTCAATGCTGTGTTATAATTTGTACTAAACCTGAATACAAAATCAGGATAGGTACTGCATCGGGGAATGTAGTTGTCTAGAAGGATACAAGAGACTTGTAACACTACTCGCCCCGTCCTATCGCTCTTACAAAAGCCCCTACACGCTGCAAAGTGAATTGTACGTAGCCAGACTCTCGGCGCTTGGTGCGCGTGGTCAAGGCAAAATAAAATTTTCGACCAGCGACGGAAAGAAAGCTTTCTTGGCTTCGCTCTCTCTCCGTTCGTTGTCTTTTTTTCTACTTAACCTACGTGGCCCCGTGCCTGCCGCAACACCCGCGACCGCTCCGGTTCGGGCAAGTTTGCTTCGGTCGTCAACTGAACGACAAAGTCCTCGATATCGTTCAGCGAACGGAGATTGATGATATGGGCAGCGGGCACAATACGCTTGATCAATCCGGTCAGCACCTTGCCTGCCCCCAGTTCAATAAAGGTGTCAATCCCCTGCCCATACATCGCCTGCACACTTTCCATCCAGCGCACCGGCGAGACAACCTGACGCTGCAGTTCTTCGCGCACCTCACACGCCTGAACAATTGGCGTAGCGGAGACATTCGACCAGACCGGGAACAATGGATCAGAAACCGATATCTGGGTAAGCATCTGCTGCATCTGCTGGACTGCTCCTGCCATGAGTGGTGAGTGGAAGGCAGCGCTCACCTTCAAATCGATCACTCGGCGTGCGCCGTGTTTTTTCGCCTGTGCGCTCACCCGCTCAACCGCAATGGTGGCCCCGCTGATAACAAGCTGATCGGGTGCATTATGGTTAGCAATCACAACTGTCTCACCCGTGTCCGCCCACACATCGGCACACAGACGCTCCAGCGGCTCAAGCTCCATCCCGATAATCGCAGCCATTGTGCCATCCCGTGCCGCTGCCATCAGTTCGCCGCGTCGCCGTACCAACCGCAGTGCCGTGCTCAAGTCGATGCTGCCTGCCGCCACCAGCGCCGTATATGCGCCCAGACTATGCCCTGCCACCGCTGCCGGAGCTACAGCAGTCCGAATCTGCGGATACTGAATCCACATATCAAATGTACGGAGGAGTGCAATGCTAACCGTCAGCAATGCCGGCTGCGCGTTCTCCGTCTGCATCAACGCGGCGTCTGGCCCCTCAAAGCAGAGCCGTGCCAGATCGAAGCCTAGCACCGTGTTGGCGTGGTCAAACACTTCGCGGGCCGCAATGCTATGATGATACAGATCGCGCCCCATCCCGACAACCTGTGCACCCTGACCCGGAAACACCCATGCAACCGCCATGTGTAGTTTTACCCTTCCTGAGCAAATGCAAAACAACAAAGGAAGTACAGGTGGCTCGTCTGAGCCACTCCCACAGGCCGCGTCGCCTGACCAATACTTTCTGACCAGGTATTGTGTTTGTCCTACTTGTTAGCTGCCCCAGCGCAGCACGGTGGAGGCCCACGTCAACCCACCACCAAAGGCCGTGAGCAAGACGGTATCACCGTGGCGCAACCGTCCGGCATCGGCAGCCTCACAGAGCGCAATTGGCACCGAAGCCGCCGATGTGTTGCCATAGCGTTCAATATTGATAAAGACACGTTCAAGTGGAATATTCAGCCGCCGCGCCAGCGCTTCGATAATGCGTGTATTGGCCTGATGCGGCACAACAAGGTCAATTGCTGCGGTCGTCAGTCCGGCGGCGGCAACCGCTTCGAGGGCCGAGGTGCCCATCTCGCGTATAGCGTGGCGAAACACTTCGCGTCCATTCATGGAGAAAAAACGGCGCTCGTCGTGCAGCAGTTCGGGCGTGAGCGGGAGACGGGTACCACCTGCCTCCATCATCATAATCGCTTCATCCGCACCCGAAGCCCCCAGCACCGAAGAAAGCACACCGAGCGGCCCGAAGTGGGCTTGTAGTACGACTGCGCCTGCGCCATCGCCGAAGAGCACCGCTGTGCTGCGGTCGTTCCAGTTCAGAATATGACTGAAGAGATCAGCCGCCACCAGCAGAATAGTGCGGTGTGCGCCCCCCTGGATCAAACCTGCCGCCACACTCAGGCCGTAGAGAAAGCCACTACAGGCGGCAGCCAAATCAAAGGCGGCGGCACGGGTTAGGCCGAGATTGGCCTGAATGGTGCAGGCGGTTGCCGGAAACAGACGGTCAGGGGTACAGGTTGCGAGCATAATCAGGTCGATGGATTGCGGATCGATGGCGGCGCGTTCGAGCGCCTGTTGTGCGGCGCGGGTCGCCAGCACCGAGGTATATTCGTGCGGTTCAGCAATACGACGTTCAGCGATGCCCGTACGTGACCTGATCCATATGTCGGATGTCTCCATCCGTTGGGCCAGATCATCATTGGTAACCACCAGTTGCGGGACGGCCATGCCCCATCCGATGATGGCTGCAGAAGGTCGCATCGCTCCTCCGGGTTGACATCCTGGTACAACCGCTTGGCTCGCTACGCTGGGGCACGAACGGATTCCAGGTTGAGGGCCTGCGCCTCACTCAGATGCGACAGGCCCAACCAGTACTATTCTTCTTCGTCATTTCGTGCACGAACTTCGATAATCTGACGGCCCCGAAAATACCCACACTCCTTGCACACCCGATGCGGCATCATTTTGCTGCTACAGTTCGGGCAGGTGACAAGGTGCGGCGCGGTCAGCACCTGATGGCGGCGGCGGTTGCCGCGCTGGTGGCGTGATACTTTATGTTTTGGCAATGCACCCATTATTACAACTCCTCAGTCGCTACGTGTCTTTTCGTTGTCGTTCTGGCGATTGGCCCACTCGCGCAGGACGCGCAACCGCTCATCAATACCCTCGTCGTCGCCCTCGTCGGGCAAATCGTCCGACTCAACCGTATAACTCACTGGCTGATCGCGGTAGGCTTCGCTCACCGGGTTCATCGGGATTTCGAGCAGGGTGTACTCGCGGATAAGCTCCCCAACATCAGCCATATGGTTTTCGTCCAGATAAAACGGGTCTTCTTCGATGGGCTTCTGGCGAATCTGTGCGCCCGTGAAGACATCCACCACCGAATGCATTTCTTCTGCGAACTGCACGGTTATAGGATAGTCGAACTCATCAAGCGACCGCACACAGACCAGCCGTACCTGCCCCTGTGCCTTGACATGGGCAAAGATGCCCGATGCCGTACGGATAAAGTCTGCTACTCCTGCAATAGCACGCAGTCGCAATGTTTCATCCAACGGCAGCACATCTTCATTAAACGTATAGTGGCGCTTCGAACCAATATCCTCGCGGAGCAACTGCGCCACATTAAATTTCAATATTGTCATAGTGGCATCTATTCTATTTGATAGGTTGGTGGCGTGAGCGTTTCAAGGCCATTACGCACACTGGTTAACAGTTTCAAAAGCTCTTCATCCAGCTTTTCGAGCACCTCGCGGGCGTAGGCATCGGCACCGGCCCGCACATCGGCGGCCTCGTGCTGCGCCTGTTGCAAGATCCGTTCGCGCTCGGCTTCGACCGCATCGAGCAGGCCGTGCTCATCGAGTACTTGCTGTACCCGCGCCTGTGCTTCCGCGAGCAAGCGCTCTTGCTCCTGCACAATCCGTCGCGCCTGCTTGATTTCTTCCGGCACTTCGACGCGCATACGGTCGATAATATTCAGGATGCGGTCTTCGTTAACAATCAGCGACCCGAACGGCAAGCGCCGCCCATCGGCCAGTGCATCCTCTAGCTCATCAATCAGTTCATCCAGATCGATGGCAGCCACCCCCTCCCGCTCTGCTTCAGTCGGCACGCTTGAACTTGCGCTTCAATGCCTGTGCCACCTGCGCGGGCACCAGTTCGCTCACATCCCCATCAAGCGCGGCGATTTCGCGCACGATGCTGGCGCTCAAAAACGAAAACTTCCGATTTGCCATAAAAACAACCATATCAATATCCGGGTCAAGCGTCTGATTGATCTGTGCCATTTGAAATTCTAGCTCAAAATCAATCGGATCGCGCAGTCCACGCACAATCACCTGGGCCCCAACTTCCCGCGCAAAGGTGACGGTCAGGAGGTTATACGAGGTTACTTTAATGCCTGGATAGTCGCTTGCAACTGCCCGCAGCAGTTCCACCCGTTCTTCAGTCGAAAACAACAGCTTACGGTTCGGGCGGTCGAACACCGCCATAATGACCGTATCAAAAATACGTGATGCACGTATTGCGGTATCCAGGTGCCCAAGAGTAACCGGGTCGAAACTCCCAGGATAGAGTGCAATCATCGCACGCTCCTTATCGCCTTCTACTGCACAGAATGATCGCTAGCAGGGTGCGGTTCCGGCTGATAGATCGAGAAGCACGAATCGCCGAGCCGCCGAAACTTGATACGTTGCCAGTGCAAATATGTATCAGCCAGCGTGACACGTGGCGAGTGGCCCACGACCAGCAGTCCGCCTGCTGTGTTCACCCCCTGCTCAATGATCATCTGGATCGTCTGCGCGATCTCGGGATCGGCATAGGGTGGGTCCATAATAATCAGATCATAGCGGACGGTGTCCGGTAGATGGCGCACATACTGTGCGACAGGCATACAATGGACACGCGCCTGCGGATCGAGCCGGGTATGCCGCAAATTATCTTGAATAATACGGCAGACATGCGCGCGCTGTTCGACAAAGTCGGCGAAGGCCGCCCCGCGTGACAGGCTTTCGATACCGAGCGACCCGGTGCCCGCGTACAGGTCGAGCACCCGCCCGTGCAGTGCCGCATAGCCTTCGAGCACTGAAAAGAGCGATTCTTTCACTCGGTCGAGCATAGGGCGGGTCGCAAGCCCCTTGGGTGCTTTCAGACGATGCCCTTTTGCTGTTCCGGTAATCACACGCATGCTGGAACTGTCCCTACATTACTCGGCGCATTGTAGCATGGCTACCGCCAATCTTCAACATGGCCTAGCGCTTGGTGTACTGTGGTCGCTTGCGGGCCCGCTTGAGACCAACTTTCTTGCGCTCTTTGGCGCGTGGGTCGCGGGTCAGCAAGCCGGCCTGCTTCAGCACCGGGCGATACTCGGCGTTGGCATCGAGCAAGGCCCGTGCAATGCCATGGCGCACAGCACCCGCCTGACTGACCACACCGCCACCCGTCACCTTGATCAGCACGTTGAAGCTGCCCAGCGTGCCCGTCAGTTCGAGCGGCATACGAATGTTGCGCTGCAATGCTCGCGCTCGGTAAATAATCTTCCGGCGGACGGTCGTTGACAATCATTTCCCCATTCCCAGGAAACAACCGCACCCGCGCTACCGAGGTTTTGCGTCGCCCGGTTCCTTGATAATAGCGCTTTTCTGTCATCTGTTTCTACTCTCCTGAACTGTCTGCTTGCAATGCGCTAGCCACGCACACGCGGCTGATAGCGGCGTGGTTGCTGTGCGGCGTGCGGATGCTCTGGGCCAGCGTAGATGCGGAGCTTGGTAAGCTGCTGCCGACCAAGGCGGCCCTTCGGCATCATCCGCTTGACGGCAAGCCGCAAAATACGATCCGGGTGCTTGGCCTTCATCATCTTGTACGGAATCTCGCGCAACCCGCCCGGATAGCCCGAGTGCCGATAGTACATCTTCTGCTCGGCCTTGCGTCCGGTTACCCGAATCTTCTCGACATTCACGACCACAACAAAATCTCCGCCGTCCATCGAGGGCGTAAAGGTCGGCTTGTGCTTGCCGCGCAGCAGGGTTACAATCTGCGTCGCCAGCCGACCCAGCACCATATTACTGGCATCAATGACATGCCAATCGCGCTGGACTTCGGAAGCCTTCTGCGAATATGTTTTCATCATAACGTTCTATTCCTCACACGACAATTGTTCTCTGCTCACGGCACTCGTGTCAACTCTGCCAAATGGCAGCGGATCTGCCGCATACCCAACCGCAACCAGCGTCAGCCCATGCGCGGCGGCAGTTGGCCCGGCCTGCTTGCGGTCGCGCCCGGTCAAGATACACCCGAAGGCCTCCTCACGCAAGCGCCCCTCACCAACCAGCACCACCGTGCCGACGATGGTGCGCACCATATGGCGCAAAAAGCCATTTGCAACCAGTTCTATCGCCAGCAGCGCCCGATCCAGCATGGTAATTGGTGTACACTGTGCGGTGTAGCACCGCCGTATCGTTGAGCCGCTATAGCCCTGCAACGCGGCAAACGCCGCAAAATCGTGCTCACCTTCGAGCAGTGCCAGTGCTGCCTGCATCGCCGCCACATCCAGGAGGTGCCCGATATGATAGACGGTATGGCGGAGCAGCGGCAGTGCCACCGGCGACGGATCAAGCAGGTAGCGATAGTGTCGCCAGCGTGCGCTGAAGCGGGCATGAAAATCGGCTTCCGCTTCCCAGGCTGCCAGTACGCGCAAGTCGTCGGGCAGCAGCGCATTCAAAGCCCGTTGAATGGTTTCGATGCTATGGTGCGTCGCGCTCGACAGGTGCGCCACCTGCCCGGTTGCGTGCACGCCTGCATCCGTCCGTCCCGATAGTGTCCAGCGGCGCTGCTCTTGCGTCAGGCGCTCCCAGGCGGCTTCTAGCTCACCCTGGACAGTACGCCCGTTGGCTTGCCACTGCGAACCAGCAAACGCGGTTCCATCGTAGGCGAGCCGCAGTGCAATCGTGCGCACCGCCCTACACTAACTCGATCATGGCCATTTCCGCACCATCGCCCATACGTGGGCCAAGCTTGGTGATGCGGGTATACCCACCAGCACGGTTGACATAGTCGGTTGGCGCAAAGGTAAACACCTCCCGCATCGCCTTTTTGCTGGCGAGCTTCGAAAGCACCATCCGCCGATTGTGCGGGGTATCGTTGCGGCCAAGTTGAGCAACTTGTCAATTTCCGGCTGTACCGCCTTCGCCTTGGTAATCGTCGTCTTGATCCGGCGATGCTCGATCAGTGAAATCATCAAGTTGCGTAGCAGCGCCTTGCGGTGCTCATACGAGCGGCCCAGCTTAAATCCAGATTTCTGGTGTCGCATTGTCTCCCTCTTCGAAAAGCATGCAAATGCCCGCAGTGTGTCTGACACCAGCCATGTGTCCCTGACAGCAGGGGCACCACCCTGCGGGCAAGCGTTGGTCTGCCTGCTTCTGTCGATGTATCTGTACGCTACGAGCCTACTTCCTGGTTGACCCACGGAAAAAAGCCCCGCTCCATCAGACGCTCGCGTATCTCTTCCATCGACTTCTGCCCTAGGTTCCGCACCGAGAGCAGCGCCTTTTCGTCCATCTGAAGCACCTGCCCGACCTTGGTAATATCGGCCCGCTTCAGACAGTTGTAGGTACGCGTCGATAGATCCAGGTCTTCAATCGGTGTATCGTACACATCGGGCGGTATCGTCAACCCGCTTGGTACGAGCGGCGCTTCTGGCTCTTGCGCCAGCCGATTGAAATCGGCAACCGACTGATAATACTGCACCAGCACCTGTGCGGCGTGGCTCAGTGCATCACCCGGCTTAACGGTGCCATCCGTCCAGATTTCCAGAATCAGCCGGTCGAAGTCAGTCGCCTGCCCGATACGCGTATTTTCCACCACATAGTTGACCCGTGGAATTGGCGTAAAGATCGCATCAACCGGTATTTCACCAATGGGCAGCGCGTCGCGGTTATCGGCGGCGATATAGCTCTTGCCCCGTTCAACCGTCAACTCCATTTCCAGCCGTCCATCTTCCGTGTCGAGCAGGCAGATATAATGTTCCGGGTTCGCCAGTTCAACATTGCTGGGCAGGTCAAGGTCGCCGGCCCGCACAATCCCCGGCCCCTGCTTCGACAGGATAATTTTCACCGGGCGCTCGGCATACGAACGCAACCGGATACCTTTTACATTCAAAACAATCTCAGTTACATCTTCCTTGACACCCTCAAGTGTTGAGAACTCGTGGAAGACACCATCGATTTTGATCTTCGTAATCGCCGACCCCGGAATAGATGAGAGCAGCACACGCCGCAGCGCATTACCGAGCGTGTGCCCGTAGCCAGGGTCAAGCGGCTCTATTTTAAATCGCCCATAGTTTTCAGCCGCCTGTACGACTTCGATTTTTGGCATGGCGATGTCGAGCACGTATCGCCTCCTTCATTCTGTACTTAGGTACACGACACCTTTTGCAGATGTACGCTCTGTTGCCGTTTCCCCCGCGTGATGGTCAGATGACCATCGGTTGTGCAATATGTCCATTTAGCGGCTATAGAACTCAACGATAAGCTGTTCGTTGATCCCCTGCTCGGCATCTTCACGCCGGGGCAGTGCCATCACTTCGCCGCTCAGATCGGATGCATTGAACCGCAACCATTCCGGCGGACGATAACGGCTCAAATCGCCGCCATCTATGAGATTCTTAAAGTAGGTTCGGCGACGACTTTCAGGCCGCACCGATATCACTTCTCCCACCCGCACCGAGTACGAAGGGATATTGGTCTTCCGTCCGTTCACCATCACATGCCCGTGGGTAACAATCTGGCGTGCCTGGGCGCGGGTTTCCGCGAGACCAAGCCGATACACCACATTGTCCAGGCGACGCTCCAGCAAGCTCAACAGGTTTTCACCTGTCACGCCGCCGAGCCGCGATGCCCGCTCAAACACGCGGCGGAACTGCCGCTCCAGCACACCATAGATATAGCGTGCCTTCTGTTTTTCCATCAGTTGTAGACCGTAATCAGAAACCTGGCGTCGCCGTGCGCCCGGCCCATGCTGGCCCGGCGGGAAAGGCCGCTTGTTCAGAATGCGCTGCCCTTTTTCGGTAATCCCGATTCCCAGACGGCGACTCACTTTTCCAACTGGCCCACGATAACGTGCCATAATGCGAGTTCACCCTTCCGAATTATGTATTACTCCAATGAACGATTGTCCGGCTCTTCCTTGCACGCCCCGCATTACACGCGGCGGCGCTTGGGTGGGCGGCAGCCATTGTGCGGCAGCGGGGTCACATCGGTAATCGATATCACCGTCAGGCCCGATGCTTGCAACGACCGCACGGCGGCTTCACGGCCCGAACCCGGCCCCTTCACAAACACTTCAACCGAGCGCATGCCGTTTTCCATCGCCTTGCGTGCTGCCGTCTCTGCCGCAATCTGCGCGGCATAGGGGGTGCTTTTGCGCGACCCCTTGAAGCCCGACTGCCCGGCACTTGCCCAGCACACAACCGCGCCCTGTGGGTCGGTAATCGTGACAATCGTGTTGTTAAATGTACTCTGGATATGGGCGTGCCCACGCGGTATATTTTTCCGCTCTTTGCGTCGCCCACGCTGCCGTCGTCCGGTGGCTGCTCCAGCTTTCTGCTTCTGCGGCATCTACCACTCCTCGTTACCATGCGCGGTGCGACCACGCCACACCGCCTGCATCATTGTCTTACTTCTTCGTCTTCTTCTTAATCCCGATGGCCTGACCCTTGCGACCGCGCCGCGTTCGGGCATTGGTGCGCGTGCGCTGTCCCCGCACAGGCATCCCACGCCGATGGCGCAGGCCCCGGTAGCAGGCAATATCCATCAGGCGCTTGATGTTCATCTGCACTTCGCGGCGCAGGTCACCTTCTACCACATATTCACGCTCAACTACTTCTCGCAGGCGCGCAATTTCTTCTTCGGTCAGGTCACGCACGCGGCGTTGTGGGTCTACATTAGCACGCTGAATAGCTTCCATGCCATTGGTGCGACCAATCCCGAAGATATATGTAATCGCTATTTCCAGCTTTTTGTTGCGCGGAATATCAACACCGGCAATACGTGCCATAACTGTGTTATCCTCTCGAGCTTATCTCCATGGCTCCAGCAGCATTCCTACTGGACCGAACGTCCTGCCTGCACACTAGCCCTGTCGCTGCTTATGCTTCGGGTTGCGGCTACAGATGACCCGAATAACACCTCTGCGCTTGATAACCTTGCAATACTCGCAGCGTTTCTTTACCGATGCACGTACCTTCATTGTTTCGCTCCTTCCAGGTGCCCCGGCAGCCTGGTGTGCCAGTAGCGCCCCATCTCCGCCAGCATCTGACTAACTACTACTTATACCGGTATGTGATCCGTCCACGGGTCAGATCGTAAGGCGACAACTCCACGAGCACCCGGTCGCCCTTCAAAATGCGAATATAGTTCATACGCATTTTGCCAGAGATATGGGCCAGCACTTCGTGCCCGTTATCCAGCTCAACACGGAACATCGCATTGGGCAATGGCTCGACAATCGTCCCCTCGATCTCTATCACATCCTTTTTCTTGGTCATACCACTCCTTCTGCTGTGCGGTGCTGCCGGGACGCGTGTGGCTATGCGCCAATCACCTCCAGCATTTGCCTTGTCACATCCGCCATCTCTTGCTGTCCATCCAGTTCGTGCAACACCCCACGCTCACGGTAATACGCGATCAGGGGTGATGTCTGATTATGATATACTCGCAAACGGTTGCGTACCGTCTCTTCGTTGTCATCGGGGCGCTGATAATATTCATCGCTGTCCGAGATATCATTCCCCGCAGCATCACGCGGGGGGTTAAAATATCTATTATACACCTCTCCCGTCGTTTTGGAAGTCAGCCGTCCACTGATGCGCTGCACCAGCACCTCATCTTCCACAGCAAACAGGAGCACCGCAGCAATCTGTGCGCCACGTCGTTCGAGGGTTTCATCCAGTGCACGAGCCTGTTCCAGCGTGCGCGGGAACCCATCAAAGATAACGCCTGCGGTAATATCGGGTTGTTCCAGGCGCTCCAGCAGCATATCGATCACCACATCATCGGGCACCAGTTCGCCTTTATCCATATACGACTTGGCCTTCAGTCCGAGTGGCGTTCCCTCGCGCAACGCAGCCCGAAAGAGATCACCCGTGGAGACGTGCGTCAGGCCGGTACGCTCAACCGCAACTTTGGCCTGTGTACCCTTCCCTGCACCGGGAGGGCCGAGAAAAATAATGTTCTTCATCGAGACATCCTCTTCAATTCGCACTGCACGAACGCCAGCCGTCTAGCGTTCTCAAGGTACCCGTTGTAGTCTATCGACACTACCGATTGCCGCTAATAAAGCCTTCATAATTACGCATGACAAGCTGTGCCTCAAGCTGGCGCATGGTGTCGATGGCCACACCCACCACAATCAGCAGCGCGGCACTGCCGAGGCCAATCTGAATACCCGTGATAGCCTGGGCGATGAATGGGACGACCGCAATGAAACCGAGCGACAGCGCGCCAACCAGCGTAATACGGTTCAGCACCCGGCTCAGGTATTCATCGGTGCGCTTGCCGGGGCGAATGCCCGGAATAAAGCCACCATTCTTTTGCAAGTTCTCAGCCATGTTTTGCTGGCTGAACAGTACCAGGGTATAAAAATAGGTAAACCCGACGACCAGCAAAAACAGCAGCGTTGAATAGACAAAGCCACCGCCGACTCCGGTCGGATTAAATGTGTTGTAAAAGAACCCGGCAATCGCGTTGCCGATGCCCTCGGCACCAGGCCGATAGAACCACGATGCGACCACTCCGGGGAAGATGATAATGCTCTGGGCAAAGATCAGCGGGATCATGCCGGCCATGTTCACCTTCAGCGGAATGTGGCTGCTCTGCCCACCATACACCCGGTTACCGCGCACGCGCTTGGCGTATTGGACAGGAATGCGCCGTTGTCCTTCCTGGATCAGCACAATACCGACGATGGTTGCCAGACCAATTGCCAGGAACAGCAGCAAGCCGATAATGGTTTCAGCACCGCCCGTCTGACCAATCTGGATACCCTGCCAGACCAACCCCGGCACACCGGTCACGATACCGCCAAAGATGATCATCGAGATACCGTTGCCAATGCCACGCTCGTTGATCAGTTCGCCGAGCCAGACCAGCAGCATCGTACCGGCCGTCATCGTCATGATAATCGTGAAGGTTGGCAGAAAGTTGTTCACAATATCAAACGGCGAACGGAACAGCGACTGGTTCAGGCCAAGGCCATTTTCCAGCGCCAGCGTCTGCCCATACGCCTGCAAGAATGCCAGCGGAATAGTCAGAATCATCTGGTAGCGATTGAGCTTCAGGCGGCCCTGCTCACCTTCCTTCGAAAGCTCTTCGAGAGCTGGCACAATCGGCTGCAGCAACTGCATAATAATGGTTGCTGTAATATAGGGATACACTCCCATCGCCGCCACAGAAAAGTTCTGGAGCGCGCCGCCCGAGAAGATGTTGAGCAACTGGATCAACTGGTTAGTTGCCAGTGCATCACGCAACTGGTCCAGCGTGGTCTGGTCGATATTGGGCACTGGAATATGGGCAATCAACCGGAAGATCAGCAGCATTCCCAGTGTAAAGAGAATGCGTGCCCGCAAGTCCGGCAGCAGCATCGCCTGTCGTACAGCCTGTATCATTTGCCATCCCTCCGAATAGCTGTTCTACACTGGTGTTATTTTTGTACTGGAGCCCGGTTGCGCATGCTGGGATTTGGCCCCTTGCTGCGGCTGCGGCGCTCCACCACCCACGGCAACTCAACAACGCTGCCACCGGCGGCTTCAATCTTTTCACGTGCACTGGTCGAGAACTTGTGGGCATGCACGGTCAGGCCGCGTGCCGCTTCGCCATCGCCCAGTACCTTCACTGGCATATCCTTCTTGCGTATCACGCGGGCTTCCAGCAGCAGTTCGGGCGTAATCGCTTCACCCGTCGTTGCAAGGTCGCTCAACCGATCCAGGTTCACCACCTGATACTCGATGCGCCAGATATTGGTAAAGCCGCGCTTGAACGGCATACGCTTGACAAGGCGGTTCTGACCACCTTCAAACGTCCGGTAGGGGTTCGGGCCAGAACGGGCCTTCTGACCCATCATACCCTTACCACCCGTCTTCCCTTTGCCCGAACCATAGCCGCGACCGATGCGCTTGCTCTTTTTAGTTGACCCCTTATTGGGGCGCAGGTCGTGCAGTTTCATGATGCTATGCTTCCTCGTCGTTTAGTATTTCTGCCACCTCTACCAGGTGGCGCACCTTGAAGAGCATACCGCGCACCGACGGATTGTCGGGGCGGGTCACACTCTGGTGCAACTTCCGCAGGCCAAGTGCGTGGATCGTGTCCTTCTGATCCTTGCTCTGACCAATCACACTCTTTTTATATGTAATACGCAACGTGCTCATGCTGCCGTCTCCTGCTGCTCGGTGGGCTTGCGCCGCAGTACTCGTGTCCGCATCTCGTGCGGGGTCATATCGCGGCGGCGCGCCATTTCTTCCAGTGAAACCAGTTCCGAAAGCGCCTTGAACGCTGCCTTCACCACATTCACCGGGTTGTTGCTGCCGTATGCCTTCGAAAGAATATCCTTGATGCCGGCTGCTTCCAGCACCGCACGCACACCACGTCCGGCGATAACGCCCGTACCGGGCGATGCCGGGCGAATCATTACTTTGGAAGACGAGAACTCGGTTGTCACTTCGTGTGGGATCGTGCTATGCACCATCGGCACAAAGATCAGGTTTTTCTTGGCTGCCTCAACACCCTTGCGGATTGCATCGGGTACTTCTGAAGACTTGCCCATCCCAACTCCAACGTGCCCTTTGCCATCGCCTACCACCACAATAGTGCTAAAGCTGAAGCGCCGACCACCCTTCACCACCTTGGAGACACGGTTGATCTGAACCACACGCTCTTCGAGTTCGAGGCCTTCGGGATTGATACGTTTACGAATCACAGTTCCTCCCGCTATACAAGCTCCATATGTTAGAAAGTCAACCCTGCCTCGCGGGCCGCCTCAGCCAGCGCCTTGACACGTCCGTGATACAGGAAGCCGCCCCGGTCGAAGACGACCTGTGAAATCCCGGCATCTAGCGCCCGCTGTGCTATCAGCTTGCCAACTGCCTGCGCCTGTTCGGTCTTGTTATTATCGTTCAGGGCGCTGCGGCTCTGCTTATCCATCGTTGATGCCGAAACCAGCGTATGCCCCGCCACATCGTCGATGATCTGGGCATAAATATGTAAGTTGCTGCGGAACACACACAATCGGGGACGTTCGGCAGTGCCCGCTACTTTCTTGCGAATGCGCCGATGTCGTTTGATACGCTGTTCGCGCGGCGTTACTTTAGCCATAATAAGTTCACTCCTCAAAGGTAGAGACTGCATCCCCTACCCGGTGAATTATCGCAGATTTTCTGCTTTATGTCTACTTCTTCCCAGCTTTACCAGCCTTGCGGCGGATCACTTCTTCTTTATACTTTACACCCTTGCCCTTGTACGGCTCAGGCGGACGCAGCCCACGGATAATAGCAGCCTGCTCACCAACCATCTGCTTATTGATGCCCCGGATGGTGATCGGTTGCGGGTCGCTGGCGCTCTTGCGGTCGCCAATCACATAAGCGATACCATCGGGCGGCTCGATTCGCACTGGGTGCGAGAAACCAAGCTGCAAAACCAGCGTCTGCCCTTCCAGCGCAGCACGATAGCCAACCCCGTTAATTTCCAACTGCCGCTCCCAGCCATCCGTCACACCCTTCACCATATTAAAGAGCAGGGTGCGGGTCAGGCCGTGCAACGAACGGTGTTCTTTATTATCCGAAGGGCGCTGTACCTGCAATGTCCCGTTCTCTTGAACAATGTGCATTGCCGGGTGAAGCTGCTGCATCAGTTGGCCCTTCGGCCCCTTGACGGTCACCAGGTTCCCCTCCTGAATGGTAATATCAACGCCCTTGGGAACTTCAATTGATCGTCGGCCAATACGAGACATAGTGCCCTCCCCTTTTTACCAGATGTAGCACAGTACCTCGCCGCCCACCTGCTGCTGCCAGGCATCGTGCCCGGCCAGGATCCCCTTGGGTGTCGAGAGAATACTGAGGCCCAGGCCCCCTCGCACACGCGGAATATCCGAGCGCTTGGTGTAAATCCGCAGCCCCGGCTTGCTCACCCGGCGCAGGCCCGTAATAGCCGGCTGCTTATCGGCAGAGTACTTTAGCGACAACACAATCGTATCAAAGGGCTTTCCTTTGCGGATACTATAGTCCCGGATAAAGCCCTCCCTTTTTAGCACCTCCGCAATCGCCAACTTCATCTTGGATGAAGGGATTTCTACGCTGGTATGGCGAGCCATGCATGCATTGCGGATGCGGGTCAACATATCGCCTATTGGGTCATTCACGCTCACGGCGTTCCTCCTCAATGTCGGAATATCATACTGTTCGCGGGTCTCTTGCTGCCAGGAATGCACGCGTCAGCCTACCAGCTCGACTTGACAACGCCGGGTATCAACCCCTTCGAGGCGTGCTCACGGAAGCAAATACGACACATTCCGAACTTGCGGATGTAGGCTCGTGAACGCCCACACACGCGGCAACGGTTGTATTCGCGAACATGGTATTTCTGGGGCCGCTGGGACTTCACGATCAGTGCTTTTCGTGCCAAGACTGATTACCTCCTCGCAAGTTACTAATCTCGAAAGGGCATGCCAAAGCGCTTAAGCAAGGCATATCCCTGTTCATCATTGGGTGCCGTTGTCACAATGACTACTTCCAGACCGCGAATCTTATCGATCTTGTCGTAATCAATTTCAGGAAACAGGATCTGCTCACGCAGACCCAGGCTATAATTCCCGCGCCCATCAAACGAGCGGCGGCTGATGCCGCGAAAGTCGCGGATGCGGGGCAGTGCCAGGTTAATCAACCGGTCCAGAAAATCGTACATCCGGTCGTTGCGCAGCGTCACCATGGTGCCAATCGGCATACCCTGGCGCAGCTTGAAGCCAGCAATCGACTTCCGGGCGCGGGCCACAACCGGCTTCTGGCCAGTAATAAGCTGCAAATCGCTCATAGCCGCATCCAACGCCTTCGAATTCTGAACGGCCTCGCCCACACCAATATTCACCGTCACTTTGGTAACACGCGGCACTTCCATCACCGATTGGAAATTGAACTCCTGGCTGAGTGCCGAAACTACTTCTTTGGTATAAACATCTTTCAGCCGTGCGGCCATCGTATCTCTCCTCAAGAACTGCGAGGCCCTCGGGCGGGTTGCTCGCTTTCTCGTCTGTATCTGTTGCTCAAAGCGCCAGGCACTGCAACGCCCAGGGTGATCTACTGATCGATGACCGCGTCGCAGGCTTTGCAAAAGCGCACCTTGCGCGGGCGCTCCTTGTGGTCACGCTCTTCCAGAAAGCGCTTGCCCGTGCGTGATGCTCGCCCACAGGTAGGGCAGATCAGCATCACATTCGAGGCATCAATCGGAGCTTCAGTCTCGATAATGCCGCCCGGCTTGCCTGGCCCACGTGCCCGCAGGTGGCGCTTCATAATGTTCAAGTTCTCAACAACAACCCGATTTTCCTTCGGCAGTGCGGCCTTGATTTTGCCGCGCCGTCCTTTATCTTTGCCAGCAATGATTAACACTTCATCGCCTGTTTTTACATGCATCACACCACCTCCGGTGCAAGTGATACGATCCGCATATACTGCTTCTCGCGCAGTTCACGCGCAACCGGCCCGAAGATACGGGTACCACGGGGCTGGTTCTCGCGCCCGACGATGACGGCGGCATTATCATCGAAGCGAATGTGCGAGCCATCGGGCCGCCCATATTCCTTCGCTGTACGCACAATGACCGCTCGAACCACTTCGCCCTTCTTCACGTTACTATTTGGCACGGCATCCTTGACTGATGCAACAATCAAGTCACCGACACGCCCATACCGTACCCGCGAACCACCCAGCACCCGAATACACATAATCTCACGTGCGCCCGTGTTATCGGCCACTTTCAGACGGGTCTGCGGCTGTATCATCGCTCGGCCTCCTCATTCTGCTCCAGAATAGCAACTACACGCCAGCGCTTGGAGCGGCTGAGGGGGCGTGTCTCTTCGATACGCACCATATCCCCCGTTCGACACGCGTTTTCCTCATCGTGAGCGTGAAACTTGTGTGTCTTGCGAATAATCTTCCGATACAGCGGGTGTGGCTTCAGGTAGTCCACCGCCACCACTACTGTTTTATCCATTTTATCGCTGACGACCCGCCCCACCTTGGTAACGCGGCGGACCGTCGGTGCGGTCGTTGGTGTTTCTTGCTCAGTCATCCTGTTCTACCTACCCCGCTACTACTTCTTCTTCAAGCTCCAGTGCAATCTGCGCTCCCGCAAAATCGTCTTGATGCGGGCAATATCGCGTCGTACCTGGCGCGGGCGGGCCGTATTTGCCAGCCGTCCCGATACCTTCTGAAAGCGCAGGTTAAATAGCTCCTGATAGAACTCTAGCAAGCGCTCTTTCAACTCTTCATCTTTTAAGTTCCGCAGTTCCTGCGCTTTCATTGCACGGCCTCCCCATCTACTTCTACCGTTTCGCGCTTAACGATCTTGCACAGGGTTGGCAGCTTCTGCGCAGCACGGCGCAGGGCTTCCTCGGCAATATCTTCGCGCACACCCGCCAGTTCGAACAGAATGCGCCCTGGCTTGATCACCGCGACGTACTTATCAACCGAACCTTTGCCACCACCCATACGGGTTTCGGCGGGCTTACTGGTAATCGGCTTGTCGGGGAAGATGCGAATCCACACCTTCCCACCACGCTTGACGTAGCCGGTAATCGTACGACGCGCCGACTCAATCTGGCGGCTTGTAATCCATGTACGCTCCAGCGCCATCAGGCCGTAGTCACCAAAAGCAACCGTATTGCCACGCTGGGCCAACCCGCGCATGCGTCCGCGCTGCATCTTGCGATACTTGGTGCGCTTGGGCATCAACATTGTGTTGTTCCTCCTTAGCGTCGCGAGCGCTGCTGCTGGGACCGTTCACCGCCACCGCCACCGCTGCCGCCGCCGCTGACCTGCTGCTGTACCTGGGCCTTCCCAAGCTGATCGGGGAAAACCTCACCCTTATAAATCCAGACCTTCACCCCGATACGACCATAGGTCGTGTGGGCGTGCACCTGAGCATAGTCGATATCGGCCCGCAAGGTGTGGCGCGGCACGCGGCCTTCGCTCTCCTGAGCAATACGGGCCATTTCTGCCCCGCCGAGCCGCCCGGAGGTACGAATACGCACCCCTTGCGCCCCAAGCCGTATCGCACGCTGCACCGCCTGCTTCATCGCTCGTTTATATGAGACACGCTTGTTAATCTGCTCGGCAATGCTTTCGGCAACAAGCTGTGCATCCAGTTCCGGCTGATGGATTTCCTGAATATTCAGCTTGACCTTCTTCTTCGTAATCTTCTCAAGCGTGCTCTTCAACTGGTCTACATTGGCACCGCGTTTGCCGATTACAATACCCGGTTTGGCGGTAAAGACCGTAATTTCAATCTTATTTGCCGAACGCTCAACCTCGATCCGCGAAATACCAGCATTCTGCAATTCTTTGTTGATCAAGGCCCGAAGAGCGATATCCTCGTGCAACTGATCGGTATAGCTCTGATCGGCATACCACTTGGACTGCCAGTCTTTGATATAGCCCAGGCGAAAGCCAATCGGATGTACTTTACGTCCCAAACGTCACCTCCCAATAATCGTTGCTGCACCCTAGCTTGCGCCTGCCGCCAACCGCCAGCTATTCGTACTCAAAGTCACTACGCCCATCATCGACAATCACCGTGATATGGGTCGTCGGCTTGCGGATTACATCGATACGCCCACGCGCACGGGGCATATAGCGCTTGAGCGACGGCCCTGATCAGCGAAGATTGTCTTCACCACCAGTTCCGAACGGCTCATATCAAAGTTGTTTTCCGCATTGGCAGCCGCCGATTTGATGGTACGTGCCACCTCACGCGCCGCCTTCTGGGGCATATAGCGCAGGATCGCCAGGGCCTCATCGACGGGCTTGCCCCGCACCACGTCAATCACCTGACGGGTTTTGTAGGGCGAAATGCGGATATATTTTGTCACTGCTCGTGCCTGCATCGTCTCGCCTCATCGTTACAGACGTGCCCGTGTGGGGCACGCTTATCTCATTTTGCCCCGCTTATCAGACTTCTTGATATGCCCACGAAACGTACGTGTCGGAGCAAACTCGCCCAACTTATGCCCCACCATCGTGTCGCTGATATACACCGGCACGTGGCGGCGTCCGTCGTGAACCGCAATCGTGTGACCAATCATCTGCGGGAAGATGGTCGATGCTCGCGACCAGGTACGCAGTACCCGCTTGTCGCCCGAGCGGTTCATGTCTTCGATCCGGTTCAGTAACTTCAGATCGACATATGGCCCTTTTTTCGAAGAACGCGACATCTCTCCTAGACCTCTCCCTTACTTCTTACGTCGGCGCACAATAAAGCGGTCAGTACGCGGATTGTGGCGGGTCTTCTTGCCCAGTGCCGGCTTACCCCATTTGGTCTTGGGCGGCATACCACGCGGCGCACGGCCTTCACCACCACCATGCGGATGGTCACGCGGGTTCATTACCGAACCACGTACCACCGGGCGGCGGCCCTTCCAGCGATTACGACCAGCCTTGCCAATGCGAATATTCTGATGGTCGATGTTGCCAACCTGCCCAATCGTTGCCATACAGTTGATATGCACCACGCGGCTCTCACCCGAAGGCATACGCAGCGTAGCATAGTTGCCCTCGCGGGCCATCAACTGGGCCGAGGCACCTGCACTGCGCACCATCACACCGCCGCGCCCGATCTCCAATTCAATATTGTGAACCTGCGAGCCGAGCGGAATAGCCCATAGCGGCAGCGCGTTGCCCACGCGAATATCGGCATCCGGGCCGCTCATCACCGTATCGCCCACCTGCAAGCCGAGCGGCGCAAGAATGTAGCGCTTTTCGCCATCGGTGTAGTGCAGCAGTGCAATGCGAGCCGAACGGTTGGGATCATATTCAATTGCCGCCACCCGTGCCGGAATACCCAGCTTGTTGCGCTTAAAATCGATCACGCGATAGTGGCGTTTATGCCCGCCACCCCGGTGTCGGGTGGTGATGCGGCCCTGGTTGTTGCGCCCGGCCCGCTTGCGCAGCGGCTCAATCAGGCGCTTCTCAGGCTCTTTTTTTGTCACTTCCTCAAAGGTCGATACCGACATATTGCGGCGACCAGCCGAGGTTGGTTTATAGCGTCGTATTCCCATGACTTCCTCACTTTCAGGCAGTATCGCCGCCACGCTTGCCGACGCGACACACCACCTGCAACAGTTTCTAACTCTCGAAGAGATCGATCCGATCTCCCTGGGCAAGCGTTACCACGGCCTTCTTCCAGTTGCGCTGGTAGCCAAACACACGCCCGCGACGACGCTTCTTGCCGCGTACATTCATCGTGTGGACAGCCGTTACCGTTACCTTAAAAATCTGCTCAATTGCCCGTTTGATCTCCGGCTTATCCGCATCGCGGGCCACCTCGAACGAATACTTATTCAGCATCATCAGGTTGGTATTCTTCTCGGTGATCAACGGACGAATGATTATCTGATAGTCGTTCATCGCCCTTCCTCGTTGTCGTCCAGAGCCGGATCATCAATGGTGTTTCGTCTTCGTCTGCATCTTCATCGACGGGTGCTGTGCGGTTAGTTGTCTGCGCTTCGGCAGCCGCCAGAGCCGCTTCATCCAGCATCGTCACCCCGGTCACCAGCGTGCCATCACCCAGGTAGCTCTCGGCGACCCGCACCGCTTCGACCGTCATCAGCACATTGTCGTAGTTCAACAGGTCGTTGACATTCAAATAATGTGCCAGCAGGATCTTCACATTGGGCAGGTTGTTTGCCGACCGATAGAGGTTCTCATAGCCCTCTTTGCGGTCGAGCACGATCAGCGTCTTGCCCGCAAAATCCTGGTCTTCCAGCATCTCGATCATCGCTCTGGTGCGTGGAACATCAAATTCCAGCACATCTACAAAGCGAATGCCCGAAAGCTTTACCGACAACGCCGACCGTACTGCCAGCCGTCGCATCTTGCGCGGCATATGCTTTTCGTACGAGCGCGGATGCGGACCGTGTGCAATACCACCACCACGCCGATGCGGAGCACGAATAGAACCCTGGCGTGCGCGGCCTGTTCCCTTCTGGCGGTAGAGCTTGCGCGTACTGCCTGCCACCTCACCCCGTCCACGGGTACTGTGTGTTCCGGCACGCGCATTGGCAAACTGGCGCACACTGGCCTGGTGCATCACGGCGACGTTCGGATCAATCCCAAAAATATAATCGCTTACCTGGATGACGCCGATCTGGTCGCCGTCCTGATTGTAGAGTTTTGCTTCCATGGCGGAGTACCTTACTTGCCTACTTTCACTGCCTTACGGATTTGCAACAGACCATTGCGTGGCCCCGGCACCGCACCGCGTACCAGCAGCAGGTTGCGGTCGGGGAATATCCGTACCACTTCCAGGTTCTGCACCGTGCGGCGCTTGCCACCCATACGACCAGCCATACGCTGGCCTTTCCAGACCTTACCAGGGCTGTTACCACCACCTATCGAGCCAGGTGCCCGCAGACGGTCGCTCTGACCGTGCGTGCGCGACCCACCCCGGAAGCCATGGCGCTTCACAACACCTGCAAAACCACGTCCCTTGGTGGTACCCGAAATATCGACACGCTGACCAACCTGAAACATATCAACATGGACAACATCGCCCACATTGTGCCCCAAGATATCCTCGGCTTCAAACTCACGCAGGTGACGCACCAGTAAGCCAGCGCCCTTCAAATGGCCCTGCTGCGGCTTGGTCAGTTTGCGTGCAGGCACCTCTTCGTAGCCAAGCTGAACAGCCGCATAGCCATCGTTTTCTATGGTGCGGATCTGCGTTACGACACATGGCCCGACACTGATAACTGTTACGGGGATGACTTCGCCATTATCGCTAAAAATCTGGGTCATCCCGGTTTTGCGTCCTAACAAGCCTTTTACCATAATTCCTTATCCTCTACAGTACGCAGCAGGCAGCTATCCCTGTCCTTCAACAACTGTCCGTCAATTGCCGTTCTGCGTTGCTGTGACGCTCACAGTACGCTAGAGCTTAATCTCAATATCAACACCAGCCGGCAGGTTGAGCTTCATCAACGCATTGATGGTCGGCTGGCTTGGATCAATGACATCAATCAGGCGCTTGTGCGTCCGTACCTCGAACTGCTCCTGCGAGTCCTTATCGATGAACGGTGAACGCATCACACTGAACCGCTCGATCTTGGTGGGCAGCGGCACTGGCCCTGCCACAAGCGCCCCGTCCGTTCGGCAGCCTCAACAATCTGACGCGCAGACTGATCAAGGATCTTATGATCATATGCCTTCAGACGAATACGCACCTTTTGCTTCGCCATATAATGTTCCTCATTTCGCACCAAGACAGGGAAGGGCTATGCTCCCCTGTCCTGGAAATGGCATTCTGTTCAATTGCCTGATGCGTCAGTCCAGGATCTTGCTGACCACCCCCGCGCCGACGGTGCGCCCGCCTTCACGAATGGCGAACCGCAATCCCTCTTCCAACGCGACCGGCACAATCAGCTCCACTACCATCTGCACGTTGTCCCCCGGCATCACCATCTCCATCCCCTCCGGGAGCTGTACCGACCCC
>JAAUSQ010000275.1 GCA_012033195.1 Chloroflexaceae bacterium
CTTCTTCAGCAACCATCGCTCCGAATATTCTGCGCTTTGCCCGTGAGATGCAGCAGCGCGGTGTCAAGCCCGAGCTTGAGGTGTACAACATGGCGATGCTCGAAGAGGCCGAATACCTCATCAGCACGGGCCTGCTCGAAAAGCCTTACATGATCAACTTTGTGCTTGAGACACCAACTCAGGGTGGCCTACGGGGAACACCGATCAATCTGGTGGAACTGACGCGCCGCCTGCCGCCGGATAGCGTCTGCAACGTCAGTGCAATGGGCAAAACACAGTTGCCCATCACCACCATAGCGCTGGCGATGGGGCTGAATATCCGGGTGGGCATGGAAGACAATGTATACTATCGCAAGGGCGAACTGATCCAGAACAATGCCCAACTGGTTGAGCGAGCCGTACGCATTGCCCGCGAACTGCAACTTGAACCAGCCACCGCCGACGAAGTGCGCGACCTGCTGCGGCTGCGTGGGCGCAAGATGGGCGCATTGCCGCCAGTATGGGTTGAAGATGAGGTACCCGTCGCAGTCTGATTCATGTCTAATAGTTAAGAATATGTTTTATAGTGTGGCGATATGAGTGAAGGAGCCAATCATGATTGTACTGGTTGCCAGGTATTATGTTAAGCCAGGAATGGGCGATGCGGTTGCCGAGGCACTGCAACAGATGGCCCTGCGTGTCAAAGTGGACGAACCGGGTTGCACCCTGTACCACGCCTGCCGCTCACAGGAAAATGCCGATATGTTCCTGCTGTACGAGCATTATGTTGATGCGGCCGCGCTCGCTGCACACCGCGAGACGCCCCATTTTCAGCAGATCATCGAAGGCACCATCATTCCGATGCTCGAAAAGCGCGAACGTGAATTGTATACCCTGGTGGTTGATTGACTAGCCAACCCTCCGGGAGGCGTTGAAATGCGATGGTGGCCTTTATCTAGGGGGCGAAGTGACACTGGCAGCGGCCCACACTGCCCTGGCCTGGGCACGCACGGCGACGACATTGCCATGTCGAGCTATGCCGAAGAACTCGACTTGAGTTTGAACTGGCCTTTGTGATTGGCAAGGGAGGGGTCAACATCGCTCGCGACACGGCAATGCAGCACGTCTTTGGCTATACCATCTACAACGACTTTAGCGCCCGCGCCATCCAGAGCCGTGAAATGTCGGTGGGCCTGGGGCCAGCCAAAGGCAAAGACGTTGTGCGCGGGCATGTGCTTGGCCCGTGGCTGGTGACCGCCGACGAGATCGCTGATATTTATAAGCTGCGGCTTGTCGCACGGGTGAATGGCGACGTTGTCTGCAATGAAAACTCTGGCTCGATGCACTGGAAGATAGCCGACATGATCCGCGCATGCCTCAATGGAAGAGCAATTGCGCCCCGGCGAAGTGTTTGGCACGGGCACGGTCGGCAATGGCTCCAGGGCCGAGCGGGACGTCATGCTCAAGCGCGGCGATGTGATCGAGCTGGATATTGAGGGGATTGGCACGTTACGCAATTGGGTTGTGTAGGGGTGAGCCGATCCGTATCGGGGTTGTTGCCACGCTCGAAGACCTTGCCGAACTTCTTCCGCTTCAACACCGAAGGTGTGCAGTGGTGGCATTGCAGGTTGCCGATATCGTCACCGTTATGCAGGATGGGAGCGTGTTGTTCACCGGCACGCCCGACGAGATCCGCCACAACCGACAGATCCACGATATGTACCTGGCAGTCCACCATGGCTGAACCGTTGCTTGATGTTCGTAACCTGAATGTTTATTACAGCAGTGCGCACGTGCTGCAAGGTATCTCGCTGACCGCTCATTGTTGACCATATGGTTGAGACACTCAAGTGGCTATCGTCCGAAGACGGCATCGGCCTGTTTGTAGTTGAGCAAAAGCTCACAGTCGCCACCGCACTGGCAACCCGTATCCTGATTATGGTGAATGGGCAGGTTGCCCTGGAGACAACCGCCGCCGCACTGCGCACCGATGAAGATGCACAGCAGCGCTTTCTGGGGGTTAGCCCGGTTGAGGCATAAGGGGACAGAGAGAAATGACTTTGCAATTACGTGTTACGATAGGAGTATCTCCCGTGGCCTGAACAACGAAGTCTGAGAGCAGAAAGGACTATTATGGCAACGGTTGTCCTACTGGGAACGATGGATACGAAAGGCACCGAGTTTGATTATGTGCGTCAGCGGGTGGCTGCATTTGGTTGTGATGTTATCCTGATTGACGCGGGTGTGATGGGTATGCCGCTGGCTACCGCCGACATTCCCCGCGAACAGGTCGCCGAGGCCGCCGGAACCACGCACGCCGCGCTGGTGGAAGCAGCCGACCGAGGTGCGGCTATCGAGACGATGGCGCAGGGTGCCACAAAGGTGGTCCTTGGCCTGTTTGAGCAGGGCAAAGTACAGGGCGTTATGGGTGTGGGCGGCTCTAGCAATTCGGCGCTGGCAACCCGTGCAATGCAGGCGCTACCGGTTGGGGTGCCCAAGCTGATGGTCTCGACGATGGCAGCCGGCGACACCCGCCCCTATGTTGGCGCGGTAGATGTGACGATGATGTATTCGGTGGTAGACATTGCAGGCATTAACCGCATCTCCGAGCGCATCCTCACCAATGCTGCCGCCGCTATTGCAGGTATGGCAAAGGCGTATGCCGAGACTGCCCTCACCGCCGAGAGCAAGCCCCTGATCGGCGCGACGATGTTTGGAGTGACCACCCCCTGTGTCAACGCGGCTCGCGAGCACCTGGAAGCTGTGGGCTATGAAGTGCTGGTCTTCCATGCGACGGGCACAGGTGGCAAGTCGATGGAGGCACTGGCAACGGGCGGCTTCCTGGCGGGTGTGCTGGATGCCACCACCACCGAACTGGCCGATGAACTGGTGGGCGGGGTGCTGAGTGCTGGCCCCGACCGTCTGGAGGCGGCAGGCAAAATGAAGCTACCGCAGGTGGTGTCGCTCGGTGCGCTCGATATGGTCAACTTCGGCGCATTCGACACCGTGCCGCCGCAGTTTGCCAATCGCAACCTGTACAAACACAACCCGACCATTACCCTGATGCGTACCACCATCGAAGAAAATGCCGAACTGGGCCGCATCATTGCACGCAAGCTCAATCAGGCCGATGGTGGAGTGGCGCTGTTTATTCCGCTCAAGGGCGTTTCGCTGATTGCCACCGAGGGCAAACCGTTTTACGATCCGGAGGCCGACCAAGCCCTGATTGACAACCTGATGGCAAACATTGATACCAGCAAGGTTGAAGTACATCAGTTTGAGATGGATATCAACGATCCGCGCTTTGCGGAAGCAATGGCAACCCGTTTACATGAACTGATCCGTGCAGGAGGCAAGTAATGAACCGGATAGAAGCACTGGCAAAAATGAAACAGACCGTTGCCGATGGTGGCGTGATCATCGGCGCGGGTGCCGGCACTGGTATTTCGGCCAAGTGTGCCGAGTCGGGCGGCGTCGATCTCATCATTATTTACAATTCGGGCCGCTACCGCATGGCGGGGCGTGGCTCGCTGGCGGGCCTGATGCCGTATGGCGATGCCAACGCTATTGTTGTAGAGATGGCAAGCGAAGTGCTGCCGATTGTCAAACACACGCCGGTGCTGGCGGGCGTGTGTGGCACCGACCCTTTCCGCCTGATGCCGCAGTTCTTGCGCCAACTCAAGCAGATTGGCTTTGCCGGTGTACAGAACTTCCCGACCGTGGGCCTGATTGATGGCACCTTCCGCCAGAACCTGGAAGAGACCGGCATGGGCTTCGACCTGGAAGTTGAGATGATCCGGCTCGCCCACGAAGAGGATCTGCTCACTTCGCCCTATGTCTTCGACCCGGAACAGGCGCGGGCCATGGCAGAAGCGGGGGCCGATGTGCTGGTGCCGCATATGGGCCTAACCACAAAAGGTGCTATCGGCGCACACACCGCCCTGACGCTTGACGAGTGTGCCAAACGCATTCAGGCGATGCACGACGCAGCACGGGCCGTCAACCCCGATGTGCTGGTGCTTTGCCACGGTGGGCCGATTGCCGAGCCGGAAGACGCGGCCTACATTCTCGCGCATACCGAAGGCGTGGTCGGCTTCTTTGGGGCATCGAGCATGGAGCGTTTGCCCACCGAAAAGGCTATCACCGAGAATGCCCGCCGCTTTAAGCAAATCAGCAAGTAGCAAACACAGATACAGTTGCAGTGTTGCACAAAGAAAGGACGCGACATAGATAAGATCGGACGCGGTACAATTGTTTATGGCGACAATGTGAATACACTGGCGTATGATTGGGGTACCATCAAAATATTGAGCGAAAAAGCGGTAACGGGCGGCGAGAGCATGAGTTTTGGTATGGTAGTGCTGGCTCCGGGCAAGGGCCACGACCGCCACAACCACCCCGGCTCAGATGAGATCTTTTTTATGATGTCGGGCGAATTCTTTATCTACGACCCGACGGCAACCGCCTGGAAATCATCGAATGGCACTGAGGAAGTATACTCCGCTGGCTGGGATAACACTCTCGGTTCGTGTCTGCCTCAGGTCGCGCTGTTTTGTGGTATCCTATAGGGAATTACATTCAAACACGTACAGCATAACATATGAGGAGTAGCAGGAACCGATGGGGGTATTGCTAGAGGTAAAAGACCTCGTGACGCATTTCCACACGCAGGAAGGCACGGTCTATGCCGTGAACGGTGTTTCGTACACCCTCAACGAGGGCGAAACACTTGGCGTGGTGGGCGAATCGGGCAGCGGGAAAAGTGTCCACGTTCTTTCGATGCTGGGACTCATTCCCAGGCCACCCGGCAGAATCGAGAACGGCGAGGTCATCTTCAATGGGCGTGACCTGTTGAAACTGTCTGAAAAAGAATTGCGGAAGGTGCGCGGGGCCGAGATCGGCATGATCTTTCAAGACCCGATGACATCACTCAATCCGGTGCTGACCATCGGGCGACAACTCACCGAAGCGCTCAAGCTGCACCTTGGTATGAACACCACCCAGGCCCGTGCGCGTGCCACCGAACTGCTCGATATAGTGGGCATTCCCAATGCAGGCCGCCGCCTCGATGATTACCCGCACCAGTTTTCGGGCGGCATGCGGCAACGGGTGATGATTGCAATCGGTCTCTCGTGCAACCCCCGCCTCCTGATCGCTGATGAACCAACGACCGCGCTTGATGTCACTATCCAGGCTCAGATTGTGGAACTGGTGAAACAACTCAAAGAGCATCTTGGTATGGCGATGATCTGGATTACACACGACCTGGGGGTGGTGGCGGGTCTTGCCGATACTGTCCAGGTAATGTATGCCGGTCGCATTGTGGAACGTGGTCCCGTTGAGAGCGTGTTCAAAGACCCACGCAGCGCCTATACCCTCGGCCTGATCAAGTCGCTGCCACGCCCCGATATGCCACGCGGCACACGCCTGGAGCAGATTCCGGGTGCGCCGCCCGATATGCTCAATAAGCCCGTTGGTGACCCGTTTGCGCCGCGCAACCCGTATGCCACGCCGCGCTGCTGCGAAGAAACGCCACCGCTGCGCCCGGTGCCCGATGGACACCCCGATCATTATGTTGCTGCCTGGTACGACCTGCGCGAGGCCCGTGCGCTCGAAGCACGCACCGCAGAGGAGGCGGCCTGAGATGAGCGTTTCCGTAAGCCATACTGCACCCGCACCACTGCACGTTGCTACCACTTTGCAAGGCCGTGAGCCACTGGTGCAGGTTCGTAATCTGGTCAAGCATTATGTCACACAGCGGGGACTGTTGCCCGGCAGTGCCACCTCGGTTGTCAAGGCCATTGATGATGTGAGCTTCGATATTTACCCCGGCGAAACGCTCGGCCTTGTCGGTGAGTCAGGTAGTGGCAAAAGTACCACCGGACGCAACCTGCTGCAACTCGAACGGCCGACGCGGGGACTGTGCTTGTTGAGGGAAAAGATGTTACCCGGCTTTCGGGCGCGGCACTGCGCGAGATGCGCCGCCGTATGCAGATGATCTTTCAAGACCCTTTCTCCTCGCTCAACCCGCGCATGACGTTGCTCGACATTGTGGGGGAGCCGCTGCTGATCAACCGCATTGCCAG
>JAAUSQ010000276.1 GCA_012033195.1 Chloroflexaceae bacterium
CTCGGCGCTGGCGGGCGCATTGGCAGTGCTGGCGCTGTATGCCACTGCCCACGAACTGCAACACCACCTGCCCACCGAACGACAGAACCGCGCCTTTCCACTGGCGGCGGCGGTGCTGCTGGCGTTTGCGCCATTTGCGCTGTGGTATGCCCAGGAAGCCAAAGTCTACAGCCTGCTGCTGCTGGTTGTGGTGCTGCTGATGTGGGCATTGCTGCGGGCGGTGCGGCATGGCACATGGCAGGCGTGGCTGCTTTTGTGGTGCTGGCGCTGCTGAGCGTGTTTGTGCATCGGCTGGCGGCGCTGGTGCTGGTAGCGGCAGGCTGCGCCGCACTTGCCTACTATAGCGACCGCCGCCATCTTGCGCTACGGGTCGGGCTTGGTGGGGTGCTGCTCGCCGTGAGTGCTGCAATTGTGCGCGAGATGCAGCGTGGGCTGGGCGGCGACTTTGCCACGATTGCCGAGGCCGGAGCCTACATTCCGGCTGGCCCACCCTTCGCGCTATGGCTCACACTGCTGCGCTTTAGCTTCGACCGGGGGCCGGGAGAGTTTGCCTCCTGGTGGCTACTGCCCTGGCTGGCGCTATCGGTGGGGGGAGGGCTGTGGCTGCTGCGCGATAGCCTGCGCCCGACTAGCAACGGCGGCGGCGCAGCACGGGCACTGGCCTGCTTCGGGCTGGTGCCGCTGGTGCTCTTCCTGGCCCAGCTTGCCACCACCCGCCTCTACGAGGCCCGCTACCTGATCATTGTGTATCCGGCATGGCTGCTGCTGCTGGCCTACCCCCTCACCGCACTGCCACGCCTGCCGCGCATCGCCCATAGCGCTGTGATTGCTGGTGCGCTGCTGGTATGCCTAGTAGCACTGGCACAGCCGCCGCGTGGCCTGTTTTCGGGCTACCCGGTCAAAGAACAATACCGCGAGGCTGTGCGTGTGCTGGCCGAACGGGTTCACCCCGACGACCTGATTGTATTGCATCCCTCGTATATCGAGCCGCTGTACGACTACTATATGCAGCGCTTTTCGGCAGACCCCGCACCGCAGCCAGTGCTGTTTGAAGCCTTCAAGCACCGGCAGACGGCCTTCAACCAGCGTGATTGGGACGAGGCCCGCCGCCGCTACTTCGCTGGATACGTGCGCAGCTTCCTGCTGATTGCGCCCAACCACGCCCGCACCGTTGACCGTCCACCCACCGCCGTGGATGAGTACGGACTGGTTGGCCTGTATTACCAGTACAGCCGCGAGCAGCAGAAATGGCCCTGTGGCATCTGGCGCTTCAATGGTGCGCATCTGCTCTGCCAGGACTCACCCGAAGCCTACGAGACGGGCACGATCCCCGAACCAGCTACCCCGATACGCGCCACGTTCGGCGAGACAATCGCGTTTTTTGGTTATACCCTCAAAGCCACCACCCCAACGGCCCCGGCACCTACCGCGCAGGCGGCACCCTGCCCATTACGCTCTTCTGGGATGTACACGCGCCGCCCCCTGCTGATTACAGCGTCTTTCTGCATCTCTGCCAGAACTGCACCATTCCACCCGCTGCCAGCGAAGACGCGCCGCCAATGGATGGCTACTTGCCCACCAGCACATGGATTCCGGGCAACCTCGTGCACGATGAGCGCGGCATTGCGTTGCCCGCCGACCTGCCGCCGGGACAGTATCAGTTGCTGGTTGGTATGTACAACCCTGGCGACCCCACCACCACAGCCCGCCTGCCGATCACCTCAGCGTATCCGGTTGATACCAATCGCCTGCTCCTCGGCACCGTTGAAATTGTGGCAGCAGCGCAGTAGCTCGCACACATTCCCTCATGCAATCTACTCTCATCAGCAGGGGTGGTTGTGTATAATGAGGGTAAACACCCTGAGCAACATTGGCAGTAGGCGGAGAGGATGCGGCAATGACCCGACCAGACATCGACATTTCTAGCACAACCGAACAACGCATCAAAATGAGCTATACCGAGTTTCTGGCCTATGTGGACGAAGACGCCCACGCCGAGTGGGTCGATGGTGAGGCGCTTATCTTTATGCCACCGAAAACCCGTCATCAATTGCTGGTCAACTTTTTTCAGCGCATTCTGGCCCAGTATGCCGAACTGGTGGGCGCAGGCGTGGTCATCACCGCGCCGTTTGAGATGAAGCTGCGGCCTGATGGCAACTCGCGTGAACCCGACATGCTGTTTGTTGCCACCGAGCACCTGGCCCGCCTGACCGATGAGCGCCTCGCAGGGCCTGCCGATATTGTGGTCGAGGTTGTCTCGCCTTCCAGCGTGCAGCGCGACTATGCCGACAAGTTCCTCGAATATCAGCAGGCCGGGGTGCGCGAGTACTGGATTATTGACCCACGGGAGGGCGTGCAGCAGGTCTATGGCTACGCGCTTGCTGCGGAGGGGCACTATCAGCCCATCGCCGCCGATGCTGAGGGGCGCTCTGCCTCGACCGTGCTGACGGGCTTCTGGCTGCGCCCCGCCTGGCTGTGGCAGGAGCCGGCCCCCACCGTCTTTGATGTCATGATGGAGATGGCCCCGCACGCATTACGCTCGACCAGATGACCACATCAGCACGCAGGGGGAAGCGTGAGCTACACCAGACAGGCCGCCGCCGACAGTATGTTGCGCGGACACACCGGAGCAGTGAGCAGCGTTGCGTTCAGTGTAGATGGGCAACTTCTGGCATCGGGCAGTGGCGATACCAGCGTGCGCCTGTGGGATGTTGCCCGGTCTAGCGAAGTCGCTCGCCTCGATGGTCACACCGACCTGGTAAGCAGTGTGGCATTCGAGCCACACACAACGATGCTGGCATCGGGCAGCAAAGATTGTACGGTGTATCTCTGGCATGCGGCAACCGGCTGGAAAGGCGTGTGTTTGCAGCACCACCGCGAAAAAGTCTGGAGCGTGGCTTTTAGTGTCGATGGTACAATGCTCGCATCAGGCAGTACTGATAACACGGTACGCATCTGGTCGATGGGCGACGAGTATATCTTACAGCGCATCATCAGCCACACCGACCGGGTCTTCAGCATCGCCTTCCGCCCCGATAGCCGTGTGCTGGCTTCTGCTGGACGTGATGCGATTGTGCGGCTGTGGGATGTCACCAGTGGTCTGCCGTTGCATCGTATGCGTGGGCATAGCCGCAGTATTACATCGGTGGCCTTCAGCCCAGACGGGCATCTGCTGGCATCGGGCAGCCTCGATGGAACCGTGCGGCTATGGGATGTCACCGCTGGTGCAGTGGTGTACCATCTTGCCGGGCATAGTCGCGGTGTGACGTGTGTTGTGTTTAGCCCGGATGGGCATCTGCTGGCATCGGGCAGCCTCGATGGAACCGTGCGACTGTGGAATGTTGCCACCACAACCCTCACCCATCAGGTGAGCAATTATAATAATGCAGTGTTCAGTGTTGCCTTTAGCCCCGATGGGCAGCGACTGGCAACTGGTAGCCTTGACAGCATTGTGCGTCTATGGACGCTGTAACGTAATAAGGAAACGTGATGACCAACCCGACCGGACAGATCAGTGCGCCCATCCAGATGCGCCCGGATAGCGAGCAGCGCATCCCGATGAGCTATGAAGACTATCTCGAAGCGGTTGACACCCGTGCCCACGCCGAGTGGGTCAATGGTGAGGCGATTATCTTTATGCCCCCCTCTACTCGACACCAGCAGATCATTGGTTTTTTGTATCGGTTGATTGCTGAGTTTGTTGATCTATTGCAGCTGGGTACGGTGCTGATCGCGCCATTCGAGATGAAGGTCAGCCCCACCAGCAACGCCCGCGAACCCGACATGCTGTTTGTCGCCACCGCCCACCTGCCCCGCCTCACCCGGCAGCGTCTCGCAGGGCCTGCCGACCTCGTCGTTGAGGTTATCTCCCCCGAAAGCCTGCACCGCGACCGCGCCGACAAGTTCTTCGAATATCAGCAGGCCGGGGTGCGCGAGTACTGGCTCATCGACCCACGTGACGGCCAGCAGCAGGTCGCCGTGTATGCCCTCAATGCGGCAGGCCAGTATCAGCCTATCGCCGCCGATGCCGAGGGACGCATTGCCTCCACCGTGCTGACGGGCTTCTGGCTGCGCCCCGCCTGGCTCTGGCAGGAGCCGCTACCCGCTCCCTTGCCCGTGCTGATGCAGCTCCCCACGGTTGCCGAAGCGCTGCGTGCGGCCCTCGATGCACAATAATCGTTTTGCCGGAATACAGCCACACGTCCTGCCGCTGATGCTGGTGCTGCTGGTGGCGCTGGCGCTGCGGCTGGCGCTGTGGGATAAGCTGCCCCGCCAGGGGATGATCGGCGACGAGGCCGAGTACCTCGCGGCTGCCGACTGGCTGGCAAACGGGCGCGGCTTTGCGTGGTATCAGGGCTGGCTCTGGACACGCGCCCCCGCTCTACCCGCTCTTTTCTGGCGGCCCACCTGCGGCTGTTTGGCTTTGTGCTCACCCCGATTTACATCACCCAGATGCTGCTCAGTCTGCTCAATGTGGCGCTGATATATGTGCTGGCGTGGCAGGTTGTGCGCCACCGCACAGCGGGCAGTGGGCAGCAGGCCAACGTACGTGCCCCGACCATCGCGGCGTTGCTGGCGGCGCTGTACCTGCCCTTCGCCATCTACCCCCAAATAGTGCTGGGCGAAACGTTTTATAGCACGCTGCTGCTGCTGGCCTTTGTGGTGCTGGGCCACTGGGCCAGCCACGTCAGCACTACCCGTGCAAGCGTCTTCTGGCTGGCTGTGGCGGGCGGGCTGTGTGGGCTGGCAACGCTTACCCGTGGGCTGACGCTCGGCTTTTTGCCCCTGGTCGCGCTGTGGGTGGTCTGGTGGCAGTGGGCACGCCGCCAGAGCCATCCGCAACCACTGCCTGCACGCCTTGCGCCGCTGGCCTTTGTGCTGGCCTGCCTGCTCACCATTCTGCCCTGGACAGTCTATGCAAGCCGTGCGTATGGGGGGCTGGTGCTGGTTGATACCACGGGAGCCTTTAATTTGCTGCTCGGCGCACGCACCGCCTACGATGGCGGGCGCAGCGATGCCCCCACCCGTAATTTTGTCCTGGCGCTGCTGAATGAGCGGCTGAGCGACAACGAGCGCCATACCTTGCTTGCCGATGCCTGCCTGTATCAGCGTGGCGACGAACGGCTACTGGCAGCCCTGGCACGCCCTGCCAGCGACATTACCCACGCCGAACGCCAACAACTGATGACCGCAGAGGGGCTATGCTTGCTCACAGCAAAGCCGGGCGCGTTTGTTGCAAAAAGTCTCACCGAACTGGTTGACCTCTTCCAGATTAATTACACTGGCGCGGAGCGTATGACCGATGGCTTTGCACTCGGCTGGCTGCCGCGCTGGTATGTGCTGGCACTCTTTGTGCTTGATGACACTCTGTATGTGGTGCTGCTGGTGCTGGCCGTGCTCGGCTGGGCGCTGGCGTGGCAGCGGCTCCCCGGTCGCTCGTTCTGGATGCGCCCGCCACTGGTTACGCTGGTTGGGCTGTGGTGGCTCTACAACCTGGGCACGGCTCCGCTGCTCTTTGCAATCAACCGCTTCCGCATTCCGCTGCTGCCGTTCGCCTGCATCTTTGCGGCGCTGCTGCTGGTGGCGCTGTGGGAACGTAACCAGCAACAGGGGCACCATCGCCTTGTTATTGCACCGCTGGCGCTGCTGGTGGCGGCAGTGCTGGCAACCGTCGCCATCACGCCGTATGCCTACCTGCAAGCGCCGCCTGCACCATGGGCCTCGTACATGGGGCCATACCCATCGAGCTTTGCAGTATCGCAAATTGCGTGGCGCACCCGCACGACCTTTCTGTATGAGCAGCAGATCATCGATGCGCTGGGGCGCGGCGACGGGTTCGATCGCAAACTCAATCTCATAACCGCGCGGGCCCCACCACGCTCAAGGTGCTGGAGGCGGTCTATCTTCGCCGCCGGGGCCTCGTGGTCGACGATCCGACGATCGACCATCTTCTGACCGCACACGAACCCTTCACCACGGACGACGTGATGGG
>JAAUSQ010000277.1 GCA_012033195.1 Chloroflexaceae bacterium
TGCTTTCGCCGGTACCGTGCCCCGACAACGACTCGCCGCTGAACTTGATGAGAACACGCTGGTACTTCGGTGTTTGCATGGTTCTCTGCCAGTATGAGCTACTCGCCCACTTCGAAGCGGACAAAGCGGCGCACCACAATATTTTCACCCATTCGTGCAATGCCCTCTTTAATCTTATCCTGAATGGTCAGCGAGGGGTCTTTGACGAATGTCTGGTGCAGCAGCACATGCTCTTCGTAGAACTTCTCGGCAGGCATGCCGCTCTCTGCGATCACAGCAGCGGGTACATTCTCCGTTGTCAGGTAGCGCGGATTGGTAGCAGCGATATGCAGGGCCAGGTCGCGGGTCAGGCTAATAAAGTCATCGGTACGGGCGACAAAGTCGGTTTCGCAGTTGACTTCCACCATTGCGGCCAGCCGTGAGCCAGGGTGAACATAAATCTCAATCCGTCCATCGCTCGCCTCACGGGTCTGCTTCTTGGCAGCGGCCTCGATGCCCCGCTCACGCAGGATCTCGATAGCCTTCTCCATATTACCGTCGGTCTGCTCCAGAATTTCTTTTACTTCTTTAATACCTGCGCCCGTGCGTTGCCGCAGCTCCTTGACCATTTCTATTGTAACAGGCACGAGTGATCTCCTTACGCTAGCTTTGCGAATAGGGTGGGTCGAATAGCCTATCCGACCCACCCTCTCTATCTCTTTCAACCGCGAACAGGTTGGTGTGCATTTCGCCAACACCAGAGCGCTGCCAGATGCACAAACCGTCCTGTGTCAGGCGCGTGCGCGTTCCAGTTCAGGATCATCAACCATACGCGACTCGCGGCGATGCACCCCATCCAGGGCGGCATCGGCAATCTTGCTGGTAATCAGTCGGATACTGCGAATAGCATCATCGTTGCAGGGTACCACATAGTCAATGACATCCGGGTTGCAGTTGGTATCGACCATCGCCACCACCCGAATATTGACGCGGATAGCCTCACGCACGGCAATATCTTCTTCGTGCGGATCAACAATGAACAGGGCACCGGGCAGGCGCTCCATGGTTTTGATGCCGCCAAAGACCCGGTTGAGCTTTTCGATTTCTTCTTCCCGCTTCAGCCCCTCGGCTTTGGTCAGGCGGGTAAAGTCGCCCCGGTCGCGTTGCGCTTCCAGTTCGGCCAGGTAGCGCAGGCGCTTGCGAATAGTAACAAAGTTGGTCAGCGTACCACCCAGCCAGCGCTGCGTGATGTAAAGCTGTTCGCCGCGTGTTGCTTCTTCGGCGATCACTTCCTGCGCTTGTTTCTTCGTACCGACAAACAAAATCTTCTCACCGCTTGCAACCGTCTGCGTGATAAACTCATACGCATCGGTCAGACCTTGAACGGTCTTTTGCAGATCGATAATGTGGATACCGTTGCGGGCAGTGAAAATATACTGCCGCATCTTCGGGTTCCAACGCTTGGTCTGGTGTCCAAAGTGGGCACCTGCTTCGAGCAACGACCGAATCGTTACAATACGTGGCGAAGCCTGTGTCATCGCGTCCTTGATTCCCTTCCTTAAGGTAACTATTGTATCTGTACAATCCTCCACTCCTCTCAACTTGCATACCAACCAGACGCACAGTCTGGCAGGACGGTACGCAATCAAGGAGTGTGTGTATTTAGGTGGAGTCCACCCATCGCTAAAGTATAGCATACAACCTTCGCTGCGGCAAAGGCTGTGCGATCAATCAGGGCGTACCAGTCAGCAACCGCTCAAAGATATCCGGCGCAAGCGCGTCGAGCGAAGCGGTAACGATATCGCCCTCCATCTGATCGTGCGTGGTCAGCACAGCGATGGTACGCATACCGCCATCCCGCCCGGCCTGAATACCAGCCGGTGAGTCTTCAACAACAATGCAGCGATCTGGCGGCACACCGATACGCTCGGCGGCAACCAAGAATACTTCGGGGTCGGGCTTGCCGTGTTGCACATCTTCCGAACCAACATAGACCGCTGCATACTGGTCGAAGCCAACAACTTCCATAATGACTTCGATATTCTGGCGCGGCGCAGACGAGGCAATCGCCTGTCGCCAGCCCTGCGCCTGCAACGTTTCGAGCCAGTGCAGCGCACCCGGCAAGATGGTAATGCCATCGCTGCGCACCATAGCGCGGTAGGCCGATTCTTTCGCCCCGCTGATCCGATCAATTTTTTCCTGCGATAAATCTGGATCAAGCAGCGTACGCAGAAAGCGGTCGTTGCGCTGCCCGAAGCGCTCGTTAAAAGCCTCGCGGCTCAGTTCGAAGCCTTCGTTGGCAAGGGCATCGCGCCATGTCACCCAGTGTAATTCGCCTGAGTCTATCAGTGTGCCGTCCAGATCCCATAGCACCCCACGTAGCAAGTCGCTCATAATTCCTCCCAGGGTTAGTAACAGTGCCGCTTTGCATTCTACTCCAGAAAGCTGATTGTATAAAAGGCAATTATTGTTATACAAAATTTCTTGGCTTGATTTTGTGAAACAGGTATAAAAGCACCGTGCTTGGGCATCGAGAACTACGAAAGAGCGTACATAGCGCAACCGTGTATAAACCAATTTTCAACGAAAGGAGAACGTTTTGCTTCTAATCTCAGGCTCTCTAAAGGCACATTCTCGTATTATATGTAAAATAGATTGAGATATCAAGTAATTGCATCAGCATTGACAAGTTGTTGTGTGGTGCTACAATTGAGCCAGGTAGTTGCAAGTCTAAACTACGATGTTTTGGAAACGAAGCGCCTTGTATCGCGCTTGGGAAACGCAGGCAGCAATGCCTCCATCCCAGGCAACACAGTTTGAGCGAGAGCCAGGGAGAAGGGTATGCGATTACTATTTTTGACCATGGACGGCACTCATGGCGCAGCGTTGCGTCAGGCGGCAGCATTGCTCAATCAACACTACAACCTCGACCTGCAACTCCGACTCTACAACTCCACGACGTTGCGTACCGATGATGACTGGCAGCGGCTCGCTATAGATATTGCCGAAGCCGACTTTGTATTTGGTGCCCGCCTCTTCAGCGAAGACTATGTGCGTCCACTCCTGCACGCACTCGAACAGGCCACCTGCCCGGTGTGTATTATCACCAGTAACCCATCCCTCATCCGTCAGACCCGGATTGGCAAGTTTGTATTGCAGAAGAGCGACGAAGACAAAGAGCCAGGTTTCTTTAAGCAGGTAGTGAGCAAGCTCCGCCCGAAGGGGGGCGCAAGCGAGATTCAGCGCCAGATGTGGCTGATTAACAATGTAGGCAAGCTGTTGAAGCACCTGCCCGGTAAAGCCCGCGATATTCACTCGTTTATCTCAGTGCATCAGTACTGGCTGCACTGCTCGTCCGAAAATCTGGCGCGGATGCTGTGTCTGTTGATTGACCGCTACGTGCCGGGATACAAAGGCGTGTTGCCTGTGCAAGACCCGATCCTGTACCCCGACGTGGCGCTGCTGCACCCCGACGCACCCACCCCCTTCACCAACCGCACCGATTACGAGAAGTGGCAACGTGCGCGGCGACAGGATGCAAGCAAGGGACGGGTCGGCTTGCTCTCGTTGCGAACTATCGCCCTGAGCGGCAATACCGCGCACCTGGATGCATTGATAGCAGCGCTCGAAGCACGCGGCATCGAAGTGCGGATGGCCTACAGTTCGGGCCTCGACTTCCGCCCTGCTATCGAGCGCTTCTACAAGCATGGCAAAAACGGGCACGGCGCACACACCGATATTGACCTGCTGATCAACGGCACGGGCTTCTCGCTGGTGGGTGGCCCCGCCGAGAGCCGCGCCGACGAAGCACGGGTCGCCCTGAACGACCTTGACGTGAGCTACATGGATCTGTTCCCGCTCGCAATGCAACGGGTGGAGGATTGGCAGCACGACGACAGCGGCCTGATGCCCCTGCACGTTACTATGAATGTTGCCATCCCGGAGCTTGATGGTGCTATCGAGCCGCTGGTGCTCGGTGGGCCAACGGCGGGCAGCGATACCTTCGTTGCCCTGGATGACCAGATTGACCTTGCTGCCAGTCGCATTGCACGGCGGGTCGCGCTGCACCGCAAGCCCAACGCCGAGAAGAAGCTAGCAGTTGCGATCTTCTCTTTCCCACCAGCACTGGGCAATGTTGGCACTGCCGCCTACCTGGATGTGTTCCACAGCCTGTATCGGCTGCTGCACGAACTGCACACAGCGGGCTACACAGTAGAACTACCAGAAAGTGCCGAAGCCTTACAACTTGCCCTGACCGATGGCAACGCCCTGCTGCACGGCACCGATGGCAATGTGCATGCTCGTTTTCCCGTCAGCGATTATCTGCGGCTCTTCCCCTACTACCGCGACATCGAGCCATACTGGGGCCGCGCTCCTGGCGAGTTGCTCAACGATGGCAAACACTTCTATATTCTGGGGCAGCAGTTTGGCAATATCTTTGTTGGTATTCAACCCGGCTTCGGCTACGAACGCGACCCGATGCGTCTGCTGATGGCGAAGGACGCCGCGCCCCATCACGGCTTTGCTGCCTTCTATACCTGGATTGAGCACGTCTTCGGGGCCGATGCCGTGGTCCACCTCGGCACGCACGGGGCGCTGGAATTTATGCCGGGGAAGCAGACCGGGCTAAGCACCGACTGCTGGCCTACACGCCTGATTGGTCATCTGCCCAATATCTACTACTACAGCGTCAACAACCCCAGCGAAGGCACCATCGCCAAGCGCCGCAGTGCCGCCACCCTGGTGAGCTATATGGTGCCGCCGCTGCAACAGGCGGGCCTGTACAAAGGGCTGCGGCTGCTTAAAGATAGCCTGGAGCGCTACCGACAGCAACTGGTGCCCGAACTGCTCGAAGATATTCAGATACAGGCCAGTCGTCTGGGGCTTGGTACAGCACAGGGCGATAGCAGCGACCCCGCTGCCTATACCGCCGCACTCTCGCACGAACTGCTGCAAATTGAGCAGCGTATGATACCGGCGGGCCTGCATATTCTGGGTACGGCCCCCACTACCGAAGAACTGGTTGATATGCTAGCGCTTGTGGCGGCCTTCGCGCAGCCGGTTGCCGACACGCCACCACTGCCGCACGCTATCGCTAGCGGCCTAGGCACCGCTTATGCCGACCTGCGAACCAGCCTCAAGCACGACCGCAGCGCCCAGGAACGCTGGGAGCGCATCGACCAGATTACGCATGAAGCGATGCGGCGCTTTGGCACGGGTGGCGCGGCTGCCGCAGATGATTATCTGTATAGCGTTGCCGATATTACACCGGGCAACTTTGAGCATCTATGGGGCATGCTTGCCGATCTGTCGTACAAGATCACCCACGATGGTGAAATCGAGGGGTTGCTGCGTGCATTGCGCGGCGGCTATGTGCCACCGTCACCTGGTAACGACGTGGTACGTAATCAGGCAGTAGTGCCGACGGGCCGCAACATTTACGGCCTCGACCCGCACCATATCCCCTCGGCCATGGCCCAGGAGAACGCGACCGATCTGGTTGCAGCACTGCTCGAACGGCTGACAGCGGAACAGGGCCGCCTGCCCGAAAGCATCGCGATGGTATTGTGGGGCATCGACAACTTGAAGAGCGACGGCGAAGGTGTGGCGCAGGTGCTGGCGCTGCTTGGTGCGCGGGTGCAACTGGACGAACTGGGCACCGTGAGCGGTGTTGAACTGATCCCGCTGGATGTGCTGGGCCGTCCCCGTATCGATGTGGTGGTGACAGTGAGCGGTATCTTCCGCGACCTGCTGCACCATCAGATGACCCTGATAGACAAAGCGGCCCGCCTCGCTGCCACCGCCGACGAGCCAGCCGAGCAAAACTTTGTGCGCAAGCACGCCCAAGCGCAGGCCGCCGAGCTTGGCATCAGCATCGAAGAAGCGGCGGTGCGGGTGTTTGCCAATGCGCCGGTAGCTACGGGGCCAATGTTGATCATCTTGTTGAGAGCAGCACATGGGACGACGACCAGCAATTAAGTGAACGCCTTTATGACCCCGCAAGT
>JAAUSQ010000278.1 GCA_012033195.1 Chloroflexaceae bacterium
AATCGTCGGCTCCGCGTCTGCGGTCGGGGACGCTGCGGGTTCCGGTGCGGGCGCTTGCGCAGCCGGAGGTGCGGTCGGTTGAATGTCTTGTGCGGTTGTCGCCGCACACCCACTCACGAGAAGGATCATCACGCTCAGAAGAAACAGCCGGACCATCTCCTGCTCCTTGTGTTCCAGGGGTGCTCCCCGGTGGTTTGCCCAATAATGCCGCTATTTCCCCACTCATTCCCGCAGCGTTCGCCCCATCGGGCGGCCCATGCTGGTATACAAGACATATCTAGCCCAATTATATCAGCAGGAGCAAGGGGGGGGTTGTACCCCAGTCGCATTTCCACCCCGCGCCTGCATCTATACTGCACAGGCGCGGGGGATATCGGCGCTGGTGCTAGTGGCGTGGCTCCTCACCCTTCAACATAAAGGTACGCGGAGCCTTCCCTGCGAAGGGGCAACCAACGGTGCTGGCACAGCTTCCACAGCCGCTACCTGTTGTGCAGGTCGATTCGTCCCCGTCGCGTACCACGATGCGCCCCTTGCGTACCCAGAATGTCAGCATCCCATCCAGGGTGCCCGGATCGATTTCCAGGCGGCGGGCCAGGTCATTCAGGCTCAGTGGCTCGCGGGCCTGCTCAATCTCGTGCAAGACTTGCTGAAGCATTGTCGGTTCCTTTCCCGGTTAACCTAGGCCAAGCAGCAACCCGCCCTGGAACACCAGCAATGCTACAACCCATGCCAGTGCAAACTGCCCGATGATACTGACCCACATCCATACATTGCCGAACTCCTGACGCGTTGCCGCCGCTGTCACCATACAGGGTGTGTAGAGCAGCACAAACACCATAAACGCCAGCGCCGCCAGTACTCCATGCCCGCCGCTGCTCTCCTCAAAGCCCGCCTCAATTGCGCCCATGAGCGCGGTTGGCTCGGCTTCTTCTTCTTCTTCAAACAGGTTGATCCCAACAATCAGCGGAATTGACTTGAGCGTATCACCAACTGCACTGACAAAACTTGTTGCAATGCCGCTCACATCTTCCAGAAAGGTCGTCGGCGCGGCGGCTTCTTCGGCTTCCTGCAACCCGTAGATCTGGCCCATCGTGCTGATGACTACTTCCTTGGCGACAAAGCCCGTCACCAGTGCGCCGCTCGACTCCCACGAGCCAAAGCCGAGCGGGGCAAAGATGGGTGCAACCACGCCCGATACCGTAGCAAAAGCGCTCTGGTCAAGTTCGGTATCGGCAAAGCGCCCCTGCCCGCCCACCGGCAAGGCGATGAGCAGCCACACCACCAGACTGGTTGCCAGGATGATTGTCCAGGCTTTGCGCACAAAGCTCGCGGTACGCTCCCACATCTGCGTCCAGATACCCCTGAGCGTGGGCAGGCGGTAGGGTGGTAGCTCCAGGATAAAGGGCATTTGCTCCTTGCTCCGGAAGAGGGTGTGTTTGAAGACAACTCCCAGGAGGATCGCCACGATGATACCCAGCAGATACATACTGAAGACTGCTACCCCTGCATAGGCCGGGAAGAAGATCGCCGCCAGCAGAATGTAGACCGGCAGGCGGGCACTGCAACTCATAAACGGTACCAGCAAGCCGGTCAGGATGCGATCCCGTTCGCTTTCCAGGGTGCGCGTTGCATAGATGGCGGGCACGTTGCAGCCAAACCCTACAATCATCGGGAGAAAGCTTTTGCCGTGCAGACCGAGCGCCCGCATCAGCCGATCCATCACAAAGGCGGCCCGTGCCATATAGCCTGAGTCTTCCAGCAGGGCCAGCGCAAAGTAGAGTGCAAGCAGCACCGGTACAAACACCAGCACCCCACCGACACCAGCAATGACACCATCAACAGCGAGGCTCTCGACCCATGTACCACCCAGGCCCGCAACCGAGAGCAGCGCAACAACCCAGTTGGTCAGTGGCCCACTGATGACACCATCCACCCAGTCGAGCATGGGCGCAGAGACATCGGCGGTTATTTTGAAGACGATCCACATCAGCGCCAGGAAGATCGGGATGCCGAGATATTTGTGGGTTACAATCCGGTCGATTGTATCCGAGAGGGTAGCATCAGGTGCGTCCGGTCGTGTCAGCACACGCTGTGTAATCTGGTGTACAAAGCGGTAGCGCTGGTCGGTCAGGGTAATATCAACAGCATCGTTATAATGGGTACGCAGGTGGTCACGCTGCTCTGCCAGGACGTGCAGCACGGCCTCGCCACCGGGAGCCGCCTGTACCTGCTGCGCGAGTCCATCGTCGTCTTCCAGGAGTTGGATCGCTAACCAGCGCGGTGAGTAGTGGGCCAGCGTGGGGATAGTGGCAAGTGCCTCGCTCAGACGGCTGATCGCTTCCTCAACTGGACTCTCATAGCGCAATGGAAGATCTGCCCGTTGATTGGGAAAGTAGCTGATTGACATGGCCTGTCTCCTCTTTATGCCGATAGTTCCATCGGCTGCTGTGTTTCACGAAGCTGAAGCAGCACGCCAGCCAGTGCCCGCTTGAGGGCGTCGAAGCCTTTGCCCTTGCTGGCCGTCATCTCCACGACTGGCACACCGTCGAGGGCCTGCGATAACTGTATTGCGTCGATAGTGAACTGGCGTTCGTGGGCCATATCCAGCATATTCAGCACAATGAGCAGCGGGGTGCCAGTATCCAGTAGTTGAGCCGTCAGGTAAAGATTACGCTCCAGGTTGGTTGCATCCACCACATGCACCACCAGCGCGGGCCGTTCCTGCACGATGAAATCGCGGGTGATTTGCTCTTCCAGCGAATAGGCCGAGAGGCTGTAGGTACCGGGCAGATCAACCACGGTAACCGTCTGTGTACCGAGCTTCAGCGTGCCTGCCTTCTTCTCCACGGTCTTACCGGGCCAGTTGCCGACGTGCTGCCGTGCGCCAGTCAATGCATTAAAGATGGTACTCTTACCAACGTTCGGATTGCCTACGAGAGCAATAGTCGGGTTGCTGTTCATGCTTGCTCCTCTTCTGTTATGACAACCTGTACCCGGTGCGCCAGTCCATGCGCCAATCCCAGACGTGTATCACCGACCGCAACTAGCAGCGTACCGCCGTCATCCTGTACAATGCGCAGCGTTGCGCCCCGCACAATACCAAGCTCACTCAGGCGGTGGCTGGTTTTCTGGTCGGCACGCACATCCAGCACCCGCACCCGTTGCCCCGGTGGTACCAGACTGAGCGTGAGCAGGTGGTCTACCTGTTCTGATAAGCTCATGGCTGCACCTCGACGCTGATCTGGCTAGCTTCTCGCTTTCGTAGCGAGAGGTGATAGCCCTTAATAAGCACTTCTATCGGGTCGCCCATCGGTGCAATACGTTCAACGGTTACGGTTTCGCCAGTAATTAGGCCCATATCGAGCAGCCGTCGTCGTACGGCCTTGTCGCCGCCAACCCGCAGCACGGTTGCCCGTTGCCCAACGGTGAGGCTGCTCAGCATGATGGGTTGCTGTTCGGTGGTTATCATCTCTCATTCCTCCACATTGGTTGAAGAACAGACAGGAGTGGATGCAATCCTGTGTTGTGCATATCATAGTGCGCGAGGGGTTGGGAGGTCAAGCGAATCTGGTGAAGGATAGTGCGGCGTGGCAAAGGCCAGAAAATGTGATTGGAATAAGAAAATTAACGTGCTAATGATAACCGTTAACCCATTTAACAAAGTGAAGGTTTAACTACTCTACAACAACGTATAAGTATATACGAACAAAAGCAGTTATTACATCTCGATAGACCCCTGTAAGCGACAGGGCAACATCCAACCCGAACATGCAACGTTATGGCAACTGGGCGGAGTGCTACATCTGCGGAGGTACAGACTGTCGTCAGGTTACACGGTTGGTCCTCAATACTTCGGCTACACATCCAGCGTTTTGAGAAATGCTGCAACCAGCACCAGATCAAAGCAGCAGCGAGACCACTGCATCGTCACTGCCGACGGCAAAGACAGCCTAGTCGGGCGCGACATGCAGAGGAGTGCAGCGCGGGTGCGGATACCTGCCCGGAACCTATCAGCACCGGGGATGCGAACAGCAGCGACGAAATACGCAAGACTGAGCCAGATCAAGAGCGTCAACCGGATAAAGTGGGCACACCGAATAATAGAGATGCAATATCATAGGTAGTCCTTTGCAGATGTGCTGCCAATGGTGGACGTACGGCGTGCTCGTATCTATTGTACTGCTACACGACAAAGTAGTACTTCACCAGAAGCTCACAGGCCCAAGCGTTGCTTGCACATCAGCTATGCTCGCCATATCAGCCTGTATGATAGCGATCTCACACTCAAGCGACTTCGCGTGTGTCAGCGAGAAGATGATGCATATCAGCAGTTTCACTTACAATAGGAATAGCTATGCTCACATCCATCCTGATCCTGTAATTGGCATCAATTTATCGGAGGTAGATATGCCCCGACTTCGTATAACCACTCTGGGTTCACTGACGATTGTGCTCGATGATACCCTCCTCACGCGCTTTGAATCGGATAAGGCCCGCGCCCTACTGGTCTATCTAGCAATCGAGAACACCCACCCTCACCGCCGTGAGCGCCTGCTGACATTGTTCTGGCCTGAACTCAGTGACCAGCCTGCCCGCAAGAATTTATCACGAACACTTTACCGACTACGTCAGACCTTGAAAGAAGGCACTACCGCATCAACGTTCTTCCACATTGACCGCCACACGCTGCAACTGAACCCTGCCAGTCCGTGCTGGATCGATGTACAAGCCTTTCGAGAGCCACTGCATCAGGCCACACAGATTGACGAGCCTGCCCGCTCTCTGGCGCTGCTGCAACATGCCGCCGAGCTATATCAGGGTGATTTTCTCGCTGGAGTCTCGCTGGTAGATAGCGAAGAGTTCGAGACATGGGCGCTACACCTTCGCAACGACATGCACAGCCGTGCACTGGTATTATTTGAGCAGCTTGTCATACAGTGTCGCACTCAGGGACAGGATCAGGCCGCGCAGTTGTATGCCCAGCGGCTTGTTGCGCTCGACCCGCTGCGGGAAGCCAGCCACCGCCTGCTGATGCAAACGTTTGCAGCAATTGGCGACCGTACTGCTGCCTTGCAACAGTACGAAATGTGTTGCAGCCTGTTGCAGCAGGAACTTGGGCTACAACCCGAACCGGCAACCACCGCACTGTACGAACAGATTCGCCACGGCACCCGCACCCATGCAACATCGCCCATCACCGCCAGTCTGTCACCCGAAGCGGTGGCCCGCCATGCGCCTGCCTGTCCTTACCCTGGTCTGCTGCCATTTGAGACTGCCGACGCATGGCGTTTCTTCGGGCGCACTGCCGATAGTGCTACGCTAGTCGAACGGCTCTGCTACGCGCCACTGCAAGCGGTTATCGGTCCATCGGGGAGTGGGAAATCATCACTGGTATTTGCGGGGCTTATTCCTGCACTGCAGCGACACGCCGCCGCGACAGGTCGTACCTTTCTCATTCGCAGTATGCGTCCGGGCACCACGCCGCTACAAATGCTCGCCACCACCCTTGCTGATACATCTGCCCATACGGTGTTTACCAAGGAGCCACAGCTAGCCGACCTGCCGCCCCCTTCGGAGAGCCTGCTGCTGATAGTTGATCAGTTTGAGGAGGTCTTCACCATTGGCAGCAGTGAGGTACTGGCCTTTCAGCAAATGCTGTTATGGCTCACAGAGCAGGCGGTGTGCTCGGTTGTGCTTACCATGCGGGCCGACTTTTACCCCAACTTGATGGTATCGCCCCTCTGGACAACACTGCGCGAACAGCGCACCGAGATCGTCCCATTGGATGCGACTGGACTGCGACAGGCTATTTTGCGGCCTGCCGAAGCGGTGGGAGTCGAGATTGAAACGGCCCTTGTTGAGCGCCTGATTGCCGATGGTGCAAACGCGCCGGGCGTGTTGCCGCTCGTGCAGGAAACGCTCACCCTACTCTGGCAACATCTGGCGGGC
>JAAUSQ010000279.1 GCA_012033195.1 Chloroflexaceae bacterium
CAGACTCCGCCACCAACTGCATCATGGCATCCAAATGGAAGTGATGTCATCGTGTATGGAACCGAGGGTTTCTTCTTTATTGATACGACGACCGGTCGCTCATGTCGTATTGACCTGGATACGGACACCGCCACCAACTTGCCCTGGTGGGCATTACACGCACAATGGAGTCCTGACGGGAGGTACCTTGCGCTCCGCTTGGCCCTTGGTCAGGAATTTCCGGTCATAACAACACGTCTCGCATTGATTGATACACAGACGGGAGACCTGAACCTGATTGAGCTAGACGCTCAGATGATTTACGAAAGCGATTGGGGACCAGACAGTCAGTATCTTCTCACACTGGGCAAGGTGACAACCAGCCATGTCGGAAGCCCGGAAACTGGGTTGTTTCTCACGCACGTCCAAACCCGAGACACGCAACGTGTGCTTCCCTTCGATTTATTTAGCACGGGTTCCTACTTTGAAGGGGGAGGATTACTATGGTCACCAGAGGGAACGCACGTGTTGGTTAACTGCACAACGCTGGAACCAGAACAGCTTCTTGCAACAGAAACGCGCATCTGTGAAATCGAAGTGGGGACATCATGATGAGCAGATTCCGTCTTGTACTTCAGGGTCTCATCATAGGTTGCCTTACCTATCTCCTTCAAGGCAACGTAGCCTATGCACAAGACAATGACCTGTTTCCACCTATCCCAGACGACATCTCGATCATTATGGTTCAATGGAATCCCGTAACGGGAGAGCCAACAGCTATACGATGCGCAATAGACTCAGTCGCATTTGGCTGTACAGCAGATCCGAGCCGTCCTTATCCTCCCACCAACCCTGTCACGGTCACCATTGAGAATCGCTACCTGCTTGATGTTGTCTCAAAGGAGACGAACCCAGATGAATTTGGGCCAGCCACGTTGAGAGCACAAGCGGCAGCAGCACGATCTTTTGGATACTGGCATCTCAACAACAACGAAGCCATCAGCAATGGGTCACAGGCATTCATCCCGTTCTCATTTGAGAATGGAGGAGCACCCGACAATCCAGACAATTTGTGTGCCAGTACCAACCTCGACATTGGGCAACGCAAGGTATGCACCGCAGTTGCAGCACGAGAGTATATGGTTTACCTGAACGAGACGGCCCCGATTTTCGCAGCGTATAATGCAGACATTGTTGACCCCACACAAATATTTGAGGAGGTTCGTGAGGAATATGGTCGAGATCGCTATCTCATTGGTGTTGCCGAGCCCATTAGTCCGAATGGAGGGTGCGGTGTAGGAAGAGAAGGCAATCAATTTGGGATGAGTCAACAAGGAGCCAGTCGGTGGGAACGTGGCAACATTTGTTTCACGGGGAACCCCCGCGATCCCTGGAGTGTGCAGTGGTCTCGCGCTGAACAAATCCTGACACACTACTACACACGCATACATATCAGAAGTATTGACAACAATGAAGTAAAAACCCCTCCCTTACGATGGAATCCACTGGATATTCGATGGGACAATACCCCGAATGGCGAACCACCTGTCGTGATACGTGGAGAAACGTACCAGGTGAGAGTCAATGTACAAAACAACGGAACACGTACCTGGTTCTGCGAGGAAGGTATTACCTATACGCTACAATCAACCTTTTCACTGCCACCACGCATACAAATACAACAGGCGGGGGAAACGCCAGTGTGCGATTTAGCTCCTGGAGAAAATCGCCTCGTGACCTTGAACCTTACCGCTCTCCCCAATCTGGCACAAGCCACATATCGATTAAATTATGACGTTGTGCGGACAAATAGCGATGGGACAACAAGTTTTTTTAGTGATGCCGCACAAAATCCTCCAGGCGGCTGGGCAACATATCAGCACAATGTCTGTGTAGAATGCAACCGAGTTGCGTACTTACCAATAATCCAAGTCACTCGACAAGCAGTAAACTCCACCACAGCTGGTGAAGAGTGAAAAATCCAGCCCGGTGGCGGCGTCCCACTGCTCCCCCGTGAAGCCGAACGGCTCGGCGATGGCCCCGCTCTGCGGTACCCCGAAGGGCGTATAACTGTAGCCCGACGGGTCAACAGGCACCCCTGCATCGTCCAGCGTCAGCCGCACGCTGCCCAGCCCATCGTGCAGGTACCAGTCGGTGCCCGTCGGCCCGACCCCCGCCAGTCGCTCCATCCCGTACAGGTAGGTGGTCGTCTGCTCTGGCGCAGCTATCTGTAACACCTCCGCCAGCGGCGCGACCGTGTCTTGCGCGTAGCGCGTGGTGCGGCTGCCAATCGTCTCCGCCACCAATACCCCATCGCCATTATACCTGTACTGGATAGCCCCCGCCCCCACGCTCACCAGCCGATTGAGCGCGTCGTAGCCGTAGGTCGTTGCGCCGGGTGCATAGCCCAGCAGGTTGCCCGCCGCATCATAGTGCCAATCGTCGCGCTGGTTGGCCGCGTTGTACGTCACAGCCTCGGTCGGCCCCCCATTCATCCACGCTTCCGTGCGGTTGCCCACCCGGTCGTAGGCGAAGGCGTGCGTGTTGCCGGGGCTTTCTACCGCACTCGTCAGGCGTTGGAGGCCATCGTAGGCGTAGGTGATGACGCGGGTAGAGTCCACCCCCGCCAGCGTCGTCGTGACGGTCTCAGTCAGCGCCCGCCGTTGCCCCAGGCGGTCGTAGGTGTATTCAAACTCCGCGACCGGCGTGCGGCCCGTGGTGTGCACCACGCGCCGGAGCTGATCCCGCCCATCGTAGGCATAGGTGCTGGTGGTCGTGGCGGCGTTGCTGGTCACCTGCTCCAGCCGTCCATTCAGGTCGTAATCATAGTCGGCGAGCAGTTCGGTTGCCGCCCACACCTGGTCGAGCCGCCCATCGGCTTGGTACTGGTACGTGAGCGCGGTGCCATCCGGGTAGGTCAACCCGGTGCGCTGCCCGCGTCCGTTGTAGGCATAGCCGACCGTGCCCGTGTCGGGGGCGGTGACGGCCTCGATGCGGCCCAGCGCGTCGTGGGCATAGCGGGTGGTACCCGTTGCATCATAGTCCCAGTCGTCGCCCTGGTTGGCTGCCTATCTGTGCTCACGTATCGTTCCAATAATCTTCATTTTCATTGTACGCCTCGCAGCCATCATGCTCGAAGCGTACCGTACCGTCCAGTGGCGAGTGCGCATTAGAGCAAGCTCCCCAATCGCCCGCGAAGAGACCACTTAAGGGGACATAATAACAACATGTCATGCATTGTTTACCGAACCATTCATCCTTCGCATCGGGAGCATCTCTGTCCCAGTACATACCCCGCTGTATCCAACGTGCGTGAGTCGTATCAAAATGCTCACGCACATTCACTAATGATGGGCCTTTGCTCATGGTGTTCCTATTTCGGTTTCAACGATTCTAATGACGGTGTTTGATTGCCCGACTCTTCCATCGACCATGATAGACCGGGCCCCAAATCCTCCTCCAATATCCCTGCCTCTATCAACCGTGACAACTCGTGCATCAATGGCTTCAGCAAGATCGAAAATTGTGGAGTCAGCAATGCCTCGTTGACCATAGATTTCCTGTATAGAACGAGCATTATATCCCCTGTTACGCAACGCCTCTGTCACTCCCCGTACGTTTATAACGGTTGATTCATCAACGATGAGGGGAATCCCTCGCTCACTGAATCCTGCCAGTCGTAGGATGCGAGCACGCACGAGGACGACCAATCCTTGTGCAACCTGTGCATCGACCACTGCTGTACGCTGAATGGGAGCAGCCCGTGATGTACGTGCTAATCGTGCACCACCCAACAGCATACCAAACCCAGTTAACCCACGTCCCAATTGATTTGGGTCGCCACACGTAACTCCTTCATAGATGTCGGTGAATGGTGTAACCGCAGTTTGTCCAATAACAAGCGACGAGTCAATGGGATTGGTAACGAGATGCTTGGCACCACGGAGAATGATGCCGGGATCGTCAATCACAACTTCTGCGGTAGTCACAACCCCAAGGACTGGTTCAACGATCGCAACTTCAACATAGTCACGTCCGTCTTGCCAATTCAATCCCTGGTCTATTTCCCAGACCGGAAGACAGTCCTTCTCAACAAATGGCACACACATCCCACTCGGGTCCGTCCACAAGCCCGGATTGCTATAGGCGTACTGATACGGATGCTGGCTGTACGGCATGTCCGGGAACCCTTCAAAGGGGTCTCTGCCGAGGAACGTGCCGCTCGCCGGGTCGTACCAGCGTGCCCGCAGATACACTAGCCCGCTTACTATAATACCATTGTGGATCACTCACGACCACTCCCTGCCCCATCAGCGTGGTGCTGCTGCTAGCGTGAGGTGGAACAGCTGTAAGGTGCTCGTATTGTTATCTTTGTACTCTCGATGGCCCACCACTAGCAACTTACCGTACTGATAAAACGTTGTGGGTGTGAGCTGCGGTTCGTGCTCCGCCATCTCCGGAAATCCGGTGCTGCCAACGAACAGCGGTTGGTCGTCGGATGCCGCAATAATGCCGATGGTACTAATGGTATTTGGATCCACTGACGCCCCTAAAACGACGAGCAGATCAGATTCTACCGCAATGGCCATCACGCTCATCGCACCAAAAAACGACGATTCTACCATCGTCGGAACCTGGTACACGGCTCCCGCACGTGGCTGCTGGGGGTCGCTAATATCAACCACCTGATAGCCATCATTGGCTAGCGCGACATAGGCCGTCGTCGCCGTCTTATCATTCAACAACTCATAAACATCAACAACATCACCTTTAATCGCCATAATGAAAGCGGCGAGTAATTCGGCACGTGGTTCTTGTGCTTCAACTTCAATGCAAAAAATATTTTGTTCTGATGTTTCTGCAAATCGTGCGACAACGGCACGGCTGATCCCCTGAAGCTCGCGCAGGCGTTGCAAGTACCCAGAGACAGCTAGCTTCCCCATCGCGTATGTACGTTCCTTTCCTCGGCCTCGCTGAAATAAGCACTTACGGTAACGTCATCATATCAACTTTGTACGTTAATTTGTATACACACATACGTGATAAATATGAGGCTTGCGTTTTCAAAAAAAGCTACACTATACGTCAAACGCTTGGATAACGTCAGGAGTAGTGTTATGGAGTCTTCTCTGCTTATCACCATCCGCGAGGCCCAGCACCTGTTGCGGCTCGACGATAACTCGATTTACAAACTACTCGCAACAGGCGAACTGGATGCCATCAAGATCGGACGCTCGCGGCGCATTGTTTACCAATCACTTATGGACTTGGTGGAAAGGAAACGCAATGGAACGGATGAAACGGCCCGCGCAACAGCGCCTAGCACACCATAACGGACAACGCCAACGCGGTGATGGCTCTGTCACCCAACGCAAAAATGGCCGCTGGCAAGGGGTCATCGATCAAGGGGTCGTCGATGGCAAACGCAAGCGCATCTATGTGTCTGGTGCCACCGAGTACGAGGCGAGCGCTAAGCTTGCCGCATTGCGGCAGGACATTGCGAGCGGCACGTATCACAACGATGCCCATCAGACCCTGGCAACCTATATGACTGACTGGTATGCTCTGTATGCCGAGGGGAAGGTGGCTGCGGCGACATGCAAGCTAAACAAGGAACAACTTGAACATCACATTATTCCTGGCCTGGGGCGCTCCGTCTCAATCAACTCACTCCGCAGCATATTCAGGAATGGATTAATCGGCTCCAGAAAACTCGTTGTCGGGTGCGCCACCCGCGCCAGTGCCCGGATGACCAACCCTTTCTTTCGGTACGGCGTATTGACATAATTGTTGGGGTGTTGTCGAAAGCCCTGAAGCGTGCCGTCAACCTGGGCCTTATCGGGCGCAACCCGGCGAAACAGGTGGTGCTGCCATCCGCCGCAGATCACGAATATGAACCGCGTGTGCTGCAAGATGCGGAGATTACCGCCATTATGCAACAGGTGGAGGGGCACCGTCTCAAA
>JAAUSQ010000280.1 GCA_012033195.1 Chloroflexaceae bacterium
CCACCGTCGCAGCGCCGCGATGCGCGACCTTACGAGCAACCCACCCCCCCCACGGCAGCATGCTGTTCCGGCGGCACGGGCGCGGCGGGCTGCCCGCAAGCAGGCGCAGGGCGGCTTCTGGAAGCGCTTCTGGCGACGGGTGCAACTGGTGCTGCTGGTGCTGGTAGCGCTGGCGGGCCTGGGTGCGGCATTACTCTATCGGCAGGCCAATATTGTGGCAGGGGCGGCGGTAGTTGCCGATGCACGCGGCAACCCGTCGGTTGCTTCGCCGCTGATTGGTGGCACCAACATTTTGATCGTCGGCGTAGACGAGCGCCCCGACCATCCCGAAGAGGGCGTGCGCAGCGATACGCTGATGCTGGTGCGGCTCGATGCGGCAACAGGGCGGGCGGCGTTGCTCTCTATTCCGCGTGACACCCAGGTAGATGTGGTAGATATTGGCACGACCAAAATCAATGTTGCTTATGGGCAGGGCTACGCACTGGCCGAGCAGTATTTCGGTCCGGGCACCACCCCGCAGCAGGGCGGCATGGCGCTTGCCACGCAGACAACCGAGCATTTTCTGGGCCTATCGAGCCGGGGCATGCGGATCGATTACACTATGCAGATTAACTTCGACGGCTTTGTATCGGTGATTGATGCCCTCGGCGGCATTACCATCGATGTGCCCGTCCATATTATTGACGATGCCTACCCCACCGAAGACTTTGGGTATATGCGGGTTGAGTTCTTCCCTGGCCCACAGCAGATGGACGGACAGACGGCCCTGATCTATGCCCGTACGCGCCACGCCGATAGCGACTTCGGGCGGGCCGAACGGCAGCAGCAGGTTGTGCGGGCCATTGCCGCAGAGCTTCAGTCACGCGGGTGGGCGGGCCGATTGGCGGCGATGCCTGCGCTGCTCGAAAGTGTTGCCGCCGAAGAAGGGCAACCAACCCCCTTTATGACAACCCTGCCGATTGACCGACCAGATGTATTGTTTGGCATGGCGTTGCTTGGCGCACGGCTCGACCCGAACGAGATTCAGCAACTTCGCATCACACCAGAGACGGTGCCGCTTGTAGCCGAAATTGGCTCCAATCTGGTCTGGGATCCGGCAGGGGTTGACCAGCTTGTTGACCAGTTCTTCCGGGGGCCACCGCCTGCGCGCGAGTAGGGGCAATGGTGGCCTTGATCGTTGGCGGGCGAAAGAGGCGGGCACGTTTTCATACCTGCCATCCGTGCCAGTTTATCAGACTGATTGCAGATTGATTCTTGCAATCTATAGTTTCGCGCTATACTATAAGAGATGAGACTATCGTATTCAGCGTGCAGGTATCAGGTTGACTCAGCATACAAACATTTCGTTGCCCGGATTTCGGTTCACCCACGCCGAACCCGCTAACTTTGCCGTTATTGCAGCCCTTTTTCAGGAGTTACATCAATTTAATAGTTCGCTTGATGCGTGCTTTGCGCTTGCCGAGAACTGGCGCGACCTGCTGCACGAGCATTTCAAGCGCACCTACAACAGTCCCAATACATTGTGGTTGCTAGCGTGGCACAAGGAGCAGCCAGCAGGCCTATTGATGGTCGAAGTGCACAAAGACTCACCGCTCTTTCAGCACCGCAACTGGGCCGAACTCACCGCTCTTTATGTTGAGCCGGCCTACCGGGGCAGCGATATGGCAGCGTGCCTGGTCACCTTCGCACGCGACTGGGCCGCTATGCACGGCTTCAATCGGCTGGAATTGTATGTAACGGCATCCAACGAACGCGCCAAGAAGTTCTATTGGCGCTGCGGCCTGCGCCCCGTCCAGGAAATCTGGCGGCTTGAGGTAGACCCCGATGCAGAACCCGTCTTTGATATTGCCGCCAATCAAGCGGGGGATGCCTGGAAAAGCCTGCTCGAACCGGGGCAGCATTACATGTGCGCTCCGGATGAAACGTAACCGCAGGCAGTGGGCGAACAGCAAGCAGTAAGCCCGCACAGGCGGGCTATGTTTGTCGAGGCGGGGACTTCAGGTTGCGGGAGATGCCACACTATACAACCCTTACCGGGGCCGTGCCGCCAGTTCGTTGTGCTTCCAGCGAATATTGCCACGTAACAAAAGGTTGGATGAACGGAGCTTGTAGGCCAGATCGCTGGCGAGGTTGCGCATCACACGGTAGCCAATGCGTGGATTCGCCTCGCACAGCAGCGAAAATTCGCGCTCTTTGATGGCGAGCAGAACACTCGATGAAGCAGCAACAACAGTTGCCGAGCGGGTATTCCCATCAAGCAGCACCAGTTCGCCAAAACTCTGTCCGGCATACAACATATTGATCGTCCCTTGCGTGGGTTTGCCGTCGGGTGTGGTTGTCTGAATAGTAACCCGCACACTACCTTCGTGGATGATAAAAAGCCGGTCGCCGTCTTCGCCCTCGCTGAACACCACGTGCCCGGTCGCGACACGCCAGATCTCACACAGGTTCGCAATCTTCAACAGTTCCTGGTCGTTCAGTCCACCAAAGATCTGAACCCGCCGCAGACTATCCATTGCGGTTCCGTCAGACATGGGTAACCACCTTTTGTTGCATGATAGGTAGGAATAGCCAGCAGTATACCACAAGCTCAACAAAGGTAAAAGGGTATCATTGAACACAAAGCGTTGCAGCACAGAGCCTGCAATCTTGCTTATGTATCGGCAGCAGCATCCAGATGCAGGCTGGCGCGGGTATGGTCTATAATAGCATCCAGCGCACCCGGATCGGGGCTGGTGGGTAGGGCGATCACAAAATGGTTCAGCACATGGCTGCGCTGCTGCACCACATCGGTAAGCGTGGCGGCGGGTGTGGTGCGTTGCAGGTCGGCGTGGTGCAGCGCCAGAAACTCACGCAGTTTCGGGGCCGTATCGCTGGTCAGGTGCGCTACCGCTCCGGTAATGCCATACAGGGCCGTATCGTCGGCGGCAGTGCCAATCCAGAGCAGGTGCCCGACCAGCACTTCCCCTACCTTGATACGTTTGCTTGCAGCCTGGTCTTCGATGTAGAAACGTTCAGCGCTGGCTATATCAACCACCCACAACCCCTGACCTTTGCGGATCGTATTGATGACATAGGCCCGGAGCCGGATAGCCTGCCACTGCTGCAACAGGCGTTGTTCATAGGGCGTGCTTGCAAACGTGCCCGCAGCCGCATCGCGGGTGAGCCGCTCCACCAGCGTACCGTTCTCGTCCACGCTATAGTCAAAAGCAAACCATGTGAGAAACCGCTCGGCTCCACGCTCTTCCAGTGCATCAAGGTCGCTCATCTGGTCGAACGTGTAGCGCCCATTCCAGAATAGCTCGAAGGCTGCCGGGAACAGGGCGGGCATCTCGCGGGCGGTCTCCAATACACGCGGCAAGAGCGTTTCCTGAGTGCGCCGCAACTCGCGCTGCTCGGTACGCTGCGCCTCTTCGATGGGCAGGTGACAATCTTTGTACTTGCGGCCACTGCCACACCAGCACGGATCGTTGCGGCCCGGCTTTTTTGGGCGGGGGGCTGTGTTGACCATCGGGTACCTCGCTGTAGTGTGCTACTGATGGCTACTATACCAAGATTCTCATTATTCGACAAACGCCCGGATTGGTGCAAGATCGGGCCGAATCTTTGAAAAAATTTAGGCAAAATGCTACTAACTATATGAAGAGATCTTTTTGCAGCAGAGGTGGGCACAGGTAAGGTACTCTTTATGGATCGGTTTCACGATATCGCCGCATTTGTTGATCTTGAGATTGCAAAAGGGTTGTTTGTAGCCATGCAGATGTACCCCGAACTCGTGACTGTGCTGATGCGGAACGACGAACTTGCCGCCGTGTATTACATGACCAGAGCACTGGCGCTCGCCGAATTACACGGCGAACTGCCCGTGTTTGTCTCAACGCGCAACCGCTTCGAGCTACTGCCAGAGGAGTGAGGAGCGGCACACCTACATACCCCTCATTCCCGGCCCCGCTCCCACGGAAGGGGCGATAAAAGCGCAGGCGAGCGGCACGGGGCATGGTGGTTCAGCTTGGTCATTGATGGTCGGGCACCACACGCGAGGCCCCCCGCCGGAGAACTGAAGTCCCCGGTTCGCTGTACGAAGTCCGCCTGCACGGACTGTGGCACAGCCCCGGCGGGGCGCTGTTTGCTCCGTTACAACGACTCCGATGGGCGAGTGGCTGCCGGACGTTCCAGGGCCGGTGTTGCCGACTCGCCCCGCTGCCACGCTTGCAGATAGTCATAGGGTGGCAACTCGCCGCGTCGTACGATCCAATCGCTGGGATAGGTCGGGCGCGACATACCGAAGTGCAAATGTGGCGGCGTGCTGCGGGCGTTGCCACTGATGCCCACCGTACCAAGCTGTTGCCCGGCATTCACCCGCGCCCCCACCTCAATACCATCGGCAATGCTGGCTAGGTGCGAACCATAATACCGAACCCCATCATCGCCAACCATTGCCACCGACAACCCGCCGCGCTGTTCAGGCCGATCTGTTGCCGGGTTCCAGAGATCAACACGGGTAACAAACTCCACCACGCCACTGGTCGGCGCAACAAAGGCCGTGCCCACTGGTGCAAAAATATCGGCTGCCGGGTAGTCGTGGTGGTAGGCTCCATACGAGGCGCTGGCCCCCTGCACTGGGAAAACATACGCCAGCGGTTGTGGCAGCGGCGCAGGCTGCGAAGCGATCTGCACAGGCGCTTCGGCGGCCAGTTCGGTGGAAAGCCGACCAAGCAGCACCCCGTCCGGGCCGTGGTCTTCGAAGCGGGACCGCTCGAACCACTGTACCACGCGGCTCTGTCCATCGGGCAACGTCTCTAGCTGGGCATCGCTCAGCGGCAACCCGAACAGTGCCAGACTCTCGGCGTCGTTGATGCCAGCGCGTCCATCCAATTCCAGCCCTGCCGCTCGCCACGCCTGCCAGATAGCACCACAGATCGTGTGTCCGGTTTCTGCAAAGGTGCGGCAATCGTCGTCGGGCGTGCTGGCGCGGGCAAATGTCCACCAGTCGCGCCCTGCGACTCAAGCACTTCCACACCAAGCCGCCCCAGCAGCACATCATAGGGCGGCTCGTTTTCGGGGTGCAATTCTAGGCGGTTGCGTTCGAACCACTGCACCTGCCGCTCCACGCCATCGACCAGTTGCGGCTGCTGGCGGGTCATCGGAAAGCCAAACACGGCCAGACCGCCATTCTGCTCCCAGAACTGCTTGATGCGCCCACTGATGCAAAAGCCGGTTTCAAGAAAGCAATGCTGCCCGCGTGCCGTCTGGCCCCATAGCAACACCCCCAGCACAGCAGCGGCATGGCGCTGCACCTGATCGGGCGTGAGGTTGGCACGGCTGGGCAGTTCAATCTCAAAGCAACCAATCTCCTGAGCACGGCACCACCCCGGAGCTGCACCCGTCACCGGGTAGGCCGACCAACCCCCACGCCCCGGTGCAGGAATATCGTAGCCAATGACATCGGCAAAGGCGGGTGCCGTTGGTGCGCCGACTGAGCCGCCCAGTACCAATCCATTGGGGGGGTAGGCCGAATGATAAAACAGCACGGTTGTCTGGCTCGATTGGTCGCGCAGGGCCAGCAGCCACGCCGCAAGTCCGGCGGTTTCTGGCTCGGAGAAGGGCGCAGTGCCACCCCCACCGGACACGTTGCCCGATGCGTCGCGGGTATCGGGTTGCCAGTTGGGAGTATCCCAGTTGCGATTGAGATCAACACCGTTGGCATTGTAGCGCACATTGATCGCCGAGCCGTCCGGGTTCAGATTGGGCAGAAAAAAGACCTGCGTATCGGGCGGCAGCAGGTGCAGATTGGCGGCCAGATGCGCTTCCAGTTCGCTGGTCAACACTGCCGAGTTATTTTCGTTGCCGTGAATGGCACCAACAATCACAATACTGTGGCTACCTGTGCCATACTGCACCGCTTCAATAGGCTGGCCCTGCACCGAGGTAGCAATC
>JAAUSQ010000281.1 GCA_012033195.1 Chloroflexaceae bacterium
TGCGCCGTCGGACTTTGCAATGTACGGTATTCCCTTCAAGCAGCGCAAGTCGCGCTTCGAAGAGGGGCTTCGTATTTTGCAGCAGGCCATCCAGCACGAAGAATTTTCTTTTGCGGGCACCCGCTACGATGTCGGCCCCATTCGGGTCACCCCGCGTCCGGTGCAGCAGCCGCTGCCGGTCTATGTGGCGGCATGGTCGGATGTAGGCGTTGAGCGAGCGGCGCAGTGGGGCAACGGCTGGATTACCGACACGATCAACACCAGTGCCACGCTGCTCTGCTGGGCCGACACCTACCGGGCCACCTGCGAACGTGAGCGGAAGCAACCGGAGATTATCTTGATGCGTGAGGCGTTCTGTGGTCCCACCCGCAGCGAGGCCGAGGCCCAGTATGCGCCGTACATTCTCGAAGCTCACCGTATGCTGTTCAGCTTTGGCGGCTACAATCCGGCAGTCGAGCCATGGATGGTCGATGTGCCGACTGCCGCCGATTTGCAGTTGCACCACATCAAAGACGACCGTTTTATCCTCGGTGACCCACAAGACTGTATCGAGCAGATTGAGCATTTTATTCACAACCTGGGGGCAACGACCTTTATCTTGCGGTTCCGTCAGGCATCGGGGCCGTCGCACGAAGAGGTAGTGGAAGCTATCCGGTTGTTCGGGCGCGAAGTGATCCCCTACTTCCGCGAGAAGTACCCCGCCTGATTGTCATCGATTGGCTGGGGTGAGGTATCATGCCTCACCCCGCCGTGCTGCTCCCCCGCACCCATCGTTGGTAGCAAGCAACCTGACCAATCCTCCTACCCCGGATGCGCTCCGTGAACAGTACTTCGCCGAACAGGAAGTGGTGAAGGCGCGTCTTGGTGATACACCGCTCAGCCAGGTTGAATCACTCAATGCATGGCGGCGTGCCATCAGCGCATTTGGTGTGTCGCCAACACAGTACCGCACGGCAGCAGAAGCGCTGTTGCGTCGGCTCACCAAGAAGGGCGATATTCCCAGTATTAACACTCTAGTTGATATTGGCAATCTGGTAAGCATTCGCTATGCCCTGCCAGTAGCCGTGTTGGACACGCGTGCCATCACAGGTACACTGACCGTCCGGCATGCCACAGGGACGGAGATGTTTATTGATCTGGGGAGTGATGAAGCTGTCCACCCGGAACCGGGCGAGGTCATTTTTGCAGATGAACAAGATATGGCTGTGGCGCGGCGCTGGTGCTGGCGGCAGAGCGCAACGAGCGCCGCGAACAATGCCACAACCCACGTTATTATCACGATAGAGGCGCACCACAGCACCGCCCAACAGGAGGTACAGAGCGCAATGCATGATCTGTGTAGCTTGCTTGAGACATACACTGGCGGGACGTGGCGAACTGCGCTCTTAACTGCAGAGCACCCGGCCATTGTGTAGGGGCCTGCCTTCCTACGACACCAGATGTAGAACCGCCATCTCCGCCAGCAGCGCCGCCCCGACCTGTGATGGCGTGCGTATTCCAGCCGTCGAGCTGACGATAGTAACATTTAGTTATCGGGCCAGCCATCGCAAAGCGCGTCCCACGCTGTATACCGGGTGCCTCACATCCCTGCAATGTTCTCGCGCAGCCGTCGGTAGGCGCGGGGAGTGGTGCCAAGTTGCTGGCGGAAGATGCGGGTCATATGGCTCTGATTGGCAAAACCACAGTCGCGGGCAATCTCCAGCAGCGGGTGTTCGGTTTCGTGGAGCAACTGCTGTGCCCGTTCGAGGCGTTGGCGTAATACAAATTGATAGGGACTCATACCGACACTCTGCCGAAAGAGGCGGGCAAAGTGATAAGGGCTATAGCCTGTCTGCTGGGCTAGCGCTTCGAGCGTGATGGCTTGATCGAGGTGGGCCTGTGCAAATTCGACAACGCGCTGGAGTTGCTGCCGGGTCAATCCACCGGTCGGGTCGGAAGTATCGTTTCGTGTCGCTGCATGATAGCGGATCAGATGCGTGACGAGCAACTGCAACGCCGACTGCGCATAAATGCCATCGGCAGGGGTAGCGTGCTCAAGTGCTGCGCCGAGATGCAGGCCAAGCTGGGTGAGCAAAGCATCCTGCAACCCAACCTGCTCAATCACTTCAATCTGGCTCGGATCACCCCGATACAAAGACGCCGCTGTACGCAGCACAAGCGAACGGTCGATATGAATATGCACAGTCCGGGTTGGTTCGGAGGCCGTCCAGCGCAATTCGTAGGGCGCACGTCCAGGTGGGCGCAAAAACAGATCGCCGGTACGTACCACGTAGTTGGTCCAGGGGCCATCCAGTCGCCGCTGCTCCATATGCAACACGCCGCGTACTACAAGGATAAGCGTGAGCGCGGTTGTATCTGGTACGCGCCACAACTCCATCGCCGCTGGTTCTTCATAGGTGCGGACGACAAACCCTTCCCATCCCAGACCATCGCTTGACTGCATCAGCCGGATCCCATCGGGGGACAGGCTGCGATCATGATCAACATCGGAAATTTGCTGTCGCTCCTGCATATCTGCTTCCTTTCCGCAGCGCCACAGATCGCTGACATCCTGGTGAACCCCTTCAAGGAAGGTTGCTCGTGCTATTGGATGTACTTATCATAGCACACTTGTTGCAAAAGCTGATCCATCCAACGGCTGAACCGGGCGATTCTGGTGTGGTGAGGTACACCTCTTGCGCACGAATAGACAAGACTGTTTTTGGAAGATGGGGTATGCTGAAGATTGCTGCATGACATGAAGGGAGGAACACGATGCCCGCTTATATCTTTCGCCAGTTCTACGACTACCACTTCAGTGAGAATCGCAAGCTCTGGGACAGCGCTATTCTAGCGTTATCCCAGGAACAATTTACCCGCCATATCGACTATTCAGTCGGGTCTGTCCGCAACCAGATCGTGCATCTGATAAATGTTGATGATGCGTGGTTTTGCGGCTTGCGTGGTATCGCTATTCCGGAGCCACTCAATCCGCTGCACTTTGATGAGCGGGCACGCATCCGGGCGCACTGGGACACGGTTGAGCGGCAGATGCGCGAGTATCTTGCTGCGTTGCACGATGACATGCTCGAAACAAAACCGTTTGTTGATGAAGAAGACAAAGACCTGCTAGTGTGGCAGGTGCTGTTGCATGTGGTCAATCACGGCACAGATCACCGCGCCCAGATACTCAAGGGGCTGAGTGATCTGGGCGGTACAACGGGGCCACAAGATTACATCTTTTATGTGTATGACAACCTGTCCCTTTAGCGATTGGCGGGTGTGGCTTCCTTCACCACACGATAGCGCAAATGGGTCACGCCGCTGGAGCCAATCACCCGCGTACCTTCCAGCTTCTGGATTGTAGAGCTATCACGATTGAACAGGTGAATACCATTGCCAAGCAACACGGGCACCAGATGGATCTGGATTTCATCGATCAGATTGGCCCGCAGGTACTGCTGCGCGATACTGGCTCCTCCCCCAAGCACAACATCCTTGCCGTTTGCAGCAGCGCGAGCCTGTGTCAGTGCGCTTACAATGCCATCGGTAACAAAGATGAATGGTGCAGGGCTTGTTGCGGTCTGGGCTGGAACAGTGTGTGATACGACCATATGCGGCACGTGGTAGGGTGTGTCGGCAAATGCATTCAGTGCGGCACCAATATCGTAGGTCCGTCGCCCTATGATGAGTGCCCCGGTGGTATGCAACGACTCGGCCACCACTTCTGCATTGTGCCGGGAGGGGTCAAAAAACCAGTCGTTCAAGCCTCCATCGGCGTCATCTGGCCCTGCGATGTACCCATCCAGTGACATCGCCATATCAAGCAAGACAATACTCATAGCCTATCCTTTTCTTTTACTAAACAAAGCGCCAGCGTGTCGGGCTGCAAGTTCCATCGCTGCCAAAGCCGAACGCCACAGTCGGTGTGATGGCATAGACAGTATACGGCGGTGGGCCAGCGCTCGGTGCGCCCTCAGCATAGAACGCTCCTTCCTGGATCGTAACCTCCCAACCATAGCGGCTGAGATACTTTGCGGCGACCTGTTGCAGAGTTGCCGTGTCATGCACTATGTGCGCGTGCCCTTCAATCACCAGATGCAGGAGCGCACCGGCAGTAGTGAGCACACAATCAGCCTGATGTGCAAGGTTTCTGCCTTTGTGGGTGGTAGTGCCCGCACAGAAGTAGAACCCATCAGCGAGCCAGATAGCCAGCACAGGCGCAACGTGTGGTCGGCTATCGGGGCGCACCGTCGCGAGCCAGAACACATCCGCCTGCTCAATCTGTTGAAGCGCTACATCCCAGGATGTTACCGCTGTATCTGCCGCGCCAAACGGCTCTGCAATTGGTGCGGTGCGAATCATCGCTTTCACTCCTTCTACTAGTACCGCCAGTTTATCGAGGCACTGCTCCATTCCCAGGCGGGACATTTCCATCATCTCGCCCACAGGCCAGCCATACTCAGTGATAGTTAGTTCGGTCTGGTTCGTATCCAGTGCTTTGAAGGCGATCAGATGGCGCTGATCCTGGGGGAAATCGGGCGGCATCCCTACCGCAACCGGATCAAGCTTGTTACCGTCCGCGTCGGCCAGATTGTGACTGTACACCATACGCTCCAGCGGGACAATTTCTTGATAGTGCCAGGTGCTGTAGTGGGTGCCATATTCGGGCGACGCCATGCCGACCAGCGAGGAGCCGCCGACCTGTACATCCATACGGGCGAGCGGGCAGGTAAACCCGGCTGGCCCCCACCACTGCATCACATAGGCCGGGTCAGTCCAGGCCTGCCAGACCAGCGCAACTGGTGCCTGTACAATACGAGTGATGACAAGATCACGGTGTTCTGCCATTGTGGGGTGTCCTTTCTGGTTATAGTCGAATTGGAATAAGTGCACGTAGCTGCGGGTTGCGCAGGTAGAGCCAGCCCCAGAGCAGTATGCCGACGATGAACGGCGTCAGTGCAAGATCCATATCGAGCATCCGCACATGGGTTGCAACGGCCCCACCCAGATACCCTGTCAGCAAAATCGCGCCCAGCACCGATGTGCGCGGGATGAGATACAGCACCAGACAGACGAGTTCGACCGCAGCGATGATAAGCGTCACGTGTCCTGGATAGCCCAGCACAATCGAGCTTGCGATAGCTTCTTCTGAACTTGACACGCCCACAACCCCCGCAACGAGCAACAGGAGAACGGGTATAGCACTCATAATTCGTCCTATCCAGCATGCTATTGGTGAGATGGTATAGGGATGCAAAACTGCTTGCATCGGCATTTCCTTCTATCATACAACCAAGGCGCAGAGCAATTCAAAGGTACACATCATTTCCGCAGCCTGTTGTATGCTCAGCTTGACCACGTGCTCACTATACCCTGTGCCATAGGGGTGGTCTTGTCTATTCGTGCGAATGTATGTACGAAAACCAACAACCTGATCGGGGATGCAGAAACCACATTACACAACGAGCGGCGGGTGGGTGGGCACGAGCAGCATCGGCTTTCCAATCAGTATACTGTACCCAAAGCCTGGAGTGGTTCCCTGATTATTCTATAGAGAGAGGTTCCCAATGGCAAAGCCTGTCGCACTGGTTACCCATGCTTGTGAGTTCGCCGGTTCTGCTGCTGTAGCCGCGTTGCATGCGGCTGGTTTTCACGTGGTTGCACACGATCTGTCGTTCGCTGATGCAGCCGTGCGCGAGGTGTATACAGCAGCGCATCGCGATGTGGTGGCGCAATCCCCGACGCGGCCCGTTCTGCGCTCAATGCGCTGATGAAATCGCTGAGCCTGAATCTGGCCCCGCATGGTATCCCCGTCAACGCGATTGCTCCCAATTATCTCTATCGTGAGACGTACTTCCCGCGTGCCCGCTTTATCGATGACCCGGCGGGGCAGGCGTTCGGCAATCCGGAGTTGGACGGTATCGCTCAG
>JAAUSQ010000021.1 GCA_012033195.1 Chloroflexaceae bacterium
GTAGGGCTTGCCCGTTATGGAGGGGTCGCCCCAGATACCCAGGATATCATCCTGCACCTGGAAGGCAACCCCCAGGCTCTGCCCGAACGCAAACAGCGCCTGGGCCTGTTCGAGGCTGGCCCCGCCGATGATAGCCCCCAGCCCAGTAGATGCCGCAATCAGGGCGGCGGTCTTGCGGCTGATCATCGCCAGATAATCGGCCTCGGTGATGTTCAGGTCACCCTCGAAGCTCAGGTCGAGGTATTGGCCTTCGCAGATTTTCAGAATGGTTTCATCGAAGCGGCGCAGCACTTCGAGCACCACCCCGGCAGGCAAGCCGGCCTCGCCAAGCTGATGGATCGCAAGGTGGGCCAGCACAAACATCCCGTCGCCGGTGTTGATGCCCTGCGCGATGCCCCATTTTTTCCAGACCGTCATGCGGCCCCGGCGGGTGTCGCTCTGATCCTGTATATCATCGTGGATTAGCGAGAAGTCGTGAATAAGCTGAATACCCGCCGCCAGCGGGAGCGCCTGCTCAAACGAGCCACCCACCGCCTGGGTTGCCAGCAGCACCAGTTGAGGGCGCAGCAGCTTGCCAGGGTCGGCATAGGCCAGGTTTAAATCGAGGTCGCGCCAGCCCAGATGATACGCTTGCATGCCGTAAAAACGCTGCACCCGTGCTTCGGCTTCGGGAAAGGCGGCCCGCATCGTCTCTTGAATACGCTCAATAATCGTATGTGTATCGTGATCCATTGGCCCTTCTCGATCAAAAAGTGTTGCGGCTTCCGTTTTATAAAACAAGTCAGAATAGCTTTCGGGCATACAGAGCGGCAGTATTTCGTCTTTCCGATAAGTTAGTTACGTTCTGTAACCCGCTAGTAATTTAAGCATCTTGTTGATTGCGAAGTCGGTTAGTACACTACCTCTGTAGTACTGGTAGCACACAATGCCGTACCGCAACATCGCCACCTAGTGTAGCAGGGAGAGGGTAGCATGGCACTGAATATGCGATTCCGCTTCAGTCCAACCAAGGACGGCCTGGTGAAAGTTCTCGGCCCATTGGAAACCGAGATTATGCGCCTGCTCTGGCAGGACAAGCGCAGCACGGTGAAGAAGGTTCACCGCAAGCTGGCCCAACAGCGCGACATTGCTTATACCACGGTAATGACCACAATGAGCCGCCTCGCTGAAAAGGGTGTACTCAATCGGCAGCGCGAGGGGCTGGCGTATGTGTACACGCCGACAATCAGCGAACAGGAATTTGTATCGATGATTGTACAACAGGTGCTCGACGGATTGCTGGATGACTACAGCGATATGGCCGTTGATTACATGGTCGATTATCTGGCCCGCAACAATCCGGATGATCTGAAGCGCTTGCACAAGCTGCTCCTTTCGCACAACGTCGGGCACTGCGACGGCAAGGCAGCCAACGGCACCGCATCCAGCGCTGGTTAGCGCACGCCGATGTTGTACAACTGCCCGCCTACGAAAGCTCGCCGCCGCGGGGCGGGCTGACCAGCGGCAGCAAGCCGAATAATGCGTATAGTATCAGGCCAGTTCGCCCCACAGATCATAGGCGGTGGCCTCAGTAATCGTCGCCTGAATCATGCTTCCCGCAGGCGCTTCGCCCCAGATAAATACCTGTCCGTCTACTTCTGGCGCATCGCGGAACGAGCGCCCCACCAGAAGCGGCTGACCGTCCTCTGTTTCACCCTTGCCCTCAACCAGCACGGTTATGGTGCGTCCTTCCCAGCGGCGGTTGCGCTCGTACGAGATGGGCTGCTGAGTTTGCATCAGCCGATGCCAGCGCCGTTCGGTAGTGTAGGCGGGCACCTGATTGGGCAGCGTTGCGGCGTGCGTTCCCGGCTCCTGCGAGTAGCGGAACGCGCCTACCCGGTCGATCTGCACTGCTTCGAGGAAGGCCAGCAGCGCCTTGAACTCTTCTTTTGTTTCGCCCGGATAGCCCACAATGAACGTTGAGCGTAGCGCCAAGTCGGGCATGGCTTCGCGCAGTGCCGCAATAGTAGCTTTCGTGCGCTCGGTGTCGGGCGGTCGCCGCATACGCCGCAGCATATCGGAGTGGGCATGTTGCAGCGGCATATCCAGATATTTGCAGATTTGCGGGTGGCGGGCCATCGTCTCGATCAGTCGCGGCGTGATGCCGTGCGGGTAGGCATACATCAGCCGAATCCAGGTATCCTGGGGCACCACCTGACACAGTTCATCCAGCAGCGTTGCCAGCCCATCGGTCAGCTTCAAGTCGCGCCCGTAGTCGGTGAGGTGTTGCGCGACCAGCACAATCTCGCGCACGCCCAGCGCCGCCAGTTCTTGCGCCTCGCCCAGAATAGCACCCATCGGCTTTGAGCGCATATCGCCCTTGAACGACGGAATGGTACAGAAGGCACAGCGCAGGTTGCAGCCATCCGATATTTTCAGGTAGGCCGATGGGCCATTCATCGTACGCCGGATCTGGGTGGTGCGCCAGTCGGCATAGCCCTGCACCTGTTCGGGCGTGACCGGGTCGCCCACCAGCGCAATCATCCCCGGTGCGGCGGGCGCGGTTGCGCTCATGCCAATGACGGGTATATCGAGGCTGCGCGACGGACGCGGGCCAGATGCGGCCCCGTTTTCGAACTGCCGCACCACGTTGCCAATCTGCATCCATTGCTGCGTGCTAAGCGTGGCATCCACACCGGGCACCGCCTGCACAAGGGCAGTGTGGCTTTCGGCCATACAGCCCGCCGCCACAAGGTGCTGCTGGGGCTGCTTCTGTTCGCCCATTTCGCGCAATACTGCCAGTGTCTCGTCGCGGGCCGCCGCAATAAAGCTACATGTATTTACAATCACCACATCGGCCTCGCTGCTGCTGGGCACGGCAGTATGGCCCTGCGCGGCGAGGATGCTGTGCATGCCTTCGCTGTCAACCGAATTTTTGGGACACCCCAATGTCAGAATATAGTATCGCATAAATGTATTCTAGAACCTGTAATGTTGCTCTTTATGGTAATGGTTGAATCGATAAGACCGAAAATATTTCTATACGAATGCGGGACGTGCGGCACTCTACTAGTCTTCGCTGCCATAATTGCCGCCAGAAGAAAGAATGCTGTCAGTGGTATCCGTCGGACACGGCCCATATGGTCACTTCTTCTGGATACCCTTGCTCTGCATTGTACGTTACATTAACCTCATAATGTCCCCGACAAGGACAGCAATTTGCATTCCACTTAAGGTAGAACTCGATCTGGTCGAACATCCTCTGCACGGACACAGGTATACACCGTGTGGAACTCACAAATTGCTCTTTATCCCCGTGGTACTGAATAATCGCGTCCTGCTGACAATTTTGATCATGGCTTTGATAGTTGAACGTAAGCTGATACCGATCAAAGCGATGGCTATCCCACTGCGCCCGCGCCGTTGTGAGCACCTGTATCTTGCTTTCCAGCGCTTGTGCCTTGCGGCTGAACTGCCACCAGAGCAGGGTGAACACCCCCCACAACAAGCAGCACACATATTCCTGCACCGAGCCAGCGGTTCATTGTTGGTGTTCCTCTTGCCGTATTAACGATAGTTGGTATATTGCAGCGGCACGGGCAGGGTCTCTTCCTGCTCGCGCATATACTGAATGACCGACTGCAACTCGTCGCGGCTCTTGCTGCCCACCCGCAGGCTATCGCCCTGCACACGGGCCTGCACTTTGGGGAACTGGTCGCGGATGAGCTTCTGGATCTTTTTGGCCATCTCGCTATCCAGTCCCTTTTGCAGCGTTGCTACTTGCCGCACGCGCCCGCCGCTCATCGTCGCTAGCTCGCCGTAATTGAAGATCTTGAGCGACAGATTACGGCGGAGCGCTTTGGTTTCCATAATATCGCGGACGTTCCGCAGCGTCATTTCGTTGTCGGTAGTAATAGTAAGCTCGGTTTCGCTCAGGTCGAGCGTGGTACCGGTGTCTTTCAGGTCGTAGCGGTTGACAATCTCGCGCTGCGCCTGATCTACCGCGTTGACCAGTTCCTGCCGATCAAAATCGGACACAATATCAAATGTGCTTTCAGATGCCATAGCACTCCTCACTCTCTACTTCCTGCGGTCTTCGTTCATTTGCTGCTCTGAGGTATTATAACAAAAGCCCTCCCGTTTACACGGAAGAGCAGCCCTAGCAATATGAGAATGGTATTATTGAGGGGGCCACGACCAGTCGAGCGGCTGACCGGGCACCTGTCCGAGTTGTTCGGGTGGCGAGCCGTTAACGCTGACCTGTACGGCGGTCGGGTTGCCCGCCCGAACCTGGATCTGGCGCTGAGCCAGAAAGACCTGCTGCTCACCGGGGGTCATAATGCGTTCAAGGACAATTGCACCATCGGCAGTCACCCGCAACCACGAACCCTCGGCGCTGCTTTCCAGCACGCTGATATTCAGCACAATGGGGGCTTCCTGGGTTGGCGTGGGCGAGACGGGCGCAGGGGTGCGGGTGGTCAGTGGGGCCGGTATCACCGCCTGCACGGTGGGCGCTGGTTCAATATCGCCTGCATTCTCGCCGCCTGCCACTTCGGGTCCACTGGTTGAGGTGGGCGGAGCTACTTCGGTGGGCAGGCGTGTTGGTGTGGCAACGGTGGCGGTTGTGGTCGGGTTGGTCAATTCTGCGACAGGCGCTTCAGTCTGCTGAATACGCCCCGCAAAATTGAGCACCACATACGTCAGCGCAACCAGGGCAATCGTGACAAAAAAATACCAAAAAAGCTTGGCAGGACATATGAGCGAGTACGCGGGATGGTCGTAGCAGCAATAACCCGGATCGGCTGCGAGGTGCCACGTTCCATCCGGAACAGGTCAATCATTTCATCGACCGCAAGCCCCAGAAACTGGGCATAATTGCGGATGAAACCCTTTGCAACAACGTCGTTCGGTAATCGGTCGAATTGTCCCTCTTCGAGTGCGACGAGAGACTGAATACGGATACGCGTTTGGGCTGCGGCCTGGGCCAGTGTTATGCCGTGCTGTTCACGTGTTTGACGTAACCGCTCACCGAGTTGACTCATCGGATGAGGCCCTTCGTACTACATTTACTACTCATGGTAACAAATATTTAGGCTTTCTGTACTTGGTTACTACCAATCATTATACCATAGCTCAATTTTGTCAAGGCGTTAAACGTTAGCTTTCTATGACAATATCAGGTTTCCGAGAAGCTTTTTGCATACATTTTCATCGTCCTATTTTGGTATTACTATGTAAATGTGGAGGTATCGTATGACAAGTATTGCGCTTATCGTTGGTGTTGCATTGCTGGTTATTATACTCATCGGTGCAGTCATTCTGGTTGGGGTAGTGGTGGTTGGCATCATTTTGAAGAAAGCCAGCGAACCACCCTATATCGATAGCAGCGATTACCGCCTGAGTCAGGGGCGCGACGTGGGCAAAGACCAGTAACGGGCTGTGCAAAAACCAGGATGCGTTATAATAGAGAGCCGTAAGACCATTCGGAACCATCGTTCAATAATCTTTAGTCATCTAGGTAGTGCCGGTGATACGTACAATCTTCCTTGTTCTGATAACATTCTTCTTTTTCCGATATGCCCAGCGTGCCGGAGCAGGCAGCAATCGGCGGCGTGCCTTTACGCTGGCTGGTATTGCAACAAGCTTGTTTGCCGTGCTCAATTTGCTGGCACTGACTGGTGTGGATGTTAGCCCGCTGGTTATACCGATCTCGCTGCTTGCGGTTATTGGTCTGTCCATTGCCGTCTTTTTTCTCATCCGTGGATGGCAACGCGGCGAGATGCACGAGCAACTCGACCAGATGCGACAGCTTTTTGATACGAAAGACAAACAATAAACGGCTCGGTGACTGGCTACTACAGGGCCGATAGGTAGCGCCCACATTGCACAATGTGGGCCAGCCAGCACATTGAAATTGACTGAAAGGATACCTGCTATGACTGATCTTCCGTATATTGGGCAGCAGGCCCGCGCCGCCGCCCGCCACCTTTCCCGCGCCACAACCGAGCAGAAAAACGCGGCCCTGCACGCGATGGCCGACCTGCTCGATGAGCACCAGGATGCTATTCTGGATGCCAACGCCAGCGATATGAGGCGCGGCAAGGCGGCAGGGCTGCGCGACAACCTGCTTGACCGCATGCTCCTGACACCGCAGCGGCTTGCCACCATCGCCCGTGATACACGTAACGTTGCCAGGCTGCCCGATCCAGTTGGTGAAACGTTTGACCACGCCGAACTGCCGAACGGTCTGCGGGTACACAAGCGCCGCACACCGCTCGGTGTTGTTGGTTTCATCTACGAGGCGCGCCCCAATGTCACGGTTGATGCGGCGGCGTTGTGTGTCAAGGCGGGTAACGCAACGGTGCTGCGTGGCGGCAGCGATATCAGCGCAAGCTGCGGCGCAATTACGCATGTGGTCGGGCTGGCGCTGGAGCAGGTCGGGTTGCCTGCAACGGCAGTGCAGAGCATTACCGACCCTAACCGCGACTTGGTACGCGACTTGCTACGGCTCGACCAGTATATTGATGTGATTGTGCCACGCGGCGGGGCCGGGTTGCATCGCTTCTGTCTCGAAAACGCAACCATTCCAGTCATTACGGGCGGCATCGGCGTGTGCCATATTTATGTCGATGCAACGGCCGCTATTGAGCGAGCTGTGCCTATTCTGTATAATGCACGGGTACAGCGCCCCAGTGTGTGTAATTCGATGGATGTGCTGCTGGTACAGCGCGAGATTGCGCCGCGTCTGTTGCCAGCAGTGGCGGCCAGCTTGGGCGCGGCAGGTGTTGAGTTTCGGGCCGATCAGGAGGCGTTTGCTGTATTGAGTGATGACCCACGTTCAACAACATGGAAGCTGTCACGGGCTAGTGCCGCCGACTTTGCTACCGAGTTCCTGGCGCTGATCCTGGCAATCCGGGTGGTTGATAATCTGGATGAAGCGCTTGAACATATTGCTTTACACAGTACCGGACATAGCGAAGCCATCCTCACCAACGACAGCGCGGCGGCAGATCGTTTTGTCAGCGAGGTGGATAGCGCGGCAGTTTTTGTGAATGCATCAACCCGCTTCAACGATGGCGGCGAGTTTGGTCTGGGTGCCGAGATTGCCGTGAGCACGCAGAAGCTCCACGCACGCGGGCCGATGGGCTTGCAAGAGTTGACCACCTTCAAGTGGGTTGGTGCAGGCGATTGGCTGGTGCGGGCCTAGCGCACCGCGCCCATACACACGAGTAGGAACGGATGAACACAGCAACACACACCTTTGTTACACCCGCCGAATACCTGGCCCGCGAGGAGGCCGCCGAGACCCGCACCGAATATGTAGATGGGGTATTGTTGCCCATGCCAGGCGGAACACCACAACACAGCCGGGTAAAGGTACGGATAGTTTACCTGCTTGAGGCGGCGCTTGAGAATGGTGATTTTATTGTATACAACAGTGATATTCGGGTGGGAGTACCCAGCGCCCACCGCTACTACTACCCGGATGCGGTGGTTGTCGCAGGCACGCCCCAACTTGACGAACGCTGGCAACCTGTTATCCTGCTCAACCCGTTGCTGGTGGTGGAGGTGCTCTCGCCCTCCACCGCTGAGCACGACCAGGGCCGCAAGTTCGCGGGCTATCAGACCATCCCCACCCTGTGCGAGTATCTGCGCATCGATAGCGAACAGGTGCGGGTGGTGCAGTGGGTGCGCGTTGCGGCGGGGCACTGGCAGGCGACCACGTATCAGCAACTCAGCGATACCGTGCCCTTGCAGGGGCTTCCGGCGCTGCTGCCCGTGCAGCAGGTCTATCGGCGGGTGCAGCTTGAGGCATAAGCGACAGGGTGTGCCGTAGCCAGCAAGCAAAAGAATTGGTATGATAGGTCTATCGTGCGGTTCCCAGGAGGGATCACCTTAGATGTCCAGGAGGATATGGAGATGAAGAGCGTCTTGTTAGGCCCATCTGGTGGTATTGGTGGTCGGGAGTTTTCGGAATACACATTACCGCCCGGTGCCCGATTGAAGAAAATTCACATCTTTGTCAGCAACTATATTGATGCCGTTCAGTTCATTTATGTGGATGGAGAAGGCAACACGGTGACCATGCCCCGGATCGGTGGACTGGGCGGCGAACTGCAGGTTGTTGCCCTGGATGAAGATGAATATGTCACTGGTATCAGCGGCATGAGCGACTGGTACATTGATCAGATCCAGTTCCATACCAACAAACGCTCCTGGGATATGGTCGGTGGTATTGGTGCGGTACACAGCTTTCATTATCAGGTCCCCAATGGCTACGAAGTGGTGGGCCTGTTCGGGCGGGCCGATTGGTACATTGATGCGATTGGCGTCATCGCCCACGAACGCAGCGGAGCCACCACCGCTGCTCCCGCACCTGCTGCCGAGCCTCCTATGGTGACCGATACTGTCGAGCAGCAACCCGCCTCGATCAACGAACCAGCCGAGCCGCAACCAGCACAGGCGACCGTGCCCGCCGACCCGATACCGACATCCATTGTTGATGCTGCACCAACCAACGAAAAGCGCGAGCCACGCCCCAAAGATTTGCAGAAGGTTGATGGCATCGGCCCGAAGGTCGCAACCATTCTGATCGAGAGTGATATCCTCGATTTGAACGATCTCTCGGCGGTATCTGTCGAGCACCTGCGGTCGATCCTTGAAGCGGCAGGCGCACGGTATAAGCAACTCGACCCGGCCCTGTTGATTGAGCAGGCCGCACTCGGTGCCAAGGGTGATTGGGAAGGCCTCAAAGAGCTTCAGAAGAGCCGTCGCGGGTAAAGAGATTGTCGGCATTATCGCCCCTCATCCCATCAGCGGCAACAAGGGCGAGCCGATGAAACATATCGTCCCAGAAGAGACGAACTGCTTGATGAACATTGCACACACCACAACTTATCTCAACCCCAACGAGTACCGCCTGTTTGAAGCAGCGGCAGACTTCAAGCATGAGTATGATGGAGGAGTGCTCATTCTGATAACAGGCGGGACACCTGTCCACAATTGTATAATGTACAATGGGTACACGATGAAGGTGGTCCATGGCAGGCCAACCATCTGCACCACCGGTACCAGTCCGATTGCCCTTGCCAGTGTTCCCGCTACTTTGCCATTAGAGCAGGTGTATCAACGTATCAAAATGGCTATGTAGCGCCTCATAATAGAGTGTACATTATCGGTGTATTGATCAACCTTAGCACACAAGGGGGAACCATGAAACGGTTTTTGCTGATCGCGCTCATGCTGGTGCTCGGAGTAACCGGGGTTTTGTATGCCACACCCGCACAGGCCCAGGAAGACGCTACAATCGTGTTTGCGCCCGTCCGCACTGCCCGCGTCCAAACAGTTACCACAAGCAATGGCCAGGTCATCGAAGTGTGCCAATCGGAGTGGGAGTCGCTCAATCGCTGGCACCTCACCTGCGATGATTTTGATTCGATTTATGAAACTGTGTTTTACGATGACGTACTGTACGTGCGTGCCGGTGACGATCCGATCTGGGTAGCAGAACGACGCCCCGATCTCACCTTTATTGATAGTGCCCTGTTTAATCTGTTCCCGGCCCGCATCGCTTCCCTCGGTGATGATGTCACGGTCATCAACCTTGGTCTGGTCATTGTCGATGGTATCGAGACAACCCAGTACCAGTATTGGTTCAACGATGGGAATGATGCCATTGTGTACGATATTTTTATCACTGCTGACGGTGTAGTTATCAAGGATGTCATCAGTCTGCGCGGCTACGACGACGATGGCAACGTGATCCTCTTGCTCGAAGTCACTTCGGTCTTCATCAGCTACGATATCGATATCGTGATCGGCGTGCCCGCGCCAGATGTAGTCATCTTTATCGATAGTGGCAGCGATAGTGACGATGACGATGACGACGACGATGACGATGACGACGATGACGACGACGATGACGATGACGACGATGACGACGATGACGATTAGTCTGTAAGTCCTCAGGGCAGGTGCTGTAACAGGAACAATCGAGGCACAGCACTTGCCCCGGATTGGCAAATAGTCACAGTACAAGGAGTTGATTATGAAGCGATGGCCTATTATCAGTCTGATTATCGCCCTGGTAATGGTGGGCATGTTCTAGCTAACTCCGGTGCAGGCCCAGGACGAAGACGACGACAACGGAAATGGTCATTCCGAAGCTATGCAGCTCGATCTAGCTACCATCAGATTGATGCGAAGCGAATATCTTATATTGATGGATGGGCAACCCGTTCAGGTTTGCCAGGGCCTGTGAGAGTCGCTCAATCGGTGGAAGCAGACATGCCAGACGTATATCACCGATGAGTCGCAGAACCTAGTTGCAGGTACTGCGGAAATTGTTTTCTACGATAGGACGCTTTTTGTGCGCGAGAACGACAGCCAGACATGGTTTGCCGCCGAAGCACTCGAACTGGGCTATGCCGACCCCTCGATTACCAATCTGTTCCGCGACCGCATCAGCAGCCTGAATGACGAAGATGGGCCGGTGGTTGTGGGCACTGCCGATACTGGCAATGGTCAGCAAGCCACCCCGTATCAGTACCTCGCACGCGGTGGCGCAGGTACGCTGGTGTATGATGTGGTTGTGTCACCCGATGGCCTTGTTCTCAAAGATAGTCTCACCCTGCGCTCGAATGACGATGCCGATAATGATGACGATGATAATGATGATGATAACAACGGCGATAATGGCGACAACTAACGTGTAATATCATCCGGTTGGTGTCGCAGCAGGCTTATCGAACTGTATGCGGCACCAGCCAGCACTGCACCCCACCCTGACATATCATCCACACGTAACCAGACCCGGACGTATTCGGCGTATAATAGCGATAGTATAGTAAGCACTCCGCCACCCGAAAATGATGAAGGAGTAGTTGCACGATGAGCCATACGCTGCGCCTTGCCCACCTCTACCCCGACCAGATGAATATCTACGGCGACCGGGGCAATATTATCGCCCTGCAACAACGTTGCGGGTGGCGCGGCATCTTGCTAGTTGTCGAGCCTGTCCAGGTTGGTGCCGCAATCGACTGGCAGCGCTACGATCTGGCCTTTTTTGGGGGCGGGCAGGACAGCGGGCAAGCCCTGATTGCCGAGGACTTTTTGCAGCGGCAGGCCGAACCACTGGCCCGCGCTATCGAAGATGGGTTGGTGCTGCTCGCCATCTGCGGCGGCTATCAGTTGCTTGGGCACTACTTCATCACCCACACGGGCGAACGGCTGCCTGGTGTGGGCGTGCTCGATGTTCATACCGTTGGCGGTAAAGAGCGGATGATTGGTAACATCGTGATTGAGGCTACCCTCTCCCCGGATGCACCACCTGTACAACTGGTTGGCTTCGAGAACCATAGCGGGCGCACCTACCACGGCCCGCGTGTTCGTTCGCTGGGGCGGGTGCTGGTGGGCTACGGCGATAACGGCGAAGATGGCATCGGCGGCAGCATCTACCGCAATACCTTCGGCTGCTACCTGCACGGCTCGCTCCTACCCAAAAACCCCCAGCTTACCGACCATCTCCTACTGCTGGCACTGAAGCGGCGTTATGGCACCGCCACCGCTCAGGCCGTCCTGACACCGCTAGATGACACCCACGAACTGACGGCCCAGCGCAGCATGGTGAATCGGCTGCGAGCGTAGGCCCTGCGGCCCGGCTATCAATGACCGGGCTGAGACACGAAGCCCCCGCACGGGTTCCTCCCGATTGACTCATGCCTGTATCCCACTTATGGTACTATACATGACAAGGAGGTAATATCATGCGTGTATCAATTGAAGCCGACCTGATGGCAAGTCCTGAAGAACTGACCGCCGTGCTCACGGCGATTGCCAGCTACCTGGAAGCCGAACAGCTTGCCCTCACTGCCGCCTCCGCCGAAGATGCCGAAGATTGGCAGTGGCAGGCTACCAATGCGCTGATGACCCAGGGCTTGATTGCACTGCGTTCGCCGGTACGCCCTGGCTGGTCCCATGTCGAGCGGTTGCGACTGGCCGGGCACGGGCAGCCTGGAATTATGGGCCTGTAAATGCCAATAACCATTGTTGAGTATACTGAACTGCCCGCTCCACGTGCGGCAGTTGTTGCGTTGCTGTCCGATCCAACCGTATGGGCCACCCTCCCGACGGGTGCCACGTATGCCGGGACGTTCTGGCATCGGGGCGCTGACCTGTACCGTGTAACAACAAGTGGCCCCTACACCGCAGATGGACATAGTACGCTGCGCTGGGAATTCGCCTTGGCGCTGCAAACCACACCCACCCTGCAACTCGAAATTGTGCTGTATGATGCTGTCCTGGTCACCCACGCGCATGTGCGAGTGCATGTGCTGGCTCCCTCGGCGGTGTTGCCCTGGCAGCAGTGGCCGATCCAACAGCAGGTACAGCGCACCCTTGCCGCCTGTATTGCAACGCTCAAGACGCGGCTGCGTGCCGCACAGCCTGCCCCGACCGTGCCCCACCCATCGCGCAATAGCAACGGCAAAGCATCGCTGGTTGAGCAACTGCGGCCCTACTACCCGCAGACGGTGGCCCACTTTGAGCAGATGGGTGCGCTTGACCACCTTGAGCAGGTGTGGCGGCTCGAACGCGGCTGGGAACGTATTTTGCAGGGCACCCACGACCCATCGATCTATGCCGAACAGCCCGCCGCACCCGCCGCCCCGCTGGACTACGACCTGATCTATGCCGGGGGTGGTCTGGGTTTGCTGCATGCGGCAGCCATGGCGCAGTGCTACGGCTGGCGGGTGTTGCTCTTCGACCGGGCCGAGGTGGGCAGTGTCCACCGCGAATGGAACATTAGCCGCGACGAACTGCAAGCGCTGGTGACGATGGGCCTGGTGACGTGGGATGAACTGGCCCCGGTCATAATGGCCGAATACCGCGATGGCGTGGTGCGCTTTGCGGCAGGGCCACATAGCCGCCTGCCCGAACACGAACTCTGGATGCCAACGGTGCTGAATATGGCCCTGGATGCCGGGGCACTGCTGCGCCTGATGCGCCGCAAGTTACTCGCGGCAGGTGGCACTATCCTCGATTATCGTTCATTCAAGCAGGTATCTGTGAGCAGTGGCGCACCGCTACGGGTAACGGTAGCGCTGGAAACACTGCCCGACCGCCGCCGCGAGCACTATACCGCACGGCTGTTGCTCGATGGAATGGGCAGTACTTCGCCGTTGGCTCTGCTGCGCCACGCCGGACAGCCGTTTGCAGGAGTCTGCCCGACGGTGGGCACGGTGGCGCGGGGCTTTGTGGCGGGCAGTGGGCGCAGCGAGTTTGACCCGACCATCGGTGATATTCTGGTCAGTACGACCGACACGCAAGGCAATCGCCAGATGATCTGGGAGGGTTTCCCAGGGCGTGGCGACGAGTTGACGGTGTATTTGTTTTATTATGCCACCCTGACCAGAGCCGGCACCCGTCGCCGCAAGCCCGCCGACCTCGAACTGCTGGCCCCCATCGCACCCGATGCGCCCGTGTATTCGCTGCTCGAACTGTTCGAGGCCTATTTGCGCTGCTGCCAAGCTACAAGCATCCTGGCCCCGACTTCGCGCACGTCAAGCCCGTGTATGGCTACATTCCCGGACGGCACAGCCTGCACACCCAGGAAGCGCCCCTGCTGCGGGGCGTGCTGCCCGTTGGCGATGCAGCGGCCCAGCAAAGCCCGCTGACCTTCTGCGGCTTCGGCTCGCACGTGCGCAACCTGCACCGCACTACCAGCCTGCTGGATGCAGCACTGCGCCGCGACCTGACCGCACCAGAGCATCTGGCACACATCAGCGCCTATCAGGTGAATGTCTCGCTCAACTGGGTGTTCAGCCGCTTTATGCAGCCGTGGGACCGTCCGCACGATGTCAACGAGCTTCAGAATGCATTTCTGGCAGCAATGCACGACCTCGGCGCAGAGGTTGCAACCCGCTTCTTCCGCGACCGGATGCACTGGGACGACTACAACCGGGTAGTGTGGCACACGATGCTGCGCTATCCGCGTGTGTTCCTGATTGTCTGGCAGGCGCTTGGTGTGCCGGGGGTGGTGCAGTGGGCGCACGATTATCTGCACTTCAGTGCGGCGGCGGCGCTGGCGAGCGTGGCGCGACAGGCGGGATCTCCTGGCGAAACGCTGGCGCTCTGGCTGGCCGAGCGCTTTTCGCCCGCTCTGGCGCTGCGGGTGCAGGCGCAGTATGCCGCGTGGCGGGCGATGGGTTGGTTATCCGCTGCGTCTTGCGCCGCCCCTATGCAAACAGCAGCACCAACCCCATCAGGATCAGAACGAGATACACCAAGCGCTCGAACTGTTTACGGGGAATAATGCGATTAAAGCGCCAGCCAACCAGCACCGCCGCAGGGATAAACGGCAGCACGGCAGTGTAGAGGTGTAACACGGTTGGGGTCCACAGTCCGGTCAGGCTGTGGGCGACCAGCACAAAGACGCTATTGGAGACAAACACGCTCTGCAACGTGCCGGGGAACTCTTCCGGTGTCCAGCGGCGCAGCACGCCATAGATTACCAGCGGCGGGCCAGAGGTGTTATAGGCCCCCACCGAGCAGGCCCGCTGCGAAGCCAAACGGGAAGGCCAGCGCCCGCTGCTGCATGTTCGGCATCTGAAAGTGCACCAGATTGTAGAGACTGAAGGCAATCAGCAGCACACCCAGCAATGCCGTTACGATGCGCTCATTGATGTGGACCAGCAGAAACACCCCCGGCGGCAGGCCAAGCAGCGCCCCCACAATCAGCCGCCACGACTCGTGCAGGTTGATCTGGTGGCGATTGACCAGCAGGATCAGCACAGTGCTGGTTGCGCCGACCAGTGCCATCAACGGTGTGGCGGTCTGAATACCTGACACCAGTGTAATGAGCGGCATCGCGATGAGCGACTGCCCAAAGCCTATCGCTCCCTGAATGGCAACTGCCAGCACCACAATACCCACCACGAGCACCACAACACCCGAAACCTCACCCATCGGCAGTATTGCCTTCGCGCTCGGCGGCGGGACGAATACGCCAGTAGCGGGTGCCATCCGGTTCGCGGTCGAGCATACGCAGGCTAAACAGTTCGCGTCGCAGCAGTGCCCAGTCGCCAAAGATATGGTACTGGTTGAGGATCTCGTTGACTTGCTGCTCGGTGTAGTCGGTGTCGTAGGCAAACCGGGAAGCGAAATATTCGAGCACGCGCCGCTGTCGGTCGCGGCGGGCAGGCCACACAGTCACGCGGCCCTGCTCATCAAGAATGTTTTTCAAGTCCTGAAACGTGTCCATTGTTCACCTGTGTATATATTTGATGGATGGAGCGTGCGCCCGCTCCGTTCTACGTGGAGCAGGCCCGCTTTTGCACATACACTGCATGCTTACGGTATCAGCAGTACCTTGCCCGTTGTCTGGCGGCCTTCGAGTGCGCGGTGTGCATCGGCAGCATCACGCAGAGCAAAGGTGTTCCCGATGCGAACATCAAGCGTGCCCGCCGCAATGCCGCCGAATACATCGCTGGCACGCCACGCCAGTTCATCGGCGTTGGCGACATAGTGTCCCAATGATGGACGGGTGACATACAGCGAGCCTTTCGGGTTGAGGATGTTCAGGTCAATTGGGGGCACAGGGCCGCTGCTCTGCCCAAACAGCACCATATAGCCGCGTGGTCGCAGACAGTTGAGGCTCCCTTCGAACGTCGTCTGGCCGACCGAGTCATACACCACATCAACCCCTGCGCCATCGGTCAGGCGCTTGACGGCTTCGGTAAAGTCTTCCTGCGTATAGAGAATAACCTCATCCGCTCCGGCCTGGCGTGCCAGTGCTGCCTTCTCTTCGGTAGAGACAGTGCCAAACACCCGCGCCCCGGCCTGCTTTGCCATCTGCACCAGCAACAGGCCTGTGCCGCCTGCCGCTGCGTGGATCAGTGCGGTCTGTCCGGCCTGCAGCGGGAAGGTGCTCCTGGTCAGGTAGTGGGCGGTCATCCCTTGCAGCGCTGCCGCCGCCGCCACTTGCAGATCGACCTCGGCGGGAATGCGTACCACCTTGCTGGCGGCCAGTACCATATATTCAGCATAGCCCCCTGGCTGGAAAATGGTTACAACGTGGTCACCCTCGGCCAGTCCTTCGACCTCTGGCCCGACGGCATCGATAATGCCTGCGGTTTCAACGCCGAGTGTAAAGGGCAGGTTTACGTTATACAATCCAGTACGATGATACGTATCAATAAAATTGATGCCAATTGCCGCGACTTTGACGCGCACCTCGCCCGCCGCTGGCTCTGGCATCACAATCTCTTCATACGATAATACTTCCGGGCCACCTGTTTCATGAATACGCACTGCGTACATCAATGTACCTCCATAGATCAACAATATGTCTTTCTATGTATTGTAGCTGAATTTTGCAGGCAGGCGGCGGGGGTGCTAATCCGGGAATAGTTCGTCTGTCTCGGCCTGCACCTGGGCGAACGGCTTGCTGAGCACGTCGAGCGTACTGCTAGCAACCGCCTTGTACAGGGCCTCGTCGTAGGCGCGGGTACGCACCACCACCGGCATAGGCACGGCATGCCCCAGCACCAGCGCCTGCTGTTTGCTATCCAGGCTTGCCAGTACTGCCTTCAGGCCGCTACTGCCACTGACACCCGCAAAGACGGCATCAATGTCTTTGTCATCGTTCAGCAGGGCCGTGATACGTGTACCAAGCTGACTCATCACTTCCGCGTCAATCGAGGACGGGCGCTGATCGACGACCAGCAATGTAACGCTATACTTTCGCATCTCGCGGGCAATGCGCCCGAAAATGGTCTGGCGGGCAATCGCAGGGGTCAGGAAGCGGTGCGCCTCCTCGATGGTAATCATCAACTGGCGCGGACGGTCGGCCTCGTTTTTGCTGTGCAGATAGTGTTCGGTCTGCTCAATCCAGCGGCGGTGGATGCGGCGGGTGATGATGTTGGCAACCAGCATATAATCACGCGGCGCGCTATGCCGCCCGAATTCCAGCACCACATGCCGCCCATGCGCGAGTGCATCGATCATCCGATCCACCACCGAAGTATCAGCCTTATCTTTGATGAAATTTAGGCGGGCAACCTGGCTCAGCTTGCGCTTCAGGGCGCTGAGTGCGCCGGTGTGTGCGCCTGCTTGCTCGGCAAACTCTTTGATCGCTTCGGAATCCATATTGAGCAGTTCGCGCAGCCAGTTTTCTTTGAAGCGGTCTACCAGCAGGTACGACGACTCGGCGGCGGTGTTGTTCAGGTTCAGTTCGTCCTGCAACGAGATAATATCTTCAACCTCGATCTGGTCCAGGCCAATCAGCACCGTTCCATCGACGCGACGCTGCCGGGAAAAGTCGGGGTCGAGCGTGTAGACCAGCACAGTATCACCAAACAATTGGCGCAACCCTTTGACAAAGATACCGCTCTCGGAACGCGAGTCCCAGCCATATTCGCTGTGCATATCAAAGATCAGGTTGCTCGCAACGTTGGCGTAAATCGTGCCACACAGCAACAGACGGGTCAGGAAGCTTTTGCCCGTGCCGCTCTTGCCAAAAATACCATTGCTGCGCTCAACCAACCGTTCGAGGTTGATACAGACCGGTACATCCATATCGAGGGGCCGCCCGATCTCAAATTGCAGGCCGCCCTCCTGCCCAAACACACGGGTAAAATCCTGGTCGTTGGCTTCGAAGACGTTGGCGAAGTGGCGCGGAATGGTTTTGACGGGTTGCAGGTTTTCGCCCACATTGGTGGGCAGCATCAGGCGCGGCGAAAGGTTGACCGTGCCATACGTAGCAGTGCCCGCCAGCACATCGTGCAGAAACGGGTCGCCGTTGGGCGGGTCGGTCAGCACCTTCTGGTTGGTAGCTTCCAGCACCACATCGGTAATCATCGAAAAGAATTCGTGCTTTTCGCCTTGAATAACCACAAACTGACCAACGCGCATATCTTCTACACTGGCGTGCGCTTCGAGGCGGGCCGTCAGCCCATCAATGAGTGAGCCACTGGTTACCACCCCCAGTTTATTGCGCTTCAAAAGTGTCATCACTTCCTCCTGCTGGTGCTGGCACGAATGCCCTGTTGCCGACATAGTAGCACAAATTCGCGCCTTTGCCTATCGCTTTACAGGCGCTATGCAGCGTGGTACGATCAGTGACGAATCATTGCACATCCTATCGGCAGGTACCGCAGTGTCGCCATCCTGCATGTGCCCACCGTTGAGACAACGTATCTACCCTATTCAGGAGGGAGTTATGCCACGGGTACTGATTTTACATGCGACCGTTGGGACAGGCCATAAAACCGCTGCCAACGCGCTTGCTCAAGCGTTCCAGGTACGCCAACCGGGTGAGGTGCGGGTAGTAGATACGCTCGACCTGACGCCTACCTTTTTCGCAAGGCCTATGCTCAATCATACATTGATGTCACATCGCAGGCCCCGCTGTTCTGGGGGTTGTTTTATACGCAGTCGAATATCGACCCGGACTTTGCCGAGTGGACCAATAATCTGCGGAAGTTGATGGAAAGTGTCAGCATTGTTGACCTTGAATACTTGCTTGAGACATTCTTGCCAGAGATTATTATCTGCACGCACTTTCTACCGATGGAAATGCTGCTGCGGCTGAAGCGACGCGGCAAGTTGCCCCAACCGATCTACTGTGTCATTACCGACCACGCCGCACACACCTTCTGGGTGTATAACGATATTGATGGCTACTTTGTTGGCTCGCAGCAGGTGCGCGATCAGCTTGTGGTGCGGGGGGTGTCGTCCGCGATTATTCATATGACCGGTATTCCGATCAATCCCACTATTGCCGTGCCCAAAGACCGCGTCGCTATTCGTGAGCAACGCGCTATTCCGCTCGATTGCCCGCTGATTGTGCTCTTTGCGGGCGGCGTGTCGTCACTGAAAATCCGCACAATAGCCAGCAACCTGCTCAAGTTGGCATCTCCCGGCTGCTTGTTTATTGTGGCGGGGCGCAACGAAACACTGCTCGAAGATATCAGCGACCTGCAACCCGGCCCCACAATGCACCTGCGGATTGAGGGATACATTGATTATGTCGATGATCTGGTGGCAGCCAGCGATCTAGCAATTACCAAAGCGGGCGGTCTCATTATCAGCGAGATCCTGGCGCGGGGCGTGCCAATGGTGATTATAGACCCTATTCTGGGCCACGAGGAATGGAATGCTGATTATATCGTGGTGAATGGCGCTGGTATTCAGTTGCGCATGACAGAGATGGTTCCGGCAGCGGTGGGGCGCTTCCTGGAGCAGAGTCTGTGGCTGGAGGAGATGCGGCGCGGCGCAGCGGCAGCAGGCCGACCACGAGCGGCGCACAGTGTCGCCGAAATTATTATTCGCCAGTTCGATAGCAAGGTGCACGCGATAGGGGCCGGGGTGCGGGGCGGGGTGGGCCTGTAGCCGCCATCAATGACCGGGATCATACATCAAGCCCTGTTGGGGCTGTGTGCCCTTCTTATCGCTTCCCTTCGCCCCGCGTCTATCGAATACTCCACGGCTCAACACTGGCGGGGTCGGTCGCCTCGACAGTGCCGTAGGGCAGCGCTCGCACAATAATACGCTGGGTGAAGCGGTTCGGGCCAGTTTCGGGCCAGCATGTCACCAGCGTGACGGCTTCCAAGGCGGTGGGCTGAATATAGCGTGCGTTGGCAATGCGCTGCGCAAGCGGCACGTTCTCTTCGTCCAGTACCAGGTGCTCCTGCACCACATACAGGTATTGCTGCCCCGCACTATACACAATAATCGTATCACCCGGTTCGACAGAATACAATTCGCGGAAGACCTTGCCATACCCGCCGACGTGCCCCGCCAGCACCACGTTGTCACCTTCGCCGGGGTTGGCAGAGCCATGATGATGCCCAACGGCGTATTCTGCGACCTGCCACACCGCTACCTGATCGCCATTCTCGCGGGTTTCAATATCCCAGCCAACTTCGATTACTTTTGAGTCAACATTGATACGCGGAATAACAATCCGCTCAATCGTGGAGACAAACGGCTGCTCAGCGGCTTCGGGTGGGGGGCCGACAATGTCGTTGCCACTGCCAAGCACAGGCACGGTAAAGGCGGCGGGGACTGGTTCGCGTTGCGTTGGAGCAGGTTGGTACAGTTGCGGCAGATGAATGCGCGGCACAATATCAACCATCCTCTGGGGTGCGGGCAGGTTGTTGTCGCCGCGTGCCGCCATGCGATTATATTCAATTTGAACATAGCTGCCGCCTGCATACAGCAAAAGGAACGCTCCGAGCAGGATCAGCAGGTTGCCAAGCATGCGCGTGATGCGCACACGAACGGTCAGACGCTCTGGTTGGGTATGCGATGGTGTTGTCATAATAATACGTTACTATACGTTTCTTTGCTCTATCTGCTTTTTTATATAGTATCCAAATTTGGGGCCACGGGCAAGGGCAAACGTGCACAGCACAGGCAAGCGGCAAGCGGCAAGGCGCAAGAGGAATACATTGCCCACGCATGCGGAACCATTTGCCGCCTGCATTCGTCTGCACACATGAGGATCCTTTTTAGCACCAAGTTGTGCGAGGGTGTCAAACCCAGAGCAATGTACTTATACCGTAGAACAATACGCCAGTTGTTGTAACAGTCGCGTTCATACTGTATAATCAGCAATGTTTACATAGCGGAATAATTGACATCCTCGGTGGAGGTAGCTTGTCTTGCAGCCCCATCTTTCACGAAACATACGCAATAGCTTCCTGGCTGTAAGTGCCATGCTCGGCATTATAATGCTTACCAATGCGTGGCAGCAAGTGTTTGCGGCCCCGCTGATTTCGCCACCGGTCAGCGACTTGCAACAGACACCCACGTTTACGTTTACCCAGGATGCGGTCACGGTTGACCCCAGTTCAACGATTGAAGTGCAGGCTACGCTGGTCAATACCAGTTCCAACACCGATACCTTCAATATCACCACCAACATCGCGACCCTACCGGGTTGGACGGTACAGATCTTGCCCAGCGACAATATCAGTATCCGTCTGGCTGGCAATGCCGCCACAACCGTCACTTTCCAGGTAACTGCCCCGGACACTGCCAATGGCGGCTCTTCAGAAGTCTTCACGGCAACTGCGGTGCGAGGCTCGAATACCGCAGAAACAGCCACCGATACGATTACGATTAATCTGACTGCACCAACCGATACACCCACCAATACGAACACACCCGACCCTACAAACTTGCAAATTCAGTTGCGCGAAGGCGAACGCGAACGCGAAGCCACCCCTGGCTCAAATGTAACGTATCGGCTGCGGGTGGTGAACCAGGGAAGCCAGCGCACCACCTTTAGCATACGGTTTGATAATGTGTTGCGCTGTAGCGATAGTATTCCAGATTGTACAGAAAACTTTTCTGGTTCAACCACCAATATTGGGATTGATCCCGGTGCTGGATTTGACTTTGATGTCACCATTCGCTTACCCAATGATGCCCCGGTTGGTGCGAGTGGCGATACCCGCGTTGAAGCGGTGGTCAATGGGCAGCCAGTCACGTCGATCATCCTGGGGTTGGAAGTGATTGAAGCCACCCCGACCCCGACCCCGACCGACACTCCGACCCGTACACCAACCCCATCGCAAACGCCAACCCAGACCCCAACGCTCGGCCCGATTTGCCGCGACCCCTTCGAGGGTGACGACGACCGCAACAGCGCCAAGCTCATTCTGGTGAACTTGCCACAGCCACAAGACCCGGTGCGCCAGGAGAACGAAGACCGCCGCGCAATCTGTCCCGGCGGCGATGAGGACTGGCTGTACTTCGGGGCTATTGAGAATAAGGTCTATACTATCGACGTGCGCGACGTGGCCCCCGGCCTCGACCTGTCGCTGGAACTGACCGACGAAGAAGGCAATCAGCTTGCCTTTAACGACGACTTCTTCCCACGCTCCGAGAGCCTGCCCGGTCGAATCGACCCACGCATTGCGTCGTGGCGTGCACCGGCAACGGGTATTTATTACATCCGTGTGCGCGATGTTTCGGACAATGGCGGCACCGACCTGACCTACCGTATCGAGGTGATTGACGAGAGCTACGGGCCGACCCCGCAGCTTGTGGAGGAAATCTGCTTCGACCTGTTTGAGCCGGATGGCCTGCCCGAACAGGCTCCGCTGATTACCTCAAACGAGCGCCATTTTGATCATCGGCTCTGCCCCGCAGGAGATGCCGACTGGGTAACCTTCTTTGGCAAGGCCAACAAGCGCTATTTTATCTACACCGACACGCGGCCCTACTTCGATGATAACCCGGCCCCGCGCAACCGCAATGCCCAGGTGGGTGCCGATACCGTGATGACGCTCAAAGACCGCGACGGTGTTACAATCATTGATATTAACGATGATATCCCTGGCGGGCAGACACTCGACTCGCAGATCGAATTTATTCCAGAGGTAGACGGCTTCTACTATGTACAGGTCAAGAACGTGGGCGACATTGGCAACCAGTTCATCCGCTACGATCTGGTGCTGGAGCTATGTATCCCCGGTCAGGCCGACTGTGGACGTACCTTTGTCTTGCCTGCCACCTCAACACCCATTGGCAATGGGGAGCCAACCGCAACCCCAACGCTCACGGAAGAGTTCGATCTGGATGCCACGGAAACACCGACCGAAACACCCACCCAGGAGTTTGGCTAGGCGGGTGTTGCCACGATATGCAGACGAGCGTGCCAGGGTGAGCGGGAACGATGCTCGCTCGCCCTGCGCCCTGTTTTACACGGTGCGCGGCATGTTGCAGTGCGCACCACCGAGGGCGTATGACCCTGCCGCGCTATCGCCGCCGCGACCCGCTGGATGCCCTGCGCTACCTGCTCCAAACCGGGGTACGCCCTGCCACCTCGCTGGAAGAAGCCCGCGCCGCCGCATATGTTGACAGCCGCCTGCGACGGGCTGGCCTGAGCGTGAGCGCCGATACCTTCCGTGCGCCCGATACCCCTGGCCTGACGTTTGCGCTGCTGGTGCTGCCCGGTCTGTGTGCCGCCCTGCTCGGTGTCTTTGCTGGCCCGCTGCCCGCCTTCTGGCTGGCGCTGTACGGGCTGATGCTGACCTTCACTGATGCACTGGCAATGCCGCTGCCACTGGTTGCCCGCACCCGTGATAGCCAGAATATTGTAGCGGCACGGGCGCGGGTTGGTGAATACCAGACGGCCACCCCGCCACCTCCGCGCTGGCGACTGGTGCTGCTCACCCCGCTCGACACGCCCCGCCAACAGCATGGACTAGCGATGTTGCAGGGGCGCAATGCACCCGCCCAGGTGGGGCGTATGCTGGCCTATGCGCTGCTGTTCGGGTTGCTGGTGCTCTTGCAGATGATGCCGACGCTGGTGTGGCAGGTGGCCTTGCTGGTGCCGCTGGCCTATCTGATCTTTGCCGCGCTGCCACCTGGTACCCACATTGATGACGCGGCGCTGTTTGGTAGTTCGGGCGCGTTGGCGGTAGCACTGGCGGCGGTGGAACAACTGCGTACCCTCGAACGGGTGGAGGTGTGGATGGTCGCCCTTGGCAGCACCTCGACCAGCGAACGCGGCCTGCTCGACCTGCTGCGGCGCTACCCCTTCCCACACAGTAGCACATTGCTGGTAGCGCTGCCGCATCTTGGCGATGGCGAACTGGTGCAGATTACACACGAAGGGCTGCTGCGGCAGCATACCGCCGATCCGTTGCTGCGCGAACTGGTTGACGAAGTTTCAACCAATCTATCTCGCGACGAGGTACTGCGCGAGGTGATGCGGCCCCTGCCCAAACGTCCCGCTGCCAGTTCTGCGGGGCTGGCAAGTGTGCTGTATCGGCGCGGCTACCGGACGATTACGCTGCGTACCATCAACGACCCGCCCCCGACCATTCCGGAAGACGAGGCAATGGTCAATCTCCATTTCCGGATGCTCGACCCCACCACCCGCCTGATCACCGAAATGGTTCAGCGCCTCGAACAGTACACGTAGCCTCCTCTCGCTACGGTTGCTGTCCTATGCTATACTGTTGCAGGAATTGGCATTGAAACTTTGTGCGAGTGAGCAGTGATTGATGCAACCCTTTCGCTGGTGCTGCCTGTGCGCGACGCTGCGCCTGTGCTGGCTCCCGTCGTGCGCGACTGTCTGCGGCTGGTGCCACGCCATTTTACCGACTGTGAATTGATCATTGTTGATGATGGGAGCCGGGACACCACGCTCGAAGTGGCGCGTCAGCTTGCCATCCAGCACGACCCGGTGCTGGTCTTGCAGCAGCCTGCGCCGAGGGGCTATGGGCGAGCATTGCGCTATGGCTTGCAGAGTGCGCGGGGCGATTATCTGCTGGCGCTGCATAGTGATGGCGGTGTCCACATTGGCGAACTGGCCCGCCTGCTGCCCTATATCGAGCAGCACCGCCTGCTTACGGGATACCGCCTGCAACAGCCGCCGCGCTCCGACCGGGTGCTGCAAGGGCTGGTTACCCAGCTTATCTCGCCCGACCTGCGCGACCCGGCCTGTCTATTTATGCTGCTGCACGCCAGCCTGCTCCGCGAGTTGCCACCCCTTACCGCAACGGGCATGCTAATCCATACCGAACTGTACGCCCGCGCCCGCCAGCAACAGCACCCCTGTATTCAGGTGGGGGTGCAGGCCAGTCAGCCGGTCGTGCTTCCTGGGGCGAGCTATGGACGCGTGCGGGCCGATACATTTGGCGAGGTGGCGCGGCTTGCGTTGCAGGTGCGGGGTCTGTCGGCAGCGGGGAATGCTGGCCCCTCGTGGAGCCGCCGCGCCGCCTATATTGTTGGGTTGGCTGCGCTGGCACGGCTCGGCTGGGAGATGGTGCGGCGGAAATAGGCGCGGGGGGCAAGCGACAATACACTTGCCCCATGCGCCCCGCGCCTGCTACGCCTGTACCGTCAGTGGCAGTGTTGCGCCAAGTTCGTGGCCCTTGTGCCAGCAGCGTTCAACGCTAACCCCGTCGCGGTAGTTGCCCAGGAAGTGCAGCCCTGGATATTGCACCTCAAGATGAGCGAGCAGCCCCATGCGGGCGGCGTGTCCGGCGACATACTGCGGAATAGCACGCTCCCACCGCGCCACCCGTGTAAAGACTGGGTCGGCAACCACATCAAGCAGCGCCTGCTGTTCGCCCACGACCAGATCAATCAATGCCGCATTAGCAAGCAGGGCAAGGTCGGCGGCACGTGCCCCACCCACAAAGGTTGTCATCAGCACATGCCCTTCGGGGGCGCGTCCGGCAAAGAGCGACGAAGGCCACAGAATGCCAAGTACGTTGCGCCCTTCCCGCGAGGGGCACAGCATCCCGAAGCCATCCAGCGGGTTGCCAACGTCTTCGCGGCGGTAGCCCGTGTGGACAATCGAAAGCGGATAGGCCGGAATGTTGCCCAGTGCATACGCCGCCGCCGCATCCAGTTCGGCAAACAAGCCCGCTACTACCTGCGCGGGAGCCGCCAGGATGACCTGATCGGCCTGCACTGTGAATGGTTGTCCATCGCGGTGCACATCAAGCTGCCAGCCCTCGGCGCTGAAGCGCAACGCCTGCGCGGATGTGTTGAACCAGACCCGCTCACCGAGCGCCCTGCAATAGCACGGGGCCACGTTGCAAGCCCATCGTGGAAGCTCAACATCTCGCTTTTCATCTGGGGCTTCTTCGCTTCGCCATTGTCGGGCTTGCGTTGTGTAGCTTTTGTTATCATTCCGAGTACAATGCTGCCGCTGCGCTGTTCGGCTTCCCACAGCGCCGGGAACGAGGATTGTACCGACAGGCTGTGCGGGTCGCCTGCATAGATGCCTGCTACAAACGGATCAATAAACTGCTCCATCAATTCGCTGCCGAGCCGCCGCGCAAAGAAGGTCGCCACGCTTTCATCGGGCGTGGTGGCACGCGGCAGCAATGGCTCGGCCAGGATCCGCAGCTTGGAGGCTAGCGGGAGCAGCGGAGTTGCTAGAAGGGTTGGCGGCGAGTTTGGCAGCAGGACGGGCTTGCCATCCTTTACCACATAGCGCTTTGCGCCCGCACGTTCGGCCCGCAGGCGCACATCGGCAATGCCCAGTTCGGCAAAATGTTCCAGCAGGGCCGGGTCTTTGCTGACAACGGTATTCGGCCCGTTCTCGACCACATAGCCCTCGGTGGTGCGTTCGCTGCGGATAGAGCCGCCCGCCTCGGCCCGCGCCTCGATCAGCAGCACATTGGCACCCCGCTGCAACATGGCATAGGCCGCTGCTAGCCCGCTGATGCCTGCACCAACAACGATACAATCGTAGGAAGAAGATTGAGATAGCATAACTGTTGCCCCATAGCACGAGAGCCACCAACCTGATAGCTCTGTATGATTGTGTTATAGAGCCATGGTACTACAGATGTGGGGCACCGATGCGTTTAATCCACTTCTCTCCAGGTGGACTTTTCTTATTTGGATTGAAGGGAAACCAGCCGAGTTCGGCCCGCACCGCCTGCTCTTTCAATTCGGTTGCGCCCCAGATAAACGAGCCACCTGCAATCCCTGCCAGCGCCGCCCAGCCTGCATCGGGTATAAACAGCGAACCGAGGATCAGCAGAATACCCAGCGCCATCGGGTAGGGCCACCACAAGTAGCCGCCGTAGCGTTCGAGGCGAATAACCCAGTAGAAACCAAAGCCGATAATACCAAAGCTAAAGAAACCAAGTGCCAGACCTTGCCACATCATACACGCACCTCCGCATATTCTTCTTCGTGTGCTTCCTGGGGCGCGTGGCCGTTGCGCTGTGCCGTAACGCTGCTGCCGTTGGTGGCGGGCACGGCGGCGGCGGGGTGGCGCGGCACAGGCGTGCTGTGTGTCACCGGGAAGCCCTGCGGCTCACGATCCAGCAAATCTTCGGTCGTACCGATACCAGCCGCAAGGTAGGCGGCGTGGCGCGGATTGTTGGGGTTGACGGGCGCGTGGCCCTTCTTGACCCGGTTCTGCTGACGATACATCTCGAATGCGTCCCACATCAGGGTAATACCGATGATGCTGGCGACACCCGAAAGGGTGAGAATGACATCCGGGTTCGACCAGATGCCGAGGGCGGGCACCATCACCGAAAAGACGTTCAGCAGGATCCCTGCCACTGCCAGTACGATTATTGGGGGCCAGATATTGCGGCTGTGTGCTTCCAGCCAGCGAACCCCGACGTGCCCCCACCAGATGCCCACAAAGGTGGCGAGGCCCATCCAGAAGCCTGCAAATTGTAGCATAGTATGTCCCCTAGGCAGGTGTATCCTGCTCAAATCTTAGTAAACCTATGCATGTTTTGGTTATGCGCTTTATTGTAAAGAGATCGCTTTCTCATGTCAAATTATTTCATATTCATTGTAATTATGGACTCAATAAGAATTATGTATGAGAATATAACAAAGCAAATAAGATAAATAGAAAAAGGCCCCGCTCCTGTATAGCAAGAACGGGAACCTCGAAAAGCAACTTGCTTTGTTTATTCCGATAACAATCCATTCGATGCATCAGCGTTTTCGATAACACGTTCGGTGTGATAATCGTAATCGGGCACCGTGCGATCATAGCGGGCCGTCATCAGCGGCGATGAAATGATAAAGTCAGCCGAGGCCCGATTGCACGCAACTGGAATATTCCAGACGACTGCAACGCGCAACAGCGCACGCACATCAGGATCGTGGGGTTGCGGCTCTAGCGGGTCCCAGAAGAAGATCATCAGGTCGATACCTCCTTCGGCAATCTTCGAGCCAATCTGCTGATCACCACCGAGCGGGCCACTACGGAAGCACACCACCGGGGCTGCAATCACCTCTGCCAACATCTTACCGGTCGTGCCCGTAGCATACAGGTCGTGCTGCGCTAACAATACTTTGTTGAAGGCGGCCCACTCCATCAAATCGCGCTTTTTGTTATCGTGCGCTATCAGGGCAATGCGCTTTTTGCGCGGTGCATACAGGTGTCCTTCGTCCGTATCAGCACTATAGGTTGTCTGGTTCAATGTATGTAAGGTACTACTTGTCATACCTATCTATCCTTTCTTCATCATTTGTTATCAAGCACAATATCAGGGCAGCGATCCACTGTCTGCTCGCAGCCTGCCTTTATGTTAAGATAACCGCTTGCTCTGCACCGTTCGAAAGCCATACAATGGCACAGGGTGCGGCGGCACTTCATTTCTTTTTTTTAAAGCTACATCGCCGGGTGGTTGGGCGCGTGTGGCTGAAGGGTGCGCCCGATCTGATTATCATCTTCAAGCGTGCATGCGTTGTCACGCCCAGAGTTGTGAGGTTCTTCACGATCATACTACAGGATGTGCCGGGGTTTGTCAATCCCCCCAAAACATCGCCAGAATCGTGTATCATTGCAAAGGCACCGTCTCACCATTGATCCCATCTACTGTAACTACGAGAATGACGATGACACATCTGTATAAAAGTATTGTGCTGCTTTTGCTGCCTGTGATGTTGCTGGCCCTGCTGCCCACCGCACCTGTCGCCCAGAGTGCGCCCGTAGCCCAGGGTGCCCGTGAACCGGGCCTGTTCGGGCTGAATATGTATATCACTGGGCGCGAACGCAACGACCGCGAGGCCCGCGAACTGATCAGGATGGCCCGTCAGACGGCGCTTCGTGGACACGCGAAGAAATGAGCTGGGCCGCGTGGGGCGACAACGCACGCAACTCGTTTTATGATGAGCGGCTTGGTATGCTGGCCGATGCTGGCTTCAACATCATTGGGATGCTGCTCACAACACCCGAAAAGTACCGCGACCCGAACTGTGAAGCCTACGCCGACCAGACCGGACAGCCTGATTACTGGTGCGCCCCTACCGATTTAGACGCCTATGCAGCGTGGGCGGCAAAGGTGGTGGAGCGCTACGACGGTGACGGCGACGACGATGCGCCCGGCTCGCCGCGTGTGGCAGCGTGGCAAATCTGGAACGAACCCGACCAGGACGGCACATGGCTGCCGCAGGCCGACCCGCCCCGCTATGGCGCGATGCTCAAGCTCGCGTATGATGCTATCAAGCAGGCCGACCCGACCGCGCTGGTTGCTTACGGGCGGTGTGATGACGTTTGATAGCATCGGTGTGAATGCCTTTATGGACCGGCGCTTGAAGTGGCCGGCTGGAACAGCTTCGATGTGCTGGCGCTGCATCCGTGGCTGATCGACCACGCGCCGACGCGCCCTACCTGAGCAACCCGCGTGAGCGCTTCGATGTAACGATCCCAGGACGGCTGGCACTGGCCCAGCGCTGGTCAACGAGCGCGGCGGCGGCAAACAGATCTGGATTACCGAAGTGGGCTGGAGCACCTGCGGCGGCGCGTGCGATCCGGCCTTTGCCTGGGACGAAGATGCGCAGGCCAACTTTATGGTACGGACTTTTGTACTGGCGGCGGCGGCAGGTATCCAGCATGTTAGCTATTTTCAGCTTGAAGATAAGTTTGATGGCAAGCAGCAACCGTGGGGGCCTGCTGCTATCATCAACGACAACCTGACACCCAAAGCTGCCTACTACGCCTACCGCACCATGGCAACCGAACTACGTGATGCTCGCTATGCTGGCACTGGCCCGCTGCATCAGCCGGGGGTGTTTGCCGACCATCGCTTCAACCTGGCAGGCGGCGGAAGTGTGCGGGTGCTCTGGAAGCTCGACGGCAGACAGACGGTCAATGCAGGTATTGGG
>JAAUSQ010000282.1 GCA_012033195.1 Chloroflexaceae bacterium
GAAGGCCCCGACGAACCGGGACATCTGCGTTATGTATTATTTCTTGTCAGCACGCAGCGCCTGCCGGTACAGCGGCCTGCCCGCAGTCCAGCGATGTACCCGGCGAAGGACATCAACCGCCACTGGCTTACCTGCTGTATCTGCCTGCGGTTGCGTGGCTGGCCCCCACCGAGCACGCCCTGCTACTAACCAGTAACCCGGCCTTTGTCTGGAATGGTGGCACCGAACACGCGGCTTTTGTGCGCGGCAGCAACCAGTACTTCCCCTGGCAGGGGATAGTGCTGGCGTGGCATCTGGCACGTGGCATCTCGGCGCTGCTTGGTGCGGTGACGGTGCTGTGTACATGGGGGGCAGCACGGCTGCTTGTTCCAGGCAATCGCACCCTGCCACTGCTGGCGGCGGCACTGGTCGCGTTCAATCCCCAATTCCTGTTTATCTCTGCCCTGGTCACCAACGATGCCCTGCTGATCACGCTCTGTGCAGGCGTGGTGTGGCTCGGCATCGCCCTGCTGCGCCACACCACACCGCCAACACGCAGCGCGGCAGTATGGCTGGGCGTGTTGTGCGGGCTAGCCCTGCTCACCAAACTGAGCGGGCTGATCCTGCTGCCTGTCGCGGCGCTTGTGCTGTGGCTGGCAGGCGGCCATCGGCTCCAGAACCTTGGCATATGGGCCGCAGTGGTAGCGCTGCTGGCGGGCTGGTGGTATCTGCGCAACTGGCACCTCTACGGCGACCCGCTCGGCCTGGATGCGTTCCAATCGACCTATGCCACCCAACCCTTCGACTGGCACCGCCTTGCAGCGTGGCAGGGCGGGCTATGGCAACTCTACCGCTCGACATGGGCGTTCTTCGGCTGGATCAGCCTGCCCGCGCCATTGTGGGGGTATGGTGTGTATGGCATGCTGGTGCTGCTGGCACTGGTCGGGCTGTTGATGCGAGGTATCTCTTGGCCTGACCTGCGGCCTATGCTGCCCGCGCTGGCGCTGGTGGGGCTGGCACTGGCCTGGGTGGTGAGCTTTGCGCTGGTGGCGGGGCTTGTCGCGTGGCAGGGACGGCTGCTGTTTCCGGCACTGCCTGCACTAGCGCTGCTGCTGGCAGTGGGCTACGCACAATGGATACCAGATAGCCAACAACAGGCTGCACTGGCGGGCGGTATCGCGCTGGTTCTGGCGGGGCTGGCGCTCTATCTGCCCGTTGCCGTGATAGCCCCTGCCTATCAGTGGCACACGCTGCCGCCTGCCGTCGCGCAGCAACGCATCACACAGCCGGTTTATGCACGCTATGCTGCCGTATGGGAACAGGGCATCGAGCTGCATGGCTGGCGACTCAGCCGCGAGGGGGTGCCTGTGCCAACGAGCACGCCCGTGCAAGCAGGGCAGGCGATCAGTGTGACGCTGACGTGGCATGCCCTAGAGCGGGTGCCACAAGACTGGACGGTCTTTCTGCATCTCGTCACTAGCGAGGGCGACATCGTTGCCGAGCACAACAGCCGTCCGCAGCTTGGACAGTTCCCGATGCTCCTGTGGACACCCGGCGACTGGTTAGAAGATTCGCACCCGCTGCTATTGCCCGCCGACCTGCCGCCGGGTGCCTATACATTACGGGTGGGGTTGTATCGTCCGTGGCAGCGCGACCCACGCCGGGGCGAACGACAACCTGTGTGGGGGGCAGATGGTAGTACCATTGGTGATCTAGCAGAAGTGGGGCTACTTCGGGTAGAATAAGCGGGAATATCGATTGCTATACCTGTTAACGACCAATGGAACATAGTCAACCGCACACTCCTGCAAATCAGCCTCGTCCAACACCCGCAGTACCGGGGCGTGCCCTGCAAATGGGCCTTGCAGCACTGACCCTCGCGCTGGCGCTGGCGGCATTGCTGCATGTACAACCGGCTATCACGGGCACGCTTTATACCGAAGACTTTAGCGCCTACTACCTGGCCGCCGCCCTGCTCAACGATGGGCAACCGCTCTATAGCAACGAACTGATGCACGGCCCCGCCCAAGAGCAGGGGCTGTGGGTCTATAATATCCGCTATATTTATCCGCCGTTTCTGGCGGGCATCCTGCGCCCACTTGCCACATTGCCCTACTTCACCGCAACTGCGCTCTGGAGTGCGTTCAGTGTGCTGGCATTGCTGCTGTCTATCCCAATCTTTATGCGGGTGTACCGGCTGCCGCTGAGCAGCCTGCCGCTGGTGATTGCAGGGGTGGCGCTGCTGCCCGCAACCTATCACACCTATTTGCTTGGGCAGGTCAATTTTATACTGCTGCTGCTGTTTGCGGGTACACTGGCATTCCTGCATATGCCCCATTCACGCTGGTACAGTGTGCTGGCGGGCGTGCTGCTGGGGCTGGCAACCATGCTCAAAGTGTTTCCGGCTATCTTCGGGCTGCTGTTTCTGGTCTATCGGCGCTGGAGTGCCATTGCTGCGGCGGCGCTGACCGGGGTAGTCCTGCTGGGGCTTGGTGTGGTGCTGGGAGGCTGGTCAAATACGGTGCGCTGGTTCACCGATGTACTGCTTGGCATAGAAGCCAATGTGCGCGACGAGAATTCGCCAATGCTGCAAGCGATTCGCCATGTCTTGCAGCGCTTCTTCGAAGACCATCTGGTCCGCTTTAACTTTCTGGGATACTATGAAACCATCATCGAGGTACCCGTGGCGGCGCTGTGGGATGCGCTCGCTTCGGGGTGGTACTGGCCTATGTTGGTACGGCGCTGATCTTGGGTATGACGGTGGCATGGATTGTGCTACGGGTGCGGCGTGGTCTGGTGGATGTGCGGATAGACTTTGCGCTGCTCTCGGCTATTGTTGTGCTGATTACACCCGTTGTATGGTTTCACTACTATGTCTTGTTGCTGCCCACCTTCCTGGCGCTGTTCAAGCCGGCCCACACCTCGCAGCGCATCCGCTGGCTGGTGCTGGTTGGCTATTTCTTGTTTGTGCTCGATTTTTACTGGCGGCAGATTGTGCTGCTGGTACCCTCGCCGCTTGTCCTCGGCTTCAACTTCTATGGCTCGCTGTGTATATGGATAGCACTATTGATCGTCGCCAGTCCATTTCAGTCGCGTGCTACCATGCCTGCCTCCGCTCCGGCCCCACCTGCACAAGCGGAGCCGGAGCGTGCCGGGTAGTGCTGCCCTATCGCCGCTCACGCAGCAAGTCGCGTATCTCGGTTAGCAGTTGCACATCGGCAGGCGGGGCCGGTGCCGCCTCCGGCGTGGCAATGTCCTGCTGCTCCCGCATGCGTTCGTAGATTTGATTGAAGACCCGTACCAGCAAAAACAGGGCAAAGCTCACAATCAAAAACTCGATGATATTGTTGATGAATAGGCCGTAGTTGATGGTAGGTGCGCCTGCCGCTTGCGCCTCGGCCAGCGATGCATATTCGGTGTTGCTCAGGTTGATATACAGATTTGAAAAATCCACGCCACCTGCCAGTAGACCAATTGGCGGCATCAGAATATCGTTGACAAACGACTGAACAATCGCATTAAATGCCGCGCCCAGAATAAACGCTACTGCCAGATCGACCACATTGCCACGCTCAATGAACTTGCGGAATTCTGCAAACATAGCACGTTCTCCTTAATGTCTGGATACAGGACGACTGCCACACAACGGTAATAGTAGCAGCTTTACGGCATGCTGTAGGAACAACGGCGGCGCAGAGTCAGGCTGTTGATAGAGCATTATTCCATCGCAAGCCCCACTACGATAGCACAGGGCCTCGTGGTATAATGCGTGTGCGACACACAAGCGCGTCGTTAGAGTTGTTTTTGTCTTGAGAAAGGGGGTGGGTACAATGCTTGAGTCTGAGCTTGGTGACCTTACAATGATCGTTAATATTGCTGTATCTCTGAATAAATTGTACCTCCCTGAGAGGAAGACATGAACAATGTAACTAATGCCCCTGAGATGATAGATCGGTATGACCCTGCCACGATAGAGAAAAAGTGGCAGGATCGCTGGGCCGCCGATGAACTGTATAAAACGATTGAAGGCGGCGACCGTCCCAAATATTATGTGCTGGATATGTACCCCTACCCCAGCGGCGACGGGCTGAGCGTCGGGCACTGCCGCAACTATGTGCCGACCGATGTGCTGGCCCGCTACTACCGCATGAAGGGCTACAACGTGCTGCACCCGATGGGCTGGGATGCCTTCGGCTTGCCCGCCGAAAACGCGGCGATCAAGCTGAAGACCAACCCGGCCATTCTGATCCGGCGCTTCTCATCGAACTACAAGCGCCAGATGAACCTGATCGGCACCAGCTACGACTGGAACCGCGAAATCAATTCCAGCGCACCTGAATATTACCACTGGACGCAGTGGATCTTTGTGCAACTGTATAACCACTGGTATGACAAGCGCGTTGATAAGGCTTGCCCGATTGCCGACCTGGAAGCCGAACTGCGCGAGCACGGCAGTACACACCTGCCGCTGCCGCTGTCGGAGCAGCGCATTACTGCTGACGAGTGGAACGGGATGACGCGCCAGCAGCAGCAAGATATCCTGACGCGCTTTCGGCTGGCCTACCGGGGCGAGGCGGTGGTCAATTGGGATCCGGTCGATAAAACGGTGATCGCCAACGAAGAGGTCGACGCCGAGGGCCGTGCGTGGCGCAGCGGCGCACTGGTGGAGCGCAAGATCTTGAAGCAGTGGTTCTTCCGCATCTCGGCCTATGCCGACCGCCTGGAAGACGACCTGGACGAAGTAGACTGGCCCAACAAGATTGTAGCCATGCAGCGCAACTGGGTAGGGCGCAGCGAGGGTGCCGAGGTTATCTTTACCACCGAGCAGGGCAGTGCGATCATCGTCTTCACGACCCGCCCTGATACGCTGTGGGGCGCTACCTTTATGGTGCTGGCTCCAGAGCATCCGCTGGTGGCCGAAGTAACCAGCACTGCACAGCAGGCCGAAGTTGCCGCCTATATTGATGCAGCAAAGGCAGACCCGCCGCTGCCCGCACCGCCGCCGACGACAAAGAAAAGACGGGGGTGTTTACGGGGGGCTATGCGATCAATCCGGTGAACAACGAGTGCATCCCCATATGGATTGCCGACTATGTGCTGATGGACTACGGCACCGGCGCGATTATGGCCGTACCCGCCCACGATGAGCGCGACTTTGCCTTCGCGCAGAAGTTTGACCTGCCGATTGTTCCGGTAGTGGCACGGCCCGACGATGCCGCAAAAAGCTATGTACAGGCGGGCACTTACACCCCCGATCTGCCCGCCAAGCTGCGGGCGGCAGGCTACAGCTTTAGCGAGCAGGACGGGGCGCTGCTGGTGTCGCTGACGGGCGCACAGGCCGCCACGTATGCCGAACTGGTACACGAGCATCTGCATAGCGGCTGGAGCGATGTGATGGGTTCGGGCTGGCTGGCAATCTTCCCTGAAGAGGTGGTGCCGTTCGAATCGCTGGAAGCCGACCAGCAGATTACCCAGCGTATTACGCTGTCGTTCCCCGAAGACGAAGTCGAAACAAAGGCCCAGCCAACCTATATGCGCTATCTGGCGCAGGTGCCCTTCTATCAGGATATTATTTATCACGCTGAGTATGGCCCGCTGATCCACTCTGGCCCGCTGACCGGGCGACCCGGCGAGACTGCTAAAACTGATACCATCGACTGGCTGGAGGAGCGTGGAGCCGGACAGCGCCGCCTGAACTACAAGATGCGTGACTGGTTGATCAGCCGTCAGCGCTACTGGGGCACGCCGATTCCGGTTATCCATACTGAGGATGGAACAGAAATCTCGGTGGGGCCGGAAGCCCTGCCCGTCGCGCTGCCCGATGTGGAGAGCTACGAGCCAACCGCAACCGGCGAGTCGCCGCTGGCCCTGATT
>JAAUSQ010000283.1 GCA_012033195.1 Chloroflexaceae bacterium
CCTCATCATCGAACGGCACCAGTTCAACTTCGAAGCCCGAGGTCGGTCAGCGGGGCAGCCAAGCTGCTCAACGCCGAGTTCGGCACCATTGCGGATACCAGTACCGAGGGCGGCCTGCGGGCCGGACAGCGGGCTTTGGGAGGCAATCTTGATGGTGCCTTCAAACTCGCCAGCAGCCGGAGCTTCGGCCTCTTCGGTCGGCTCCTCGGCGGGGGCTTCGGTTGGTTCTTCAGCCGCAGCTTCGGTCGGCTCTCGGCTACGGGTGCCTCGGTTGATTCCTCGGCGGGGGCTTCTGTTGGTTCAGGTGTAGGTGCAGTGCCACAGGCAGCGATAACCACTGCGAGCACTACGAGCATGGAAAGGATACTCCACAGCTTCTTCATGGTAGCGTTCATCTCCTTATTCAAAAGAAAATCTGGTACTTTGCTTCTCATTACATTCAGAGAAAAAGACCAAAGAATCTGACAGTCTGGTTCGACTGCATTGGGGGGTTGCGAACCCATCGGACAGAATAATGAAGCATATATCAGCTTTCGCTTTTTGCAAATGCTTCTCTGCGGCGCAATCCAGAGCGCTTTGTCACCTCCTCTTCGGGAATGGTGTCAATCTAAAAGAAAGAGTTGCAACGTAAAATCAGGAACAGAGGATGAGCACTGGAGAAAAAGGCATCTCCTCTACTAGTATTCAGCGTAGCGTTGCATGAAAAAGGTTTATGGCTAATAATTAGAATGCGCGGTATCTTAAAAAAGAGTTTACTGGATTGCTTCTGGTTTGTCAAGGATTCAATATAGCGCTACAATATCGAAAATATATAGATTTTGTGTCGCGAGAATTGTACATTTATTGAGATACTACGCAGCGTGATAATTCAGAATATTCGTGCCATTACCGAACAAATTATTGCGGCGGCCCACCATGCAAACCGCAACCCGTCCGATATTACCCTGATTGCTGTTACCAAGACTCACCCGCCTGATGTGATTATGCAGGCTGTTGCAGCAGGTCTGCATCACCTTGGCGAGAACCGGGTGCAAGAGGCGGACGAAAAAATAACCGCCCTCGCCGCCGAACGCGCCCGCCTGCGCTGGCACCTGATCGGGCATTTGCAGAGCAACAAGGCCAAACGTGCTGCTCACCTGTTTGATATGATCCATTCGCTGGATAGTGTGGCACTGGCCGAGCGCCTCAACCGCCACCGTGCGGCGCTGGAGGCTGTCCCGCCGCTGCCTGTGTTGCTCCAGGTGAACATAAGCGGTGAAGATACAAAAGAAGGCTTTGCTATGCGCCCCGACCCGACGAGCGCACGGTTGGACGCCTTTGTACAGGCGGTTGCCGCAATTGCGGCGCTCCCGGCGCTGGATGTGCAGGGACTGATGACGATTGCACCCTACTCCGACGAGCCAGAACAGGCGCGGCCAGTCTTCGCCGCACTGCGAACGCTGCGCGACCAGTTGCGCCAGCACTGCCCCAACCTGGCACTACCGCACCTCTCAATGGGCATGACGAATGATTTTACTGTGGCGATTGAAGAAGGTGCGACGTTTGTGCGGGTGGGCCGTGCGATTTTTGGCGAACGCCCACCACTGCACTAACGAGACGTAGCAAGCGTTGCACACCGCCTGCACAACCACGCGCTGTGAAAGATTGTACAGAATAGCTGTTGTCTGCATTGCATACCCCTTCTTATACTCTACAGTGGGGACCGTGTCACAAACCTCGTCGTGACAATGACTGTCGCTTCAGCACGCCGCATGTGCTTCTGTTCAAGCCGTTGTCCGGTCTGGCAGCTATGCACAGGAGGTGCGTATGTCCGAAATCCGAATTCTTTTAGCAGATGAAGATGTGCGTTCCAGGGACATATTACGGAAGGCGCTGGATGCCCTGGATTATCTGGTGATTGGTGAAGTTGCCGATGGCTCAAGTGTCGTCAGCCTGACACGGCAATTGCTCCCCGATCTGGTGATGATGGATGCCCATGTGTCGCACACCAGCGCTCTGGTGGTGGCTGAAACACTTCGCAACGAGCACCTTGCGCCCATTATTATGATGGCGCAGCACGGTGACCGCGAATTGGTAGAGGCAGCGCGTGAGGTAGGTGTGCTGGGCTTTCTGGTCAAGCCAATCAAAAAGAGCGAACTGCTGCCGACTATCGAAGTCATCCGCGCCCGCTGGGTCGAGCAACATGCCCGTCGCCAGGAGCTTTCGCAACTGCGCGACAAGCTCGAAACCCGTAAGGTGATTGAGCGTGCCAAAGGTTACCTGATGGATAGCCAGGGCTTGCAGGAGGCCGAAGCGTTCCGCAAGATCCAACGGCTGGCGATGAACAGCCGCAAGACGATGCGCGAAGTGGCCCAGGCTATTTTGTTAGCACAGCAACTCAAGCATTAAAGCAATGGCCCCCTCTGGTTGCAACTAATGAGGGGGCCGCAGCCACCGCGCCGTGTCCTAGAGATTGTTGCGGAACCACTGCACAGCACGGTTCCATGCGTCACGGGCGGCAGCTTCGTTGTAGCTTGCGCGGGTGTCGTTCAGGAAGGCGTGCCCTGCACCGGGGTAAATGCGGAACTCGTGGGTGAGTTCAACCGGAGTTGCCCCCTCTTCGGTCGTCAGTTCAACAGTGGTTGGCAACGCTGCTTCCATTGCCCGTACCCCCTCAACAGGAATGCCCTCATCCAGCGCACCATACAGCCCCAGCACCGGTGCCTTAACATCACCAGCCTGCTCTGGCTCCAATGGTCGCCCATAGAAGGCGACCGCTGCGCCGACTGTCTCGAAGGTGCGGGCCGTCTGAAGCGCGAGCGCCCCACCCAGACAGAAGCCGACGACACCAATTTGATCGCCGGTAACATATTCCTGCTCAAGCAGATAGTTCATGGCCTGCCCGATCTCGCGTACCGCATTGACCATATCCAGTTCCATTACCAGCTTGCGGGCCTCGTCCGGCTCGCTGGTCGAAACGCCGTTGTACAGGTCGGGTGCAAGTGCCACAAAGCCTTCACGGGCAAAGCGGCGGGTCAGGTCGCGGATGTGGTTATCAAGCCCCCACCATTCCTGAATAACCACAATTGCCGAGCGTCCTGTATTCTCCACCGGGCGGGCCAGATACCCCATCAACTCGCTACCGTCTTCATCCGTGTAGGTGATGTCGGCAGCGATTAGGCCAGTCTCTTCGCCCATAGCAACTGGTTCCGGGTTGCTTTCGACAACTGGCGGCGGCGTGGTGCCGGTGCCGGTGCCACAGGCGGTCAGCAACATCTGGGCTGCAACCGCACTGCCAACAGCGATGGTGGCCCGCTTGAGAAAATCGCGGCGGCTGATTTCGCCACACTGAAACGACCGGACAAGCTGCATAACATAAATTCGGTCCATTGTGTTGTTCCCTCTAGTACTAAGTGGAGCATTTGTCTGTGTTCCCTATTATGATACTCCCGACCTGCTACCCTGATTCAGTCATTTTCAGACTTTCTCATCAGAAACTCATCCAGTGTAAGTGTCATCAGGTTGTCATCCGCGTATCCGAATGCCTCGGCGTCGCCCTCGTTTATAGAAAGCAGGGCTTGCCTGAGAGTGTGTCTCAGCATTCTGTCAGTTTTGAACACAAGGAGCAACGCTATGATGCAGCAATGGATACAACGGTACTGGCTGCGCTGGTGCGGGCTATTTCTGGTAGCAGGGTTGCTGGTGGGTCTCTATGGCCTGCACGCCGCCCGCAGCATCAGTGCCGGTGACAAGGCCGATATTTCGGTCACCCTCCTGTCAACGCCCAACCTAGCGGTTGTACCGGGGAGTGCGCTCACCTACGAGATACGCGTGAAGAACTTTGGCCAGGGCGCGGCGGGCCGGGTGCGGGTGTTCCTGCCCTACGATCCGGCGGTACTGAGTGGCTTTGATGCGACCTTCCATAATGAGGGCGACTGGCTCAGCGCGATTCGCCCCAACGAGGTAGAGCTGCGTTTTCACGATGTTGGCGAGGACGACCTGCACATTGCTACCATCCGGGTGAAAGTGTCGGAGTATGTGCCTGTGGGTACGGTCATCAATACACGGGCCGTGTTTGAGTGGTACGACGGCAACGAGACGACCGAAAACGAACTGACCAATCTGGCTCCGGTGCTGGTCAGCGTGGCGAATGACCATGTGCCACAGGTGCCGCTAGTGGTGGGGCCAGAGCGTGGCCCGGTGGGAACAGTCTATCAGTTTAGCAGCAACCGCTTCCGGCCCGAAGAAATCATCGATGTATGGCTAAACACGCCCGCTGGCGTGGTGGAGCCAGCGCTGGATGTGCGCGCCGACCGGCTGGGCAGGTGTGGCTGCAACTGCCCAGCGACACACTCGAACCGGGCGCGTACAGTCTGGTAATGTATGGCACCCGCAGCGCGGTGCTGTCGGTCGGGGCGTTTATCGTTGATGAGTAGGGCACGCTGCACGGCGGGAGGGGCACAGTTCCAACGGGGCTTTGTATATCAGCCCGGTCATGCATGGCCGGGCACCCTGCGCGGACTGTGTCCCTATCGCCTATCGCTCCGTGCCTGCGTTTTGCGTGCCTGTTGCTTCTATTCCTCGCTGTAGAGCGATGTGCTCAGGTAGCGCTCGCCGTTGCTCGGCACAACAAAGACAATCAGCTTGCCCGCATTCTCCGGGCGGCGGGCCACGCGCAGCGCAGCACTCGCGGCAGCACCGCTGCTGATACCCACCATCAGCCCTTCTTCACGTGCCAGCAGGCGGGCCGTCTCGAAGGCATCTTCGTTGGCAACCTGCACCACTTCGTCAATCAAGCCTGTATCCAGTACATCGGGCACAAAGCCCGCCCCGATGCCCTGGATCTTGTGTGGGCCAGACTTGCCACCCGACAGGACTGGCGATGCTTCTGGCTCAACGGCAATGATCTTGACTTCGGGCTTGCGCGACTTGAGCACCTCACCAACACCGGTGAGCGTGCCGCCCGTGCCGACGCCACCCACCACAATATCAACCTGCCCGTCGGTATCGTTCCAGATCTCTTCGGCGGTCGTGTGGCGGTGGATCTCCGGATTGGCCGGGTTCTTGAACTGCTGCGGCATAAAGCCGTTGGGCAGTTCGGCCAGAATGCGCTCGGCCTGATGAATTGCGCCTGTCATGCCCTCGCTGCCGGCGGTCAACACTAGTTCGGCCCCGAAGCCACGCAGCAACTTGCGCCGCTCAATACTCATTGTTTCGGGCATCGTCAAGATCAGCCGATAGCCGCGTGCCGCCGCCACCAGCGCCAGACCAATACCCGTGTTGCCGCTGGTTGGCTCAACCAGCACAGTAGTGCCCGGCTCGATTAGGCCCGCTTTTTCGGCAGCATCAATCATCGCGAGACCAATCCGGTCTTTTACGCTGCTGGCGGGGTTGAAAAATTCCAGCTTGGCAACGACCGTCGCCTGACTATCGTTGGTGCGGTTGAGGCGTACCAGTGGGGTGTTTCCAATCAGTTCCGTAATGTTGTTGTAAATCCGTGCCATTGTTTTGACTCCTTCCTTCGGGTGTGCTGCACCAACCTGCTACAAACACACTGATGACAATATGCAATTATCCTGTAGAATACAGAGAGATAAACGTCTGTGCAATATGTATGGTTCAGTGTACCATACCCCTGCACTTTTGTATATATCTTGAGTTAATTTATTAACAATAGACTCAGAAATAGGAGAGATGTTCGATGCATACCGTCTCGAAAGAACAGACCAGCCAGACTGTCACCCCCTTCTTTGCGCCAGCCCAGTGGACCCAGACGCAGGGAACGTGGCTGGAACAGGCCCCCCAATGAAGCTGAACAGCAGCGCATCGAGGGCGGCTGCAAAAGCTGTTGCGCGAG
>JAAUSQ010000022.1 GCA_012033195.1 Chloroflexaceae bacterium
CGCTCGGCTTCGCGCTGCTGTTCGGCCTGCTCACGGGCGCGGCGCTCGGCTTCGCGCTGCTGCTTCAACTCGGCGAGAGTTAGGAACGGCTGACCGTCCGGGTAAAAAATCTTGAATTCGGCAATTGACCAGGAGAAGCGAATACCAAGGCGGGGGCTGATCCGGTCGCCCAGTTCTTCCTGAGCGATGATCATCAACCGCCCTTCGTGGCGCTGCCAGCCGCTCAGGTCGTTGCTATCCGGGTCGTAGAGGTAATATTCTTCTACGCCGTAGCGGTCGTAGAACTCAAACTTGGCTGCCATCTCGTGTAGGGTGTTGCCGGGTGAGAGTACCTCAAACACGACCTGTGGCGCGATGCCGCCTTCTTCCCACTGGCGGTATGAACCGCGCCGCCCTTTCGGTCGTCCGAAGGCGACCATGGCATCCGGGGCGCGGCGAATGTCGGGCCGCCGTTCGACGGGGTACCACAGCAGGTCGCCCGCGACAAAGACATCAGCATCGTCACCGAAGAGCGCTTCGAGGTTCTCTTTGATCAGCACAATCCACTGAAACTGCTCGGTGTTTTCGGCCATGGGTTGTCCATCACTATCGGGATAAATAATTGGCTCGGTTGGAGCTGGTGCAGTTGAAAGAGACATAACACATACCCTGACAGTTTTCGCACGGATAATCTAATAGCCATTGTACACGATTTTGGGGACTATAGTACAGATGAAATACGGCAGACTGTCGGTACAATCTTGCTAATCCAGAGAGTATTGTTGATTGGATTAAGTATTTTTGGTGTTAAGTACTTTTGGAGGATTGAGCGGAGGCGCTGCATGATTTATGCTAGACTGAGCTATTCCGGTATTCCGCAACTATCTGCCGCTGGTGGTGCGCTTAAGATGCAACAACACATCCATATGCGTCTGCTGGTGCTGCTGGTAGCGGCATGGCTGCTGGCCGGGTGTCATCCCTTCGCGGAGCCGGAACTGGTCTTCAATACCCAACAACTCGGCACGCCAACCAGCAGGAGCCAGCCCAATCAACTCTTTCTTGACCTGTGTCGGCAGCAGCGCGAGACAAGCTGTGTCTGGGTGGAGGTACGCACCCGTGGTGATGCCAGGCCTGTGAAAAGAGCGGTTGTTTCGGTTGATGGAGTCGGCAGCCAGGGGATCATGGGTTGGACCAATAGCGAAGGGATTTATCAATGGCAGTTGCTACCGCTGGGAACCTATGCCGTGAATGCCGCGATTGTGGAAGACGGGGAAATAGTAGTTGAAACACCCCCGCAGCAGGTTGAGCTACGGGGTGGGCAGATCACGCCCGTCTCTATCTTCGTTGATCTGCCGGAGCCAACACCGTTGCCGTATAATCCGTAGGAAGCTCAGGGCTGCCCGCCCGGAACAGCCCCCACTGCGGGCAGCGGGGGCATGTTGCTACGCTACGAGCTAACCTGCTCAAAGAACTTGAACATACTGCCCTGCCCAATCTGGAACCAGCGATTGCTCTGCTCGCGGAAGGTGCGCCAGTTTTCGTAGATGGTTCCAAAATGTTCGTTCTCGGCAGCCAGTTCATCGTACAGTTCAAATGAAATCCGGTAGGCTTCCTGCATAATCTCGTCGCTGTAGGGCCGCAATTCCACGCCGCCCTCAATCAACCGAATCAGAGCCGCCTGGTTCAGCGCATCGTAGCGTGCCAGCGAGTACAGGTTGGAATAGGCACACGCCGCCTGAAGAATGTTCTGGAACTCGGTGCTCAGGCTTTCCCAGGCCGTCCGATTGATGATACAGTCGGCGCTTGGCCCTGGCTCCCACCACGCCGGATAGTAGTAGAAGTTGGCCGCCTCCGGCAAACCGAGCTTCTCATCATCGAAGGGGCCAACCCATTCGGCGGCATCAAGTGCGCCCCGGTCGAGTGCCAGGAAGATTTCGCCAGCGGGTAGCGTCTGGGGCACCACACCAAGCTGCTCCATCACCTGCCCCGCAAAGCCCGGTATCCGCATTCGCAAGCCCTGCAAGTCGGCCAGCGTGGGTACTTCGCGCTTGAACCAACCGCCCATCTGTGCGCCGCTATTGCCTGCCGGAAACGATAACACATTAAACTGATCGTAGATGGGGGCAAGTGCTTTCATGCCGCCGCCGTGATATAACCATGCATTTTGCTGGTCGGGTGTAAAGCCAAAGGGCAGGCTGGTTGCAAAGACCAGCGCCATATCTTTGCCGATGTAATAGTACGATGCCGTGTGACCAATGGGCACGGTGCCTTCCTGCACTGCATCTAGCACTTCCAGTGCTCCCACAATCTCGCCTGCCTGCGCGATCTCGATCTGGAAGCGCCCGCCAGAGAGCAATGCAACCTGATCGGCAACCGTCTGCGGCATGCCAAACACAGCCTCTGACGAACTGGGCCACGAGACCGTCATCTGCCATTCAACGGTCTCCTGTGCCTGTGCAGGAGCCTGAGTGGTTGGTTCGGCCTCGGTGGGGGCGGGTGCCTGGGCCGCTTCGGTCGGGGCATCGGTTGGGGCCGGAGCATTGGCAGGTGGGGCCGATGTTGCACACGCTCCGAGGTACAGCGCGGTGCCCCCAAACATACCGGCTGCCAGCCCCCGTAGAAACTCGCGTCGTTCCATATGCACGTGTCTCCTTTGTAAATGCGGCAAACTGTGCCGCAACCATACTACTGCGCTGCTGCAAAGTAACACTTATTGTACCCGATCCACCAGAAGTAAAAGACAGGTAAATAATCACTGGCATAAAAATTGCATTCTACCTGCTTGATGCGACATTGGGGCGATACCAACGAAAGGAGATGCGCTATGAGGCCACGGCAGGAACCTGACCAGCAGCAGCCTGCGCCTCGGCGACCACAATGGAACCAGTATCTTTTACCGTTTGTGCTGATCTTGCTTGGCCTATCTATCGGGTTGCACATCTGGACACTTACGACGATTTATCGCACACGTAGTCTGGCACGTGCTCAGCTTGATGGATTGGCACAACAGGTGCGCGGCGCACAGGACGAGGTGATTACAACCATTATTCGGATTGACCACGATGTGCCGATTCGTGCAACAGTGCCGGTGCAAAAAGAAATCTCAGTACCAATTCGCACAACTGTTGAGATTGATGATGGATTCGACTTTAACCTGGCAGGGCAACGGGTGCGCATCCCGATTGACATAACGGTGCCCGTGAGTACAACGGTGCCGATCCAGATTAATGAAACGGTGGAAATCAGTACAACGGTTGCTATAAATGTTGATTTGCCTGTTACCGTGCCGATGAGCGATACGATTGTGGTTGATTACCTCGATGCACTGTATCAGGCGCTGACGGATATTGATAGTGAACTTGGTTCGCCATAATCGGGACGATAGCAGAGCGTATCGAGATATACAAAGAGACAGGTGGTATACCAACGTGGCACAGAGGAACGAAAACACCGATGTTCAACAACCGCAGCGTGATAGTATCAGCGTATGCGGTGTCGAGTATCATTTCAACGCTGATACAGGCGTTTCGAATATTTCGTTTGCGGTACCCGCTGGCTCGATCTTTGGCTTGGTGGGGCCGAGTGGTAGCGGCAAAACAACAACCGTGCGCCTACTGGCGGGCGTGTACAAGGCCGATAAAGGCTTGCTTGTTGTACTGGGGCAAGCGCCGCATCGCTTCAGTACACACACCCGTGAGCAAATTGGCTATATGCAGCAGCAATTTGTGCTTTATCCCAACCTGACAGTACAGGAAAACCTGTCGTTTGTGGCCTCGCTGTATGGGATGAGCTACTTCGGGCGTGGCAAGCGCATGAAAGAAATATTATCGTTTGTCGATCTGTATGCTGTCCGGCATCGCCTGGCGCGGCAGTTGTCGGGCGGAATGCAGCGGCGGCTCCAACTGGCCTGCTCGCTGGTACACAATCCGGTATTGCTCTTTGCCGATGAGCCGACCGCCGGCATTGATCCGGTATTACGTGGCAAGTTCTGGGAATACTTCCGCACCCTGCGCGGCGAAGGGCGTACCCTCTTTATCACAACGCAGTACATCAGCGAAGTTGCTTATTGTGATCTGGTTGGTGTGATGCGGGAGGGTAAGCTTATTCATGTTGACAGCCCCGAAGGATTGCGCCGCAAAGCACTCGGCGGCGAGATTGTCCGCATTATCATTGATGAAGAACATATTTCGGACGGTATGTACCTGCTGCGACGGCAGCAGATAGTGCAGCGGGTGCGCCCTGCGTTAGAAGAACCCGGCCTGCTGCTGGTGCATGTCGAAGATGCAGGGGCCGCTATTCCGCAACTGGTTGGCATTCTAAGCAGTCACCCCGCTATTGAAATACGTCAGATTGAAGAATATCAGCCGCCCTTCGATGATATTTTCATCACATTGATGGAGCGTGCATCACAAGGAAAATAGCTCAGCCATGAGTAAATTGTTTATTCGTGTTTTATCATTCGTCAGCAAAGAACTGAACGAAATACGCCGCCAACCGCGCCTGATCCTCAGCCTCATTCTGGGGCCTTTTCTTATTCTGCTGCTGTTTGGGGCCGGGTATCGCAGCAATCGTCCGATCCTGCGGGCAGTGCTGGTAGTGCCCGCAGATGTGCAGGCCGAGATACCGATGGATGACGTGCGGCGCATCCTCGAAGCCAATCTAGAACTGGTCGATGTGCGTACCGACCCGGGTACCGCGATGGAGGAACTTGAAGAAGGGTCTATCGATGTGGTAGGCATCTTCCCCTCCAATATTGAAGAGCGGGTGCTGGAGGGCGATCAGTCGCTGGTTGAGTTCAAGTACAACGAGATTAACCCCATCAATGAGCAGTGGATCCAATACCTGGCATATGCCCAGGTCAACGAGATCAATCGAGCACTGCTCTTGCAGGCAACCAGTCGGGCACAGGATGAAGCGGTACCAATCCGCGACCTGCTTGCAGAGGCGCAGACCAACCTCTCGCGAATGCAGGAGGGCCTTTCCGAAGTGGAGCAGGCCAATCTGGAGCGATATCTTCCCCAGCTTCGTGAGGCGATTGATATTCTGGGGACTGCGCCGATACTGGTGGCGCAAGCCGATGCAGGGCGATCAGATGCAATGGAGATACGCCGTGAACTGGTCAGGCTGCGTGATGAACTACTCATCCTTGAGCAGGCGCTTGAAGAGGGCACCATTGCCGAGCAACAGCAACGCATTGCGTTTGTTCAGGATCAACTGGTTGAGGTGCAGGATGCGGCCAACATCCTGACCAGCCTGCCGCCCGAAGTGATTGTATCGCCCCTGCGCCAGGAAGTCGAAAACCTGCGCGGCAGTTCGCTCGATTATATGACCTACTATGCACCCGGTGTGCTGATGCTGATTGTGCAACATATGGCGGTAACGCTGGGGGCGCTGTCGCTGGTGCGCGAACGGGCACGGGGCGTGTATCAACTTTATCGTGTGGCACCCGTTTCGATGCTGCATGTGCTTATTGGTAAGTATATTGCGTACACAGGCTTTATTGCCGTGATAGCCGCAACCCTGACAGTGCTGATGTACTGGGGATTGGGTATTCCATTCTTGGGCACGGTCGCCAACTTTGCTGGTGTTGTATTGCTGTTTGCGCTGGCATCGCTTGGGGTAGGCTTTTTTATCTCGGTTGTTTCGGGCACCGATAGTCAGGCCGTGCAGCTTTCGATGCTGGTGCTGCTGCTATCGGTCTTTTTCAGTGGCTTTCTGATGCCGCTCGAAAACTTCTGGGCACCAGTGCAGGTGGTCGGGTATATGCTCCCGCTGACGCACGGCATTGATGGCTTGCAGCATGTATTGCTCCAGGGCACCAATCCTGATCTATTCACCTGGGCCTGCCTGACAGCAATTGCGATCATCAGCTTTGCAGCACTCGCCTCCATTGCGCGTGCTCAGTTCCGAAGGGGCTATGTCTCGTGAGTAGCAGTATATTACCCCATCACAAAAATGCAGGCCCACATGGTATAGATGTCCATGCGGGCCTGCATTTTATTTTATCGCATATGTTGTTCTTTAACTATCGGTTGTCTCGGTGTCAGTCTCAGTCAGTTCCTCTACATCTTCGGAAATCGTTTCGGTATCGGTCATCGTTTCGGTGCCGGTCATCGTCGCGGTATCGCTCATCGGCGCGGTGCCTGTTACTTCGTCAATATCTTCATAGTTCGACGGTTCGCTGATTTCGCCTGGCGTAACGCCTTCGTCAACAGGTGGTGCTGCCCGTTCGCCGGTCCACAGGTTGGCAGCGGGTACAAGGTCATCGCGTTGGCCGCGAAACTCTCCGCCCATAAACCCGCCTTCGCTCGGGTCGCCCACGACGGCCTGGGTACGGCCTTCATAATCGCCCTTATCAGTATCCATATCGTATTCAGCGGGCACCCGCGTCACACACGCCGAGGCTAGGAAGATCAAGCTTATCAGGCTCACAAGTGTTATCAATCGTTTCATTCAAAATACTCCCTTTTGGTTTGTTTGCTCAACTGCTATGTATGCTAAAACGCTTACTGTCATAGCTTGCAATATCCATGCCAATGAGCAATAACGCACACGTGACGATTGCATCACATTTAGTGAATGTGTTGCACAGCACTGGGGCCAGAAGCACCTGTTCGGGTATGGGCTGTTCTGGCATCTCTGCCGTTATACAACCAGCAGATTGACCGGGCAGCATATGCACGGGGCCAATCGGGTAGTTTGTGTAGGCGGGAATTATTCGGGGGCGTGTGCCAGCATTAGTGTATCCCCAGTATGGGTCGCCGGACGTGCTGCAATTGACAGAAGTAGCAAAACCAACGCCGAAGGACAATGAGGTATTGATTAAGGTGCATGCGGCATCGATAAATGCAGCAGATGTCAATCTGCTGCGCGGTGAGCCGGTCCCGATTCGCCTGATGTATGGGCTACGAACGCCGAAGCATCAGATTTTTGGTATCGATTTGGTGATGCCTTCTTTGGAGATGCCTCGGATAGTGGGTTTGCTGCGTTTGCCGAATATGTAGCCGTCGCGGAAGATGCCCTTGCCACGAAGCCAGTCAGCCTGACATTTGCCGAATCAGCCGCGCTGCCGGTCGCCGCAGTGACAGCGCTGCAAGCCCTACGCAACCATTCCGGGCCGGGTGTGGAACGATGAAGATCGGAATGGCTTGCAGGATACTGGCGAACCGTGGCTTGCATGGGTGACTATCCACTTGCTGGATGCCACCAATAAAACAGCGCCAGTACGGATTGCAACCACCCCAACCGACAGTAATGGACGATATAGCTTCTCAGCAACCGCGACCGGCGTACCGCTGAAACCCGGTTACTCTTTCATCGACGTTGCGGGCGTTTGCTTTTCCCTATATGCAGTAGCACCTGTGGCGTGATATGTAGCCTGGCGAAGCGTGAACGAGATAACCCGTTGTGTGCCACTATCCAATCCTTCGGCTCAACATTGGTTTCCAGTTGCTCTATGGTAGGTCAAGTTGGTGCTTGCCCACCATTAAAGGTATTGTCGCTGCCCTGTTCGAGGCTGTATCGGTATTATGGAGCAAAAGCGGCACATCTCAAACTCCTTACTCCTGAATCGCTCTTTAATCACTATGATCAGCGGGCCGATTTTGTGCCACAGTGGATACGTCACCCAGAGTAAGGCTGTTCTAGAGGTAATACCATGCAAATCGCCGAAACCATTTAAGAAAGTAGACGGAACTTCAACCATACTTGTACCATCCTGTTTCATAGCAGCACACGTTTGAAACGATGACTTATCGATTAGGAGGAAACCATGCACCGCTTTTTAACACTTCTTTTTACGATTGTACTTGTTGTCGCCCTGGGAGCCTGTGGCGATACCGTTCAGCCATCCGACGAAGACGCTGGCCCCGATAGCTCAGTTGATGGTGTTGTTGTCGACGGGGCCGATATTAACGAAACTGAGCAAACCGAACCAACTGACGAACTGGGCCTGAGTGATACACCAGTTGGCTTTGAAGAAGACGATGCAGTTATCGTTGAAGGTCCAACAGAAACAGTTGCAGCCGATGATGACATTCTTGATACGACACCCCAGACAGAGGCTACTACAGGTGAACTAATCCTTGCTGACACACCCGTGCCCGAAGGATTTGACGAAGGTACTGCAAGCCCGCTTGAAGAAACTCTGGCGGCGGGTAACGGTACACCCTTCCCACAGCAGGAAACTACGACGACAGACGCAACTGGAACCACGGATGAATTGATTCTGAGTGACACTGCTGTGCCTGAGGGTTTTGGTGAGAGTACAGAAAGCCCACTCGAAGAAACACTGACCACCGATGAGACCACCACGCCAGAGGAGACAACCGGCACCGCGACCACTGACGAGCCGGAACTGCTGACTCCGCCCGCCAATGTCACAACCGAGGCGGTTGAACTGGAAGACCTGACCCCAACCAACGGTACAACCGGGCCGATTGACACGCCGATTGAGGATGAAACCCCACTTGTTGAAGAAGATGCAACGCCAACTGAGCGTGTAGCGAACGAAACAACTACCCCCACTGAAGGCACGCCGCCGGGTGCTGTGGGTGCAAGTACCGATGAATCGCTGATCAGCGTGCTACTAGATACCGCCGACTTCACCACGCTGCTCTTTGCGCTACAGGCGGCTGATCTGGTTGATCGGCTGGAGGGTGAGAGCGACATCACTATTTTTGCACCAACCAACGAGGCATTCTCGCAGCTTCCGCCGACGGTGCTCTCGACGCTCTTTGAAGACCAGAATCTGCTGCAAGAAGTACTGCTCTATCACGTGCTGGATGGGCGTGTGTATAGCACCGAAATCACCGAGGCTGCATCTATCACGGGTATTGAAGCACAGACGTTGCAGGGCGAAACGATTACCATCCGCACCAACAATATAGGTCTGGTGATCAACGATATTGCGAATGTTCAGACAACGGATATTGACGCCGAGAATGCCGTTATTCACGTTATCGATACCGTGCTGCTTCCGCCCGACCTGTCGATGACTGATATTGTGGGCGAGTAACAAAGCGACACATTTAGCCACACCCGTGTGCTGACCGGGTTCGCTCTCCGGCAATTCAGACCGTCGCATGTCACACTATAGGCTTGCGGCGGTTTGCCCTGAAGAGCAACTACTATTGATCATGACATAAGAGATAAAGGAGCCATTATGCAGTATAGATCATCTGATAAACCACAGCGACCGCTCACCCGTCGCCCACACAAGAGGCACGGTTGGCTGGCCCTACACAGTTTGCTGCTAGGCGGCCTGCTGTTGCTCCTGGCGGCGTGTGGCGATGCGCGGTTGCAGGTGGAACGCACACCTGTGCCGGATACCGAACTGGACACAAGTACTGTGGACGATGCCGACGTTGCCGGCCCGGATGGAACCGATGCCGAAATCATCGCCGAAGCACTGGACGACCCGGATAGCCCGGTGCTACCGCTCGATGAGGAGGTATTCCCCCAGGGCGACAGCGACGAAGACAATGTGACTATCGATGATATTGTTGATAATACCGAGGCCCATCTTGCCGAGCGGGTGATTGTACGCGGGCGCGTGGAAGAAACCATTGGTGAGGCGGCCTTTTGGCTGGAAGAAGAAACCCTGCTGGGTGAGAATATTCTGGTGATCTGGCCAGACACCGATCCCGCCGTGCCAATTGTAGAGGGGACGGTGGTTGTAGTGACAGGCGGGGTACGCTATGCCGACTCGTTCCAGGTGCAGGACTACGAACCACTGGAACTGCTGCTGCGCGACCTGACCAGCGAACCTGTACTGGTGGCAAGCTCGGTAACTGCTGCATCATAAACCGAAGCGCTATCGAGATGCAATGAACTGTATGTGAACACGAATGCTGCTGCAACTCCCTGATGCGACATTCGTGTTCTCCATTTCTCTTGCAACTGATACGCTGTCTTTTTTGCATACTATCAGAAGGAGCAACACAAATGATACCAAATGCATATACGATTGACATTGTTGGACTGGGCAGCATGGGCGGCAATCTCGCGATGCAGGCGCTCGAAAAAGGGCTGCATGTCGTTGGGTTGACCAACAAGGACGCGCCCCCCGAACTGGTAGAGGGGGCTATGTGCATATGGGCGCACCGGGCACGGGCCACGTGGAATTGATGGAGCAGATGTACCGTGATAAGGGCGCTGTGAAAGAGGTGCCGCCAGCAGAACTGGGCACACGCTATTGCTATGATGCGGCACGGCTTCGGCGGGCACCCCTTCGGCACTGACGATTCGATTGCAGCCAAACGAGGCAAGCAACGTCTGGGTGATGTTGTGCGGTCGTATGATAATATAGGATAGAAAAGCCAATGCAAAAACAAGAAGAACACTACCCAACCAGACCAGAACAGCATCCTTCAGCGTTGCAGACTGTTCAGTCAGTCACGCCAGGGCGGGCACTTGTGATTATTGGGATAGCGCTGCTGGTTATCTTCTTTCTCGTTTTTTTCTGGTACATTGCCCAGGTCTTTTTTTTGATCTTTGCTGGTATCCTCTTTGCAATTTTGCTTTGTATTCCAGCGGGATGGCTCATCAATCATACGCCGCTCTCCGGGCCGTGGGCGGTGGTGCTGGTGCTGGTAACGGCGTTTGCGCTGCTGGGAACCGGGGTGTACTTTCTTGCGCCAGCCATTACATCACAGATCAATCAATTGACACAGACGATACCGCAGGGAATTGAACAGATCAATGCATGGCTTCAGCAGGCAGGCTGGATGCAACAGCTCCCCTGGAATATTCAGCGGCTGGACGATCTGATACCGAGTGCCAGCAATGCCTTATCACGTATTCCGCGTGTATTCACCGGATTGATGGGGATTCTCACCAGTTTGCTGGTCATCTTTGCACTTGGTGTGTTTCTGTCGTTGCAGCCGTCGATGTACATCAACGGGTTTGCGCGGCTCTTCCCGCATCATCGGCGCGAGCACGTCCACGATGTACTTGTAACGGTGGGGTATTCGCTCAAGTGGTGGCTGATCAGCCGAATGTTTTCTATGATGGTCATTGGCACGATGACCGCTATCGGGCTGTGGGTGCTGGGAGTACCCAATGCGCTGGTACTGGGGATTGTTTCGGGGGTGGTCAACTTTGTGCCATTTATCGGCACGATACTGGCGCTGGTACCAGTGGGCATCGTGGCGTTGCTGCAAAGTCCCCTGACCCTGCTGTATGTGCTGATCTTCTATTTCGGGGTGCAGACAGTTGAAAGCTATTTTCTGACGCCGTTTGTGCAGCAGCGAGCGGTGCATATTCCGCCAGCACTCGGCCTGTCGTTTCAGTTACTCTTGAGCATCCTCACTGGTGTGTGGGGCTTTCTGCTGGCTATCCCACTGATTGCGGCGATACTGGTGCTGGTCAAGATCCTGTATATTGAAGATGTCCTTGGTGATGAAACCGATGTGCGGCGGCCCGACTAACCATGGCTGTCAGCGGGCGATGGAGCGGGCTGATATATCATCATCGCGTCGCCGGTATCGTGTACTAGCGTCCCGCGTGGTTGGGTGAGTAGCCATGCGGTGATTGCAAGATCGCCTGTCGCGCCTGCTGCATTTGCCACTACCACTACCGCAACCCAGAAGATGATAGCCGCAGGTACCACCAGCACCAGCAACGCGCCTGCCAGTGTAATGCAGACCAGCGGGGCTAAGGCGGTAATGGTGTACTGGTAACGCGGAATGTACCAACCGGGCGCGGCGGCATAGGCATAAATGCCCTTGAAGCCATATACGGCCTGCGCACGCGTATAGAGCCAGAAGAAAGCGCCATGAATAAGCTCGTGGAGCACAATAGTGCCGAGCATTGCCAGCACTAGCAACCCAATATAGATTAGCAAGTCCCAGCCATTCAAGTTGATCTGGACCGTGGGCAGACTGGGGCGCACGGCGGCGATGTATTGCAGGGTTAGCCAGCCAAACACCCCTACCAGGACAATGCTTGCAAGATTGAGCCAGATTAAGGCCTGGCGGTTCTGGGATAAATCGAGGGTACCGTGCAGATGGTATGATGCGGGAAGGGTGCGGGTCGATTGCATAATGCTCCTTGCTGCCAATAGACATTCATAAAGAGATAGCAACATCTATGCCACTACTGTACCCGGCTGGCACATATCTTGCAAGGTAATAGAGTAAAACACTCCTGAAGTAGAGCAGAATGTTATGACAGAAGAAAGGGGAACGTCTATGCTTGACGCCACACCCGACAGCCGTACCATCAACCCCTCGGATGAGGAGATCCATACTATTCTGGAGCAATCGCGAACAATTGCTGTGGTAGGGCTGAGTGATGATCCATCTCGACCGGCGTATGGTGTTGCCTCGTATTTGCAACAACAGGGCTACCGCATTGTACCCATCCATCCCGATGCAACGATTGTGCTGGCAGAACAGGCCTTCCCCGATCTACGCTCGGTGCCGTTTCCAATCGATCTGGTTGATATCTTTCGACGCGCTGAGTTTGTTGGCCCCCACATCGAAGAGGCTATCGATATTGGGGCCGGTACTATCTGGTTGCAGCTAGGTATTCGGAACGAGACGGCAACCCGGCAGGCGCGTGCGGCGGGCTTAAAAGTTGTGGTAGACCGCTGCACAAAGATTGAGCACATGCGCCTGCTTGGAAACAGATAACTACGAACGCAAAGGCGGCAGAAGAACGTTGGAGATAGAATAATACCTACCCGATGAGAGGAGGGCGTGTGTCTGTAGAGTTTCGTGATATTCGGATTCGACCGGGTCTCTTTTTTTCGAGAACAGTGCAACTGAGTGTGATTGCGGCGATTGCCTTCTTGCTGTTTCAAATGGCTGCGGCGTGGCTGGTGCAGGGCAATCCAGTAACGCCCATCCGTTCGATTGGTGCGATTATCATGGGTGAACGCGATGCATTTGATCCAGATTATCCGCTTGTAAATGTTATTATCCTCGCGTTGATTGTACACCTGCTGCTAGCGGGTTTATTCGGGGCAATCTTTGGCGGTATCGTCGCCCGCTGGAATGAGATGCTGGCGCGAACGCCGCTGCGTCTGTTTATCGTAGCGGTTGTGTATGGGGTGTTGCTCTGGCTCTTGAATTTTTATGTGATTGCACCAGGGGTGTTCCCGTGGCTCGCCGACAACAACCCGATTGTGCAGTTGCTCGCCCATGCGCTGTATGGCTCTGTGATGGGTGGGTTGCTTGCGTGGATTGGCTTCCGGGCATCACATCCGCATCCGGAGGAACTGCGCAAGGAAAAACCTGTACGTGCCGAGCCGGAGTAGCGTACAGTACATCCACGGCAGTAATTTCTCTTTTTTAGTAATCATTTTGAGACATAAAAAATACGTATAATCGCAGGATGTGCCGTGTTGCACATCCTCTCTATCATCTATATGAGGTTGTAGCCGATATGTGATTGTAAAAGTTTATTTCATTTTTATTTCGAAAAGAAAATATTTCAATAATCTGTGTGGTATAGTAGAATATATAGCATAGATAAAGAATGAGATCTATGCTAATTCGTTCTTACTCCGTTATCTAGATAACCAGTTGTCATCGTCAGGAGGGTCCCATGCAGCACAATCAGCACGAGTCTTTAAGATTACCTCCAGAAGGGCTGCAGTATTTGTTACTTCCTTCAATGCAGGAACTCTATGAGCATGCACCAGTCGGATATATTACAACTGATGACACCCATAATATCATTGCTATCAACCACACGGGTCTCCAGATGTTGGCATATGAAAAAGAACATGTGCTTTATAGTCTCTTTATGCGGTTTGTCCTTCCTGAAGATCAGGATATTTACAGCTTCCATATGCAGCAGGCGCATGCGCTCACCGAAGTGCAGGGGTGTGATGTGCGGTTACTGCGAGCCGATGGAAGCACCTTTATTGCCCATCTGCATACACACCTGTATATTGATGACGAAACACAGCGCCAGGAATACCGTACGGTCTTTTTTGATATTACCAGCCGTGCCAGGGCAGAGCAGACCATGCGCCATTCCTATGCTGAACTCCAGTCTTATGCCCAGGAACATAGTGCCGATCTCAAACATATGAATGAGTTGCTACGCCAGGAAATAGCTGAGCGGCAGCATATAGAAGTGGCGCTGCGCGAGAGTGAAAATCTTTTTCGGGTAGCGTTGCATAATTCACCGACGTTTGTCTTTACCCAGAACCGGGATCTTGAGTATACCTGGGTGTATAATTCACGGTCTGATTTTTCGAACGATTCGGTGATTGGCAAGACGGATGCCGAGATTATGCCCCCCGAAGATGCCGAACGTCTGACGGCCCTCAAGCGGCGCGTGTTGGAAACCGGGGTTGGTATGCACGAGACCATCAGAATCACTGAACGTGGTCGATCTGAATGGTATGATACCAAGTACGAACCCTTGTTTGATGCCGAGGGGCATGTGGTGGGCTTATCGGGTCTCTCAACCAATGTCACTGCCCACCGTCGGCTAATCGTTCAACAGCAGATCCTGGCGAGTATCAGTACCGAACTTGCTGGTACATCCAGCGATAAAGCCGCGCTCGACCGGGTCGCGCAATTGCTGGTGCCCGATCTGGGCGATAGCTGTATCATCAGCGTGCTTGATGCCGATGGTATTCTGCGTGCGCAAAGTATTATCCACGTTGACCCCGCACGGCAGGCATCCTTGCAGCAGATGTTATCAATCTATGCCTTTACGGAAGGCTCGGTGGAAATGCAGGTTATCCGCAACGAGCGCTCATTCTGGCTCAGCAATGTGAAAGAAAGCGATCTCGAAGCGATTTCGTATAGCACCGAGCATCTGAACGAATTGCAAAATATAGGTGTTATTTCCAGCATCTGCGTACCACTCACGGCGCGGGGGCATCGCATCGGCACCTTAACGCTCTGCACTGATGTATCGGGGCGGCGCTACGAAATGGCAGATGTGACACTGGTCGATGAAATCGGGTTACGGCTGGCGCTGGCGATGGATAATATTCGACTGTATGAAGAAACGCAGCAAGCCCGGACTGCTGCCGAAGAAGCGCTGGAGATGCGAGATCAGGTCTTTTCGCTGGTGTCGCACGACTTAAAAACCCCCTTGACCGCTGTTCAGGGTGCCGCCTATATGTTGCAGCGAATAAGCAAGCGCCTCGAAGCACCGCACCAGGAACGCGCCAAACGCAGCCTTGATACCATTCAGGCAGCGGTGCGCCAGATGACGGTGCAGATCCAGGAGTTGCTCGACGTTACCCGTATCCAGGCCCATCAGTCGCTTGAGCTTGATAGCGTTTCCCTCGATCTGGTTGAACTAGTCGGGCAGGTGGTAGAACTGCACCGCTCAACCCATCCAGGCCGCACTATTTGCACCAATCGGCTGGTATCCGGTGTGAAAGGTTATCGTAGACGAAGTACGGTTGGAGCGGGCGCTGGGCAACCTGCTAACGAATGCCATCAAGTACAGTTCAAATGAGCATGCAGTTATTGTTACAATAAGTGAAGAAATACAGGACGATGTACCGTGGGCGCTGGTGATGGTACAGGATCAGGGCATTGGTATTCCAGCCACAGAACTCTCTTACATCTTCGAACCCTTCCGACGAGCGAGCAACGGCGTTAGTAAAGCATCGGGTACGGGTCTGGGCCTTGCCAGTGCGCAGCACTTTATCGAGCAGCACGGCGGGCGCATTACGGTCGAAAGTCAGGAAGGAATTGGTTCTACCTTCACCATCTGGCTACCAATGTCACCTGAAGGGAGCTAGCCAGCAGTCCAGAGAGGAGTATGCAGCATTTATGGACAAGCATATACTCGTAGTAGAAGATGACTATCTTATCAGTGGTATGCTACGCGATTTGCTTGAAGGAGAAGGGTATCATGTGGTATGTGTCCCAACCGTAGCATTGGCCATGCACATTCTTGGATCAGCGGATGAGCATCCAGTTGATCTGATCGTGCTCGATTTGCAATTACCCGATGGGTATGGCCTCGATTTTTTGAAAAAGATTCAGGGCATCCGGGAACCTGACCCGCCCATCCTTATTATCTCGGCCCGTGTACCACCGCGTACCGGCCCGCTTCCTGCCGCCGTCAAACATATCTTCCCCAAACCTTTTGATGTTGATCGGCTGCTGCGTGCTATCGGGCGCGAACTCTCGTTCTGATTGCCGCGTTACTCCCCTTACCGCATTGGCACAGTTCTTGCTACCTCTTTGTTCAAATGGCAGAGTAAGTAAAGAGCCATTCAGGAACAAAACAGGAGGTACGCTATTATGGCTCCTAAAAACCGACCTACAAAAGATACAAAGCCGATCAACACTCCTGATGTAGAGTGGGAAGATAAACAGCGTCAGCTTGAAGGACGCCGTCCCAAATCACAGCAGGATGCGTTCCTGGAGCAGGACGATCTGGATAGTAGCGACGAATTGACACCCAACCTACAGAACGAAGCAGGCCCGGAAGTGGCATCGGATGAGTACCTCGAAACCTTACTTGAGAATGAGGTGCGCCCCGGTGAAACGCTGCGAGCATCGGAGGCAGCCGAAGAGGGGCTGACCTATATCCCACCCATTGACCCACCCACTATTCCCGATAACGAACATCACGATACTGAAGTTGCCAGTGGCACTGCCTATACTGCGTTCGATACGCCCTATGACGAAGATCATCATCAGAGCTTCCTCCCGGCGGGCGATGAGATGAGCGCGCGGGTGCGTGAAGCATTACGGGCCGATAGCAGGACGGCACAACTGGCCGGCCAGATTACCATTGTGGTAAAAGGCAAAGTTGCCAAATTGCATGGAACTGTCGATGACCTTGTTGATAGTGACATGCTGGTAGCCGTCGCAAGCGAGGTTGTTGGGATTGAAGAGGTTATCGATGAGACACGGGTGCGGGCATTAGAATAGTGTAAATGGGTTGGGTGTGATGATTATTGAGGACTTGATAGCGCAATTGGACACGCTCAAAAACAAGGTGGCGGCTTTCGAACAAACACTACAGGCTGCCCTGCCGCCGCCGTTATCTACGACAGACGCGCTAGCCGAAATGCATGCAGTTATTGACGACTTGCAACAGAAGAGCAACGTCCTGCACCACAAACATCAACAGTTTCAATTGGCAGTTGAGGCATTGCACGTCAGTTTCTGGAACTGGGATTTACAGACCGATCGGGTGAACTGGACAGGTGAACACGAATACATGCCTGACGTTTTGTCTATGAATCTGTATAATACGTATACAAGATTTTTGGAATGTGTTCATCCTGATGACCAGCAACGACTGGCGCACACCCTGCGTCAGGCTGTTAATGCTGTCGATCACTATTCGATTGAATTTCGCATCATCTGGCCCGATGGGAGTATTCGCTGGTTAGAGGCGCATGGTCGCCCTACTCCCGATGTTACCGGCACGGTGGTGTGCGTCAATGGTGTGATGCGTGATATCACCGGACGCAAGTATGCAGAGCTAGCAATGCAGGAAACCCATACGACGCTTGAGCGACGGATGGACGAACGCACAACCGATCTCTCGCATGCCAATGCCGTACTACGCACATTGCATCAGCAGGCTCGCACCAATCATGAGACACTGGTAGCCCTGATGAATAGCCTGAATGTCGGGTTAGCGCTCTTGAACGCGGGCAACCGGGTGCAGATTATCAACAAGGCGCTTGCCGACCTACTTGGCGCACAAACCAGCGACCTGCTTGGTAGCGATTGGCTGGCCCTCGATAGCCCACTGAGTTATGGTGTCTCAGGTGAACTGGTGTGGCAGACCCGCCGCGACGGACAGCCCCGCCACGGACGTGGGACATACACCGACCGGAAAGGGCAGCGGCATATTCTGGATATCAAAACGTTGCCGCTCAAAACCGAGCATTCGGATGACCGGAACGGACGCTTGATGTTGCACGTTGTAGATGTAACAGAGCAACTCAATCTAGAGGCGATGCTTATACAGAGCGAGCGACAGGCTGCTACAGGCAAGCTGAGCACCACCTTTGCTCACGAAGTGAACTCGCCGCTTCAAGCCATCCAGAACGCGTTGTACCTGGTACAGCGTAGCGATGATAAGCGTCGTTCGCGCTACTTGCAAATTGCAACCGATGGTATCAACCGCATCAGCGCCATTTTGCAACGGCTCCTGGATCTGCACCATCTAGAAGACCGGAATGTTGAAGGATGGGTAGATATGCAGGAACTGGTCACTCATCTACTCACGCTGTTGCAGCCGACATTAAAAGAGCATTCTATTACGGCCCAGACCGTGCTTGCTGCTCAGGTGCCGCAGTTCTGGGCGAACGAGGCCCATATGACACAGGTACTACTCAATATCATCTTGAATGCAATTGAGGCGATGGAGCAGGGGGGCGAGCTTTCAATTCGGGCGCAGTTGCGTACGTCGTACACACAGGCGGGTACCGCCAGCAACGGCCCACCGCCATCCGAAGAGATTATCGTGGTAGACATTACGGATACTGGCTGTGGAATGTCGGAAGAGACCCGTGCGCGTGTCTTTGACCCGTTCTTCACCACCAAGCCAGATGGCGCGGGGATTGGTCTTGCCGTCAGTCGCAAGATAGTTACCGATTATCAAGGATCGCTCACCATTCATAGTCGGCCCGGTAGTGGCACAACGGTGACACTGGCCCTTCCCGTAAACAGGACAGTTGGAACAATGAAGATGAGAGAGGTTGTATGAGAACTCCTATTTTAGTAGCTGAAGATGAGCCATTAACCGGACAGATGCTTGTCGATGTGCTCGAAGACTCAGGCTACGAAGTAAATCTAGCTTCGACTGCGCCTGAAGCAATACGGCTCATTGAAGAAAAGCAGTTTGCTGTTGTTGTGAGCGACATTCGGATGCCCGGCGGAAATGGCATAGATATTTTGCAGCATGCGCGACGGCAATCACCTTCACCCGAAGTCATTCTGTTGACGGGCTATGGTGCGCTGGATACCGCCATAGCTGCCCTGCGTGAAGGCGTCTTTGATTACCTGACCAAGCCGTGCGACCCGGATACCCTGCTCGACCGTATCTCGGATGCTATTCGAACACGGCAGGGGCGCATGCAGCGTGAGCACGCGATTCGGCAGGTGGTGCAGGTGTTCCAGACCAATAGCCCGCTGGTGAAGGCGATGGTGCACGAGGCGGTGCCTGTAAACGGTAACAGCAATCATCATCTGGTAGACGAGCCACAGGAACAGCGCATTCAGATTGGCGAACTGTCGCTGGGCGAAAACCACTTTACGGCAACGTTCCAGAGTGAGCCGCTCTACCTGACACCTATGGAACATTCGCTGCTGTGGTGTCTGGCGGAACGGCCCGGTCAGGTAATGCGCTACCGCGAACTGGTTTATCGTATTCACGGCTACGATGTTTCAAGCGCCGAAGCGCGTATCTTGCTCAAGACCCACGTGCGGAACGTACGCCATAAAATTGGTGCCGATTATCTGGTCAATATTCGTAGCACTGGCTACAAACTGGTTGACCCCTTCAGCGAGCGCTACAAGTACGGGTAGCAACTACCAGTGTTTGCGCATTCTCGTGGCACACTGCCCAACGAGAAACCCCGCTCTCTCGGCAAAGAGCGGAGCCTCTGGCGACCGGATACTGTGCAACAGGCGTAGGCTAGAACAGGCTATGCACGGCCTGCACAATATGATTAGCACTGATACCCGCCGCCTCAAGCTGCTCGTGCGGCGTGGCCGAACCGGGCATGTGGCGTACTGCTAGATGGCGTACCTGCAACGGTGGCAGGTTGCCGCGTGGTATCAAGCCTTGGAGCACAGCGTCGCCTAGGCCACCTTCCGGCCAGTGATCTTCAACAATAACAAGCCGTCCACCTGTAGCGCGTACTGCCTCGGCAAGGCTTTGCGCATCAATGGGCTTGACCGAGTAGGCATCGATGACCCGCACTCGTGTGCCGTTCTGTTGCAGTGTTTCAGCCGCACGCAGCGCCTCGTGAACCGTTATTCCTGCCGTCACGATAGTCACCGAGTCTTCATCGGATGACAGCAGCGTTTTGCTGCCGCCGATTGGGAACGTTTCGCCTGCTGGATAGATAACGGGTGTTTTGCCGCGTGTAGTGCGAATGTAGCTAATACCCGACTGCTCGGCCATATTTGCTACAAGTTGCACGGTCTGGTTGGCATCGCAGGGGTAGAGTACCGTGCTACCATACACTGCCCGCATCATTGCCAGGTCTTCCAGACCCATCTGCGAGGGGCCGTCCTCACCGATAGAAACACCGGCGTGCGAACCCGCCAGGCGAATATCGGCGCTTGAGATGGCCGCCATTCGGATAAAGTCGTAGGCGCGTGTCAGGAAGCTGGCAAATGTTGAGCTGAATGGAATATAGCCACGTACGCTCATTCCTACGGCACTGGCAATCATCTGCTGCTCGGCAATAAACATCTCAAAGAAGCGATCTTCATGGGCCTTCTTAAACTCATCGGCCTTGGTTGAGTTGCTCACTTCGGCATCCAGAGCAACCACCATGCCGTTTGCATCGCCGACGGCTTTGAGCGCCTCACCATACACCTGCCGGGTTGCAACCTGATCACCAACCGCATATTCAGGCAGGCGTGTCTGTGCTTGCTGTTTGCGCTCGGCCCGCTGGAACACATCGGCGCGGTGGACTTCAACGGAAAGCATCCGCTCGCCGCCTAGCTCGGCAATTGCCTTACGGGTGTCATCTGGTTCGGTGGGCTTGCCGTGCCAGCCTTCTTTGTCTTCCATGAACGATACGCCGCGCCCCTTGATGGTGCGGGCTACAATAAACACTGGGCGATCCTGACTCTGCTGGGTTGCGGCAGTGTAGGCCCGGTCGATAGCATCAACGGCGTGCCCATCAACCGTGATAACGCGCCAGCCAAAGGCGCTGGCCCGTGCTGCATAGAGATCGCTATCCCATCCGGCAGCCGTGGGGCCGCGCTGTCCAAGGCGGTTCATATCCAGAATTGCAATCAAGTTATCCAGTTTGTAGTAGCTTGCCTTATCGAAGGCTTCCCACATCGACCCCTCAGCCATTTCGCTATCGCCGCACAGCACCCATACCCGATACGGCACTTTATCAAGATATTTGCCTGCCAGCGCAATACCCACCCCAATCGGTAAGCCCTGCCCAAGTGAGCCGGTTGCAACATCGACCCACGGAATGGTGGGGGTCGGGTGGCCTTCGTAGGCGCTGCCCGCTTTACGGAACGACATCAGGTCGGGGTCGGTAATGGCCCCGGCTGCCTTGTACATTGCATACAGCAGCGGCGAGGCGTGACCCTTCGAAAAGATCAGGTGATCGTTGCCAGGGTTATCTGGCTCGTCAAAGTTGTAGCGAAGATGATTGTGCAAAAGCACCGCCATCAGGTCTGCCGCCGAAAGCGACGAGGTCGGGTGACCCGAACCTGCGGCAGCGGCGGCGCGTACACTATCAACACGCAACTGTTGTGCAAGCATAAACTGACGGTCTATCTGGGTTGCCATAATCCACTCCTCATACAATAATTCTGTCGGATAGTCGGATGGTGTCAGACCTGCCCCGGTGTCCACGATGGCGGGTCGCTGGCGGGGAAGCTATCTTCAAGCGTACTATCGACCGGATCGGGCGTGTGCGGTGGCGGTACTGCCCGCTGTGGTGCTTCCTGTTCGGGTTGCGCAGCAGGTGCCCGCGTGTCAGCCGCCCTAGTAGCACGTTGTGGCTTTGCAGGTTCCTGCACATCGGCACCCCGCGTGAGTACATGCAACTGGCGATAAATCAGGCATTGCCCGGTGCTACCCCGAAAGAGCAGGTACAGGCTGCCGCCTAAAACAAGAATCTGTCCCAGTGAACGCGACCGATTAACGGTATATAAGCCAAGCGTGCTTCCGATCAGGATCGATAACAGACGCTCACCAGTGCCCAAGTTGGCCCGCGATGCTGGAGCGTTGTCATAGAGATGTTCCATTCCGCTATCTCCTTCTCACTCAATGTATGCTTAATCGGCCCCTGGCGTGATGGTATCTGCCAGGATAACCGGGAAGTTCTGATAATCAACAGGCACTTCGTCGGGCATATCACCATCAAGTGCCGACTCCGCCTCTGCCAGGGTGGTGACATGTCCTTCAACTACCATGTCCAATCCTACGGTGAATGTGAGATCGCTGGCGGCATCACGAAAGATGACTATGATCGCGGCATTGGTGAGCATATTTTCGTCTTCAAGCTGGAACACCTGATCGCTGTATACGTTGCTCACCACACCCGTCAGGTTGACAGGTTGCCCAATGTAGGCCATCGGTGCCTCAAAAATCTCGTTAATGGTGATGGGCGACGTTGCAGTGCCCGGTGCGTTTTCGATGCTTTCGGCATAGATAACAACTGCCGGATCGTAGCCGCCAAACAAATCATCGAGCAAGCCCGCACCAGCATACTCCTGCACCCCTTCCGGGTCGAAATCACGGACGACACCCCGTATCAGTACCATATTGCCCTCGTTGACCAGCACCGTCGACTCGCTGAAAACCACCAGTACATCATCAGTGTTGACAATGCCAGGATCTTGCAGGCGGAAGATGCGCTCGTTGAGCACTTCGGTAATATTCCCGACAACCGATACCTGATCGCCCCGGTAGCCTTCGGAGTCGTCGTTGATATCGCCGACGGTCGCAGCGGCAGGTTCGGGAGTTGGCCCGAACTGGGGACTATCAACCTCGTTGGGTTCGGGCGTTTCCAGTTCGTTAGGGACCGCATCAAGCGCGTTGTCTGGTAGTTCATCATCCAGCGTGGGGTCATCAAGCCCCTCGTTGGTGGATGCAGCGGGGTCGAGCGTTTCCGAATCTACCGCAATGTTGGTATCTTCTTGTTGGGCGGTGGCGCATGCTGCGAGCATACTGCCCACCAGAAGCAACACACTAATGCCTACAATAATGCGCTGCACCCGGCTGAAGCTGAAGATGTAGTTGTCTAGCGTTGGGTGCTGTTCCATAATGGAGTATCTCCTTTATATTTCAATCGTTTTCAAATATGATGGCCTATTTCCTGATGGACACGGTTTCCGACCGCACCCACCAGATAAGCTTTCATTGTTGTGTAACATCATTCTGGCTAGCTTCACCTTATAAGACATCACCTACCGACCACTACAACATCAGCAAACCGGGCAGCATACTGGCAACCAGCGAGACCGAGTCGCCCATGCCACTTTCCACGCTGAACGGATTGTTGACCATAAACCAACGTATCCCGAACAGCCCTGCTACGATGACTGTAAAGACGGTAATGATAATCACCGCATACATAATGGTCGAGTGGCGGGACAAATAATCTCGATACTGTTTCATTGATTATTCCTCCTTGTGTTGCGTCATTGCATCTGCTATTGTCTGCGGCTTATTGCTGCGTCCGCTGTCGGTCGAGCATCTCATCAAGCTGCTGCTTCAATGTTTCGATCTCGCGCTCCAACCCTGCTATCTGGCTCTGGCGGGCCTCGCGATTTTCGGCGGGCAAGTCGGTGCGCACAGCCTCTTCCTGCATATCAATCAGTTCCTGGGCACGTGCAGCAAGCTGCTGCTGAATAATCTCAATTTTCTGGTAGATGTTTTCCATATCAAATCGATCAGTACCCTGATGTGTTGTCATACATTCCCTCCTTTGTATGCCATGGTTTTTGCGGTGGGGCGTGCTGAAGCGCTTCCCCAAACGATCTATATATATCTTCATTTGCAAGGAGTGTTCCATACATGTCCAAGCGTACCGCATCATCCGGCGCCGGCACGATAGAATCAAGCACTCTTCAGGAGTGATCAATGTGCGCTCAGTAGCAGGCGGGCGTGTGCAAGGGCAGGTCGCAAAAGTCGTGTATAGTAACCGTATACAAAGAGTCGGTGCTCTGCTACGATCTACACAACGAGCCAGCCAGAGATACAAGAAGAGGTATGGTGATGCCAAAATCGTATGATGTGATTGTCATAGGTCTGGGGGGTATGGGCAGTGCCACCGCCTATTACCTTGCACGCCGTGGCAAGCGGGTATTGGGCCTAGAGCAGCATACGCCGGGCCACGATCAAGGGTCGAGTCATGGTAGGTCGCGGATTATCCGACAGGCCTATTTTGAAGATGCCGCTTATGTGCCGCTACTGCTGCGGGCGTATGAATTGTGGGAGCAACTCGAGTACGATGCAGGTCGCCAGGGTGAGCTACTGACGCTTACGGGCGGGTTGATGATGGGCAGCCCGGAGAGCAAGACGGTGCAGGGGAGTACCCAGAGTGCCCGCGCATATGGCCTCCCGCACGAGTTGTTGACTGCCGCCGATATGCACCGCCGCTTTCCGCCGCTGCTGCCGCCCACCTGGATGGTTGCGCTGTATGAAGCAAAGGCGGGAGTGTTGCACCCGGAAGAAACCGTGCTGGCCCATATGCAGTGTGCCGAGCAACTGGGGGCCGAGTTGCATTTTAAAGAGCCAGTACTCCAGTGGGAAGCCGCCGCTAGTGGCGACCGAGTGGCGGTAACAACCGGTCGTGCCACCTACGAGGCCGAGCGGTTGGTGATTGCGGCTGGCCATGGGCACTGTTCTGCTGGCAGACCTTGGCCTGCCGCTGGTGGTGGAGCGGCAGGTGTTATACTGGTTTGCGCCACGTGGCGGCATCGAGCCGTTTCTGCCGGGGCGCTTTCCGCTCTTTATCTGCGAAGGGCCAGATGGTCTGCAACCGTATGGGTTCCCGGCAACCGGCGGCGCAGAAGAAGGGGTCAAAATATCGTTCTTTCGGCAGGGTGGCCTCTGTACGCCCGAAACGATTGACCGCACTGTATGCCCCGAAGAAATTGCCTTTGTACAACAGTATCTGACCGACCTGCTGATACCGACACTGGACGGGCCATGCCTGGAAACAGCGACCTGTATGTATACGACAACTCCCGATGAGCATTTTATTATCAGCACGCATCCGCACCATACTCAGGTAACCATCGCGGCGGGCTTCTCCGGGCACGGCTACAAGTTTTGTAGTGTGGTTGGCGAAGTGCTCACCGACCTTGCTACGATGGGCAGCACATCTCACCCGATAGAATTGTTTGCCCCCGAACGCTTTGCTGTGCCACACAAAGATTGACATGATACAATAATTATGTACCGCTCTCGTGTGACTGCCGCGCTTCTCAATTGGGAAGTGCGGTATTTTGTTATGAGTTCTATAGAGTAAAGTTATAAAGCAGGTTTGTGGAAAAATAGCATCTATCTTTTAGTTGACAACCCTTTTCTATTAGATTATACTAACGCCGAACGTTACCACACACTTTATGGATGGAAGTGTACCAGATTATTCATCGTCACATATGAGTATGAGAAGGAGACTTTGTATGCTTCGTGCATCACACCAGGCGCGTGTGTATCTTCTGGCGCTTGTCGTTGCGCTACTGCTTGCTGCCTGTGCACAGCCCACCGCCACTCCGCCTGCTGCCGAAGAAGAAGCGGCCCCTGCTGCCGAAGAAGAAGCGGCCCCTGCTGCCGAAAAAGAAGCGGCCCCTGCTGCCGAAGAACCGGGTGTTGTCAACGTCTACTCGGCCCGCCACTATGGAGCGGTTGAAGAAGTCTTTGAGCGCTTCACCGCCGAAACAGGCATCGAAGTCCGGCTCTCGCAGGGATCCGACCAATCGCTGGTGGAACGTATTCTTGCGGAAGGAACCCAGACGCCCGCCGATGCCGTCATTACCATTAACGCTGGCACAACCCAACTGCTCGCTGATGAAGGCGTACTGGCTTCCATCGACTCAGAAGTGATTGCCGCCGCCATTCCCGCCGAACTGCGCGACCCCGACGGCTACTGGGTTGGTCTGTCGCAGCGTATCCGCACAATTATGTATAATCCTGAAGCGGTTGACGAGGCCAATATACCCTCTGACTATGCCGACCTCGCCGACCCGCTGTGGCAGGGGCGGCTGTGCCTGCGCCCAGCAACCCATATTTATACGATTGCCCTGGTCGCCAGCATGATCGAGAACTACGGCGAAGAGCGTACCGAAGAGATTGTGAGCGGATGGGTTGCCAACAACCCCACATATATTGATAGCGACACCCGTATTCTCGAAACAATGGAAGCAGGCGGCTGCGATGTAGGTATCACCAATCACTACTATCTGGCACGTATTCTGAGCGAGAACCCCGACTTTGTCATCCAGCCTGTCTGGGCCAATCAGGAAACCAGCGGCGTGCATCGCAATCTCGTGAGCATGAGCATCCTGGCAAGCGCCCGCAACCCTGAGAATGCCGTTGCACTGATGGAATGGTTGGCAACCGAAGGGCAGGGCGCAACCTCCGACACGCTGCCGGGGAGCAACTTTGAATATCCGGCCAGCCCCGCTGCCGAGGTACATCCGGTACTGGCCGAGTTTGGTGAGCCGACAATTGACATGCTGGCACCTGGCATTTATGGGCGCAATCAGGCTGCCGCCATTCAACTGCTCGAAAGCACGGGCTATGGCTTCAACGAGACAGTGGCCGGACAGTAAGGAAATAGCACCACCCCTCTCCTTTGCATAGGGGAGGGGTGAACCGGACAATAGCGTAAAAGGAACCAGCGATGGCTTCAACTCCACTTCGTGTGATCGATACGGCGCGGCAACGTGCAGTGCTACCTTGGCGCGGGTGGGCGCTGCACGGTCTGTCGCAACGCCTGCTGATTGTGCTACTTGCCGGGTTGGTTGTGCTGCCGCTGGCAGTCGTGGGCCTGGAACTGCTCACCCCTACCGCCGATATCTGGGCGCATCTGTGGGCTACCGTACTGCCGCGTATGATCCGCAATACAGCGCTGCTGCTGGTGGCGGTGGGTACGGGCACATTTGTACTTGGCACCGGTCTGGCGTGGCTGGTCACCGCCTATCGCTTTCCAGGGCGCAACCTGTTCGACTGGCTGTTGCTGCTACCGCTGGCAATGCCGAGTTATATTCTCTCGTTTGTCTTTATCGCCACCTTCGACTACGCTGGCCCGGTGCAATCGCTGCTGCGGGCGTGGTTCGGGCGCGAAGTCTGGTTCCCCAACATCTACAGTGGCTGGAGCGCGGCGCTTGTAATGAGCCTCGTGCTTTATCCCTACGTCTACCTGCTGGCGCGGGCAGCCTTCCGCGAACAGTGCGCCACCACCTTCGATGCAGCGCGTGTCATGGGCTACAATCGCACACAAACCTTTGTACGGCTCGTGCTGCCGCTGGCCCGCCCGTCGATTGTGGCCGGTGTCACACTGGCGATGATGGAGGCACTGAGCGACTTTGCAACCGTGCGCTTCTTCATCTTCCCCACCCTTAGCGAAGGGGTGTTCCGGGTCTGGGAAGGCATGATGAACCGACAGGCCGCCATGGAACTGGCCTCGCTGCTGTTCCTGGCGGCGCTGGCGGTGGTGCTGGTTGAGCGGGGGCTGCGTGGTAAGGCACGCTACTATCAGACAGGCGGGCGCTCACGGCGCTTCGAGGCGGTGCGGCTGCACGGCTGGCGTGGCTGGCTGGCAACGGCACTGTGCGGGGCGATGCTGGCGAGTGCGTTTGTTCTGCCATCCATTCAGCTCATCATCTGGACAATCGACGAATTTGCCCGCGATGGCGCAGGCGGTACGCTGAATGTAGCTTTTCTGCGCTACTCACAGACGACGCTGACACTGGCAGGTCTGGCGGCGGCAGTTGCGGTCGGCTGGTCGTTGCTGCTGGCCCACAGCACCCGCCTGACCGGAGGCTGGCTGGCGCGGGTCGGGGTACGGCTGGCGACGCTTGGCTATGCCATGCCCGGTGCAGTGGTCGCGGTGGGTGTGCTGCTCACCGTCAGCGCCCTAGATCGGCAGGTCGGGGTGTGGTCGGGCGTGCTGCTCACGGGCACCATCGTCGGCCTGACCTATGCCTATGTGACGCGCTTTATGGCGGTATCGTATGGCAGCGTCGAAGCAAGCCTCGACAAAGTGACCCCCACAATGGAGCAAGCCGCACGTAGCCTGGGCGCGTCGCCGCGTCGGGTGTTGTGGCGCATCCACCTGCCGCTGGTCAGCACAGGCGCACTGACTGCCGCGACACTTGTGTTTGTGGATGTGATGAAAGAACTGCCTGCCACCCTGCTGCTGCGCCCCTTCGGAATGGACACCCTCTCGATCTGGGCTTATCTGCTGGCTGCGGAAGGCTTCTGGGAAGCGGCAGCGGTGCCCTCGCTCTCGATCCTCGGTGTGGGGGTGGTGCCCGTCTTTCTGCTGATGCGGCTAAACAGCGGAGGCAATCAGGGTGAGTAGTGCGAGCGCATCTGTTATTCGGCTGCACAACATCAGCAAGCACTACGGCGGCGAGGTACAGGCCGTCAACAAGCTTTCGCTGGATGTGCCACGTGGCACGCTGCTGGCGCTGCTGGGGCCGAGTGGCTGCGGCAAGTCTACCACGCTGCGGCTGATTGCTGGATTGGAAACACCCGATAGCGGCGATATCTGGCTGGACGAGCGCCATGTGACAGGCCGTGGGGTGCAGGTGCCGCCTGAAGCGCGGCGGGTGGGTATGGTCTTTCAGGATTACGCACTCTTTCCGCATCTCACGATTGCCGATAATATCGCCTTTCCGCTCAACCATCTGCCTGCCACACAGCGCCGCCAGCGGGTTGCCGCAATGCTCGAACTGGTGGGCCTGCAAGGTCGTGAGCGGCGCTACCCGCACGAGCTATCGGGTGGGCAGCAGCAGCGTGTGGCACTGGCGCGGGCACTCGCCGCTGATCCGGCGGTGGTGCTGCTGGATGAGCCATTCTCGAACCTGGATGCGGCCCTGCGCCGCCAGACCCGCGAAGAGGTGCGGGCGATCCTCAAGACGGCAGGCACCACAACTGTTTTTGTTACCCACGATCAGGAAGAGGCGCTGAGCATTGCCGACCTTGTGGCGGTGATGGCGGGCGGCTACCTGCTGCAAGTTGGTCTGCCCCGGAAGGTGTACCTCGAACCGGCTTCGCTGGAGGTTGCAACATTTGTCGGCGAGGCGAACATCATACCCGGTGAGGCACACGGCGATACCGTAACGTGTACGCTGGGCACTTGCCGCTGCTGCGTGCGATGCGTGGGCCAGTGCAGGTACTGGTACGCTATGAGGCGCTTCAGCTTGCGCCCGACCCGCAGGGCAGCGCCTGTATCGAGCGGGTCACGTTCTACGGAGCGTATCAGCAGGCCAGCGTGCGCTATGATGATGGTACCCGTGTGCAAGCGCGTGCGCTGCCGTTGCAGTTGCTCACACCCGGCGACCGGGTGCGGCTGACGGTGGCAGGGACAGTGCTGGCGTATCCGCCGGGGCAGGGATGATGCCCCGCCCCTTGTCTGTATCGTTTTGCGCTGTGCGCTACAGTGCCCTTGCCCGCTACGCACGAGTGGTTGACGGAAACGTCAGTGCTGCGGAGCTATCGCTCAACGACGCCCTCAA
>JAAUSQ010000284.1 GCA_012033195.1 Chloroflexaceae bacterium
GTCGAGGTGGGGCAGCAGCCGGTCTACATTCGGCAGGGTGGCGCGGTGCAGTCGTTTGCCGAAACGCCGCACTCGCTGCGCGGCCCCTTTTTGCAGTACTGGCTCGCCAATGGTGGGCTGGCGCGGCTGGGCTTGCCGATTAGCCCGGTGAGCGACGAGCAGCGTGCTGGCGGTGTCTACCCCACCCAGTGGCTCGAACGGGCACGGCTCGAATATCATGCAGGCAATCAGCCGCCCTACGATATGCTGCTGGGCTTGCTTGGCATCGAGACGTTGGAAGAGCAAGATATCGACTGGCGTGACCTGCCTACCATCGAGGCCGAGCAGGTGCCCGCCGGGTGCCGCTATTTTGCCGAGACGCGCCACAGCCTGTGCCCGCCCTTCCTGGCCCACTGGGAGCAGAATGGCGGCCTGCCCGTGTTTGGCTTCCCCATCAGTGAGCCGCTGGTGGAATGGACGGAAGACGAGCCGCTGCTGGTGCAGTACTTCGAGCGTAACCGCTTTGAGCATCACCCGGAAAACGTACCGCCGTTTGATGTGTTGTTAGGGCGGCTTGGTGCCGAACTGATGCCGTAACGAGTGCGGGGCGAGGGACAAGCGGTTGGCCCTTACCCCTCGCCCATTGCCCTGGCACTTACACCGCTACTGCCACCTCAAGCGGGGTTGCCATGGTGCGGTCGGTGGCTTCGGCAATGGCACGCAACCGTGGCATCAGTGTGGCGAAGTTTTCGAGCGTGAGCGATTGCCCGCCATCACTCACGGCGCGGTCGGGGTCGGGATGCGCCTCGATGATTAGGCCATCCGCGCCCGCTGCCAGTGCCGCCAGCGAGATGGGCGGGACAAGGTACCATTTGCCGGTGCCGTGGCTGGGGTCGGCAATCACGGGCAGGTGGCTGAGTCGCTTGGCAACTGCAATTGCATTGATATCCATTGTGTTGCGGGTGGCTGTTTCGTAGGTACGAATACCGCGTTCGCAAAGAATAACATTCGGATTGTCCTGGTTCATAATATATTCGGCACTCAACAGCCATTCTTCAATCGTTGCCGCCATACCACGCTTCAGCAGTACTGGCATTCCCGTACGGCCCACTTCTTCGAGCAGTTGGTAGTTCTGCATATTGCGGGCACCCACCTGCAACACATCGGCATAGCGTGCCACCATATCCACATCTGCCGGAGTCATTACCTCGGTCACAATCGGCAGGCCCGTTTCGGCGCGGGCCTGTGCCATCAACTGCAACCCGATTTCACCCAACCCCCGGAAGGCATACGGCGAGGTACGCGGCTTGAAAGCGCCACCCCGCAGCATCGTTGCACCGGCCTCGCGCACGGCCCGTGCGGTCTGCATAATCTGCTCTTCGCTCTCGACCGAGCAGGGGCCTGCGATGACCACACATGCGCCACCGCCCACCTTGATACCGCGTACATCGACCACGCTGCTCTCGGTGCGGAACTCCCGCGAGGCGAGCTTGTAGGGACGGGTAATGCGCAGTGTATGATCCACGCCAGGGAAGTGCTCCATCTCTTCGCGCAGGGTCAGCGGAATAGTGGCCCCCACCACGCCGATAATGGTACGCTCTTCGCCGCGCACCAGGTGGCCCCGCAGATGGTACTCGCCCAGGCGCTCCTGAATATCCGCAATATGCTCTTCTGTGGCAGTATTCCGCATAACGATAACCATTGAACGATCTTCCTCTCTTCCAGCTACTGGGAATGCATTTGAACCAACAACGGGCGGGCAAACCGACAGATGCGGGTGATCGGGCTTGATATTGATTGCAGGTAACATCTTCATCTCCAGGTTGGCTGAGTATAGCTTCTGACATTAAAAAAGCTCTCAGCAAGCCTGAGAGCATTGGGTATCAATCCGACGGCGAACGGCTAGCCTGCTGGTCTTCCAGCGTTTTGAGCGCACGTTCGGGGCGCAACACTTCGGCTCCCCGCACGTAAACATGCACAATTTCGTCGGCGCGTTTGGTGGTGTTCCAGTGGATCAGGATGCGGATACACTGCGTCAGCGCGCCGGGTACCTGCATATCGTGCCCACACAGCAGGGCCACATGTGTCCAGCCAAGCTGCCGTGCAGCCAGCGCCGGAAACTCGGCATCCAGATCAGGGGTCGTGGTCAGGATAGCACTTGCCACATCATCCGGCTCCATCGCATTTGCGGCGATTATGTGCGCCAGCAAATCACGGGTAGCCTCCAGAATCGCCTCACGGGTATTGGCGGTGGCAGTTGTTGCCCCACGAACACCACGGCACCAGACACTCATAGTACAGTTCCCTTTCCGCTGTGTATCTTTTGCACCGACATTCCGACGCCGACCGACGGCAGACAATCAAAAAGGGCGTGAAGCCTGTTTGCTTCACGCCCGTTCTCGTTTCTGTGTTATCTGCTGTTATTGATACAACGCGAAGCAACCTGACTTCTTATGTGTCGGGCTAAACCAGAACCAGAAATAATAAAAGCTGTTGCAGTACACGGTGGTCATGGTTTTTGCTTTCATCGGTCGTTCACGCTATGGCGAATATAGCACAGAGCAGCGCTTTTTGTCAAGCGGCACGGGTGTGCGCCTCCGCTCGCCCCTCGCCCGCTGTGTGAGCGAGAGGTGCCAGCGCTACGCAGCAGGCGAATGCTGTTCTTGCGCGGCTTGCGCCACCACGGGCAGCTCATCGGCGGTGGCGGTGATGTCTTTCCCAGGCAGGCTTAGCGCCAGAAACGCCGCCGGAATGCCCGTGAGCGCAATACCGATCAGGGCCGTTTGTAGGCTGTAGATATCGCCGAAGATGCCAGCCAACCACATACCAAGCGCACCAGAGCCAAAGGTGAAGCCGAGCATCAGGCCCGAAGCAAGGCTCTTGCCGACCGGTAGCAACCGCTGCCCATGCACTACCATCACGCTGTGCGGCCCGCCCACCATAATACCTGCGAACACCGCTGATACAATCACAATTGGTATCGAATTGGACGAGAGGAAAAGCACCCCAAGCGGCGCACTGAGCAGCAGGCTCGCAAACACAACTGCCCGCATCCCGAAGCGATCCGTGAGCTTGCCGACAATCAGGTTGCCCGCCGCCGCCGCGCCAACGACGATCCCGGCTACCAGACCATACAGCGCCGGGTCCCAGCCACGCTGGGCAAACATCGACGGCAGCAGGAATTGATAGATCCCATGGATTGAAGAGCGCAGCGTTACGATAATAGCAAAGGCCAGGATGGAAAAGCTCATCAGGCTGCGGAGAATCTCGCTACGCTTCGGCGTGACTTCGCTGCGTGCAGCACGGAAGGCCGAAGGTTGCGGGTCGTTCATCGTGACAAACAGCAGCAGACCGGGCAGGGTTCCCGCCACAACCAGCGCCAGAATGCCACCAACGCCTACACCTGCCAGCAAGAAGCCCGCCAGAATTGGACCAACCGCAAAGCCCATCTGCCCGATTAGGAAAAAGAGCGCTGTGCCCGTATTGGCGCTCCCCGTGTATGCCGTCACCGACTTGGCAGTACCAATGGGGTGAAATAGGCCGCTGCCCAGGGATGCCATCAGCAGGAAGGCCAGCAGCGAGATCCAGGTGGTTGCCAGCAGCGCTACACCGACATAGGCCAGCGCCATCCACAGCACGGCAAGGCCCGTCAGCATTAGCGGTGTGAGCCGCAGGCCGCGTGTCTCGTCGGGCATTTTGTCGGCAAGCCAGCCAAAGAACGGCTGGGTCAGCGCCCCAAGCAACGAGTAGAGGGTTACCGTCAACCCGATCTGGCTGTCGGACAGCACCAGGGGCACTGCCAGCACTGCCAGAATAACACCGACCACCCCATTAAACATGTCAACGGCAAAGTGTCCACTCACAATAGCGGCATACAAACGATGTTTTTGCATCCCTCGTGTGTTCCTTTCCTTCTCTTCTACGGGTACGGGGCACGTCGCGGGCAGACGGAGCGAATAGAAAGGCGGAGAAGGGCGTTAAGTGCCTTCTCCGCTATATCGCCTGGGCGTGCCTGCTTGTTACAGCATCCGTCTATTGTAGGAACGAAGTGGTATGAAAGCAAGGGCCAATTGTTGATTGGAGTATGGTACCACTTTACACACCGCTACCGTCGCTCGTAGCGTACCTGTCCACCAACCAGCGTCATATCGGCGCGGATGGTGTGCAGATCGGCAGGGGCCACCTTGAACGGGTCAACCGGCAGCACCACCAGATCAGCCAGCATGCCCGGTGCCAGCATCCCTTTCTGATGTGCCTCGGCGCTAGCAATGGCGGGGCCAGTGCAATAGCCGCGCAGTGCATCACGCAGGCTCAGGCGCTGGTCGGGGTACCAACCCCCCGGCGGCGTGCCATCGGGACGGCAGCGCGTGACCGCCGCATGCACACCGGCCCACGGGTTGAGCGTTTCGATGGGCGCATCCGAGCCAAGGGCCAGCGTTGCCCCTGCCGCCTGGAACGCTTGCAGCGCATAGGCATAGGCGCAGCGCTCGCCCCACAGCCGATCTGCCATATGCATATCGCTGGTGGCGTGCCCTGGCTGCATCGACGCAATCACACCAAGTTCAACAAAGCGCCGTATGTCTTCAGACTGCACAACCTGTGCGTGCTCAATGCGGTTGGGCATCAGCAGCGGGTGGCGTTCGTCCTCCGCGAGCGTGGCGATGGCCTGCTGTGCGTGGGCAATGGCATCGAGCACGTTGCGGTTGGCAGCATCACCAATCGCATGCACCACTACATTGATACCGGCACGGTTGGCGCGGGTGACCATCTCCTTCAGGCGTTCCGGCTCAATCAGCGTCAGGCCACGGTGGGCACGCTGTTCGTATGGGTGCAGCATGGCGGCAGTCTCCGAGCCAAGCGAGCCATCGGCAAAAAGCTTGAGGCCGCCAATACGCAGCCAGTCATCGCCGAGGCCCGTGCGCAGGCCCAGCGCCAGCATTGCATCGAATTCGCGGGCGGCAATATGCGCCAGACAGCGCACGTGCAAGGCTCCTTGCTGGTAGAGCGTTTGCAGGTCGATCAGTGTTTCGTGCCCGTCGTCGTCGCGGGGGCCGGGTGGAATGTGCAGGCTGGTCAGGCCATACTGCAAGCCCTCCTGGATGGCAGCCTGCAACGCCTGCAAGCGTTCGGTGGGGCGCGGTTCGGGCACCACCGCCGGAGCACGTCCATCGCCGCTTCCGTCAGCATCCCAATTGCCACACCATCGGCGTCGCGCAGGATCTGCCCGCCGGATGGGTCGGGCGTGTCGTCGGTGATACCCGCCAATGCAAGGGCGCGGCTATTGGCCCAGATCGAGTGTCCATCTTTGCGAACCAATGCCACCGGACGGTCGGGGCACACCCGGTCGAGGTCGTAGCGGGTGGGCCAGTCGATACCCCAATCGGTATGGTTCCAGCCGCCACCCTGGAGCCACGCATCGGGCGGGAGTGTGGCAGCCTGTTCTCCAATGCGTTGCAGGGCCGCGTCGAGGCTGCTCACATCAGCGAGGCGCACCCGTTGCCGGGACAGGCCATACCAGGTAATATGGACGTGGGCATCGGTCAGGCCAGGAAGCACCGTGCGCCTGTTCAGGTCGATGCCTTCCACCCGTGCGCCGGCGGCGGCGGCGCGTACCTTGCCGGTGCTGCCCACCGCTCGTGGACAGCGGGCTCGCCCTGCTGCGTAGCGCGGCGCAGGCCGGCGTGCGGGTCGACGTCGTCAACATCATGGCGATGGATTACGGCGCCGCGGTCGACAACAACGGCCAGATGGGGCTCAACGCCATCAACGCGATCATCGCGACCGAGC
>JAAUSQ010000285.1 GCA_012033195.1 Chloroflexaceae bacterium
GGTTCATCAATTTCATGATGATCTTCATTGTTCCGGTGCTGACGATGCGCCTGGTCAGCGAAGAGAAGCGCATGGGGACCTTTGAGTTGCTTGTGACCTGTCCCCTGCGCGACTGGTCGATCTGGCACACGAGGCGCTGATTACCGGCTGGCCTACGCTCGCTGCATGGCTGACACAGCAACGTGCGATGGAAGAGGTTCGGCGCAGATTGGCGGCGCGCACACACGAATGGGTGCAACGCGGGCGCGGGCAGGGCAGGCTATTGGATGAAGTCGAATTGCGCGAAGCCGAACGCTGGCTCCAGAGCACCGCTGCCCTGCGCTCGGTTATGATACAGATCTGACGGCACTGATCCAGGCCAGCCACGCCGGAGTGCAGGCCCGTGCTCACGAGAAAGAACGCATTGCCCGTCAACTGCGGCGGCGTGCGTTCTGGCTCAGTGGAGCGCTTGTGCTGGTGCTGATTGCAGCGACGGTTGCAGGTTTGTTTGCTGTCGCTACACAACGGACCGCTGCCGAAGTTCGGGGGTTGGCACTGCTTTCGGCGGCGCAACTGGCGCAGGAACGCGGCGACCCGATACGGCGCGGGCGCTGGCAATTGCAGCATTCGAACACGCCGCGACCTGTGCCGCAGGCCGAGACAGTGCTGGCCCAGATTGGCTATACACCTGGAACACGCACCCGCATTGGTGGCCTGTTCAGTGGTGTCGAAGGTATTGCCATCACTCCCGACGCAACAAGCGTTGTGGCGGGTGGCGAGGGGGGTACGATGCTCCTTCTCGATCTGCACAGTGGGCAGGTGCTGCGACGTTTCGAAGGGCACAGTCATAATATTGAAAGTATGGCACTCAGCCCGGATGGGCAGATGGTGCTTTCGGGCGCGTGGGATGGCACCGCCCGCCTGTGGGATCTTGCCAGTGCTCAAGAACGCTACCGCTTTACGACCGATACGGGACAGGTGAATAGCGTAACCTTTACACCCGATGGAACCACGGCGCTGGTTGGCACGGAAACAGGCCAGATTGCGCTGTTGCATACTGCGGGTGGACGGGTGTTTGCTACGCTGGAGGGCCATACTGCTGCGGTGAAAGGGTTAGCCGTGAGTCCGGATGGGCAGATGGTGCTTTCGGGCGCGTGGGATGGTACGGCCCGTCTATGGGATCTTGCCAGCGGTACCCTCCTCCAGCAGTTCACGCGCCACACCGCCGAGGTGAATGGGGTTGCCTTCAGCCCCGATGGAAGACTCGCCGCGTCCGGTTCGCACGATATGTCAGTGCGTGTCTGGGATCTTATCAGCGGCGAGGAGATCTGGCAGCTTACCGGACACACTGCACCGGTCTGGACCGTGGCATTTAGCCCGGATGGACAAACACTCTATTCTGGCTCATGGGATAACACGATTCGGGTCTGGGATGTTGCGAAAGGGCGAATACTGGAAACGCTGCATGGGAATGTCGATGTTGTGCGGCAGATTGCTATCACTCCCGATGGTCGGCAAATGGTCTCCAGCAACTGGAGCGGCATCGTGCGCCTGTGGGATCTGTATCCGGTGCCGCTGGTGGCAAAACGCGCTCATGCTGGTATCAGCATGCAGGGTGCGGCGTTCAGCCCGGATGGGCAGCAGGTGGCATCGGGCGGGGACGATGGCACGGTACGGCTGTGGAACGTGCGCGACGACCTGAGCGAGCGCGTGCTGGAAGGACACCGTGCCCCGGTACGGGCCATTGCCTTCAGCCCGAATGGACGGCGCATGGTGACCGGGTCGTATGATCTGACCGTGCGTGTCTGGGATGTTCCAACTGGACGTGAACTTCAGCGCTTTACCGGGCACAGTGAGGAAGTCATAGCGGTAGCCTTTCATCCGGATGGTGAAATGATCGCATCCGGGTCGTGGGATAATACGATACAACTCTGGAATAGTGCGACAGGAGCACTGATCTACCGACTAGTGCATGCCGATGGTGTGCAGGCTGTTGCCTTCAGTCCGGATGGGCAGACGATAGTGAGTGCTGGCGAGGATGCTACCCTCTCGATCTGGTCGGTTGCAACCGGGCAGGATGTGCGCCGTTGGGTTGCCCACCGCAGCGCCATCACTGGATTGGCCTTCGATGCAACGGGTCAGATGCTCCTGTCCAGTTCAGATGATACAACCGTGCGACTCTGGCAGCTTGATAGCAAGCAAGAACTGATCGAGCGTATCCTGACCAATCGATACGTTCCTACCTTGGATTGTGAACAGCGTGAACGGTATCAGATTGAACGGGGCTGCTGATCGCGCTGAGCGGTAGCGCTAACGGCAGAGGGACGGCGCATCGTTGCACCGCCGCCCCGTACCAGCGAGAACCACTGCCTACTCTGTCACCTCTACCGTTCGGTCGAGCGGCTGGCTCTTGTTCCCCGCTCTGTCATAGGCCACCACTCGTAGTGTATATGTGCCCACCATCGCCGGACGCAGGGCGTAGACCCATGCTTCCGCCTCAGCATCATAGAACGCACCGCCCACTGTTTGCACGCCTGCTGGATCGGTGACAATCACCAGCACTGCATTCACGCCGACTCCGTCCTCGGCTGTACCGGCTAACACATCCGGCGCTATGGTCTCTACGTCGGCATAATCCGCCAGCGATACACGTGCACGTGCCTCGGTAATTGCGACCGTCGGTGCGATACTATCGAGTACATATGTGGCTGTAATCATCTCGGTGCTACGGTTGCCCGCCGCGTCTACCCCTCGGAACGTGAGCGTCTCCAGTTGCCCCTCAATCCCGACAGGCACCATCACATCATATGTCCAGGTGCGTGTGCTGCCCATACCCGCCGTTGGCTGTGTAGCACAGCGGTTGTAGGGTGTGGTGCTTGTAGTGTTTTCGACGCGGCACACCTCAATCGCAGCGGGTTGGCGGTTGTCGCCCACAGTGCCCGTCAATGCTGCTGTTTGCGGCCCGATCACACCTGCACCGAGGATGCCTACCACGTCCGGGCCATAGGCCACCGTCGGTGCTACCGTATCTGCCACAAATGGCACCCATGCTGTCCACTCGCTCGCCTGCCCATAGGCATCGGTCGCACGGGCACGCATCTCGACTGTTGCGCCGTCGGTCGTGGCGCGGATGTCCACGGTACAGGCCCACGCCGTGCCTGTGATGGTGCTACGTGGACAGGCGTGCTCGCTCACGTTGCCATCGGCGGTGCGCTGCTCCAGCGTGATACTGCTCATTCCGCCTGCATCGCCCACGCTACCCTGGAAGATGGTGCTGCCCGGCTGAACAAAGCCCGTCCCTGTTTCTAGCGTGATAGTGGGTGCCGCACGGTCGATCAGATGGTCGGCCCAGTACCATTCAAGTGGTACCTGCGGCTCCTGTGCAGTAACAATGTCGTCCAGCAGTACGAGGTCAAGGATGCTTTTGGTATGATGCCATCGTCGTCGCTAGCGTCCAGGATGGCACGCACTGTGACAGTACCGCCCGCACCAGGTGCCAGGTCGCCCAGGGCGATGAATTGCTGATCGAATGGGCCTAGTTCGGGGTCGTTGATGCGTTCACCGTCGGGCAGGCGCAACGGCGGCCACGTGATGAGTTGCAGGCGAGCATTCGGCGACGTGGTGCTGCTGTCGTTGCGATAGGTGATAGTATAGGTAATGCTTGCACCGAGCGGCACCGGGCGGTATTCCTGCTGTGCAAACTGGACACGGTCACTATCGATATCCTGTGCGCCGAATAGCTCATCCTGCATATAGAACAGGTCGTCGCCCAGGAAGCTATAGATCATGCTGCGTGGCAATGCGTCCAATTCAACATGCATATCGGTTGTATCACGTTTGTTGTCCGACGGACACGCGCCCGCGTTCAGTGTGTCCCACGTGTAGTAGCGTTGCAACGCAAATAGGCTCGTTGCGAAGCGGTCGGCGAGTGCCGGATTCACCGCACGCGGGCTGTTCAGCGGGTTGCCAGCAGGCATCGTGCCCCACAGATGCAACGCGTTTTCTTCGCTGGCCAGCGCAATGACGTTCAGCGGGGCAGCGTTGTTTACTCTCAACACATCAAACGGTAGGTAGGCGTTGGTGCGCTGTGTGGAGATGTCGTCCCAGACATAACGAGCCGGGAAGGTATCATCAAGCACCCAGGTATCGCTGATTGTACTCCAGGTAAGGAGTTGTACTTGCTGCGCGTCCTCGATCCAGAGCACGGTATCTGCGGCGAAGGGCAGCGTGATCGCGCCAGGCTCGACCACGACGCGCCCGCTCCCGCCGCTCTCGCCGCCATCCTGGGTCAGCGTTGCGCCTGCCATACCGCCGACGATCAGCGGCAAATAGCTGCGTGTTTGCTGCACCGGGTAGGGCGTAAATGCCCGGTTGCTGCCGCCAGCAGTGCTGTCGAAGTAGAGGAACAGGTCGCCGTCGCCCTGCCAGTTGGCCCCCTCCCAGGTCAGGCGCAGCGCGTTGTTGTCCCAGGTAGCATAAAAGCGCTGCACATCGGCCAGGGTGGACTGACTGCCCATCTGGGATGCCATCTTGCGGCTTGCACCGACCAGTGTACACGCACTCTCAAAGATGCCCGTATAATCCTTGAGGAGTTCACGCGGTGGCGTTTCGGCCTGTGCCAGTGTGCGGCCATCTGCAACGGGCATGGTCAGCAGGTCGGGCGTCAGCGGCGAGTCGATATAGAACGGGCCATAGCTCTGAATATGGGTGTTGCCATAGAGATCACGGCTCACCAGATGCGCGTAGCGCACGTCGGCATCGCCTACGGCCTGCGTATGGCGGCGTGCTGCATCGGTGGCATAGCTTGTGAGGGTCGGGATCGGCCCGTCGCTGGAATATCAGCGATGCTCAGGTCGGGCGTGGTTGTCCACCGGCGGCATAATCGAGCAGGCCGCTGCCGTCGCTGCTGGCCTCCCACTCAAGCACCAGGGTCGCGGGCGCGTTCCGCAAGATGTCGCCGGGTGCCAATGTGCCATTGCCCTGGCTACTTTCGTAGCCAAAGGTAACATTTACCGGTTCCGGTGCAGCGAAGTCAACCAGCACCGTACGGGAGGTTGTCGCCACCCGCCCCGCTACATCAAAGGCCCGCGCCTGCACGGTGAAGGTGTCGCCATCGGGCGACAGCACGCGACTGGTGCCCGTGTCGTCCAATTGGGTGATGAGATTGATCGCTTGCTGTGCCGAGATGCTCCACACTGCGCCATCCAGTTCGGCAGGCATCCACATTCCATCATTGATGCGAACTTCGACCGAGCGCACCGCAGCAGCATCGGTAGCAGTACCACGCAGCACAAACGGAGCCGCCAGTGTCTCGCCGCGCCCGTAGCCTGCCAGCACTTCGCTGCTGATGCTAATCTCTGGCGGCGTGGTGTCCACCGTGACGGTAACGGGTTGCGAAGTGGCTACTGCGCCGTCCGTATCCTGCACCGTGAGACGCAGCCCATACACCCCATCGGCGGGCGGTGTCCAGTCGAGCGTCTGGCGGTGTGCGGTGCGGTTGTCACCATAGATGCTATTCAGGTCGAAGCTGCCAATCGATTCGCCGTTTGCAGCAAAATCGAGGGTAGCAATGCCTGCCACTGAGAGCGCCACACCACTGACACTGATCGGGACGGTGCTGGTGAGCAAGGTGCCACCCGTTGGCAGCACGATAGCCGACTGCACGCCTGTGGCCTGCGCCAGGGTGGGTGCTTTGTCTACTGCCGCGAGGCCCTGCGCAAAGGTTGGCGGCATTTCGCTGGGCAGCGTGGGGATGGGTGCAAATGGT
>JAAUSQ010000023.1 GCA_012033195.1 Chloroflexaceae bacterium
ACCCGCCGCGATAGGTGCAGCCGCCACGCACTCGCCAGGGCTGCCACAATCAGCAACCACTGGACCAGCAGTGCGGTTGCTGTGGGCAACACCCATGCACCCGGCTGCCAACCGACAGTGAAGCTATCTAACCGATAGCCCACATCGCGGCGGTCGGGCGGCACAACTGCCGTCTCGGTGTGGAGCATTAGCGATAGGTTGCCGTCGCGCAGTTCGCCAGGTGGGAGCAACATAGTGTAGCGGCGTGGCGCGGCGTTCAAGGCCAGCGTTGTCCAGGGCGGCTGTGCAGCGAGTGCTTCTGGATCATCGGCATTGAGATGCACGGCAACGGGATGCGGTGCTGTAAGAGTGGGGGGCAACCCGCCGATCTGAAGTTGCAAGAAGGCTGATCAGGGGCCGGAAAGCCCGCAATATGCAGGCGGCTGTGCGACGTTGACCAGCGATAGTCGATGCCTTGCGTATCTACTTCGCGCTTGTAGAAGCCGTCGATAAAATGACGGTCGGCGCGGTAGCCAATATCAGCCGTATATTGATAGCCCGCCACACGCAGGCTCAGCAGGTTGGCAAGCACCACCAGCGGCAGCAACAGCCCGATAAACAGGGCCGGCTGCCATACCTGCCGCGCCAGAGCGGGCCATACACGTGGTTCACCTGCGGCACGCGGCGGCACAGCAACACGGCCTGCACTGCGCGGCGGGTGGTATGTCCAGGGATAAGCGCCCCGTGTACGGGGGTCCTTCATACAATCCTCAGTATCTCTTGTGTAAAGCGTATGCTACAATATTGTCTGTCGGCATTATACTTGTATTTCCTGGTCTGTTCCATGACATCTGAACGATTGACCCTGCCCGGTCTGTTGCGTCCATCTCAGCGCACTGCTGCGCTCACTCGTGTGGCAAGCCTGCCGCCGCTTCATTTGCCTGCCCTGCTGCTCATTATAGTGGTGCTGGTGCTGCTGGCCTATCAGCAAGTACGTAGCTTCGAGATCGCCGTGGGGCCAGATGATCGGCGTATTGTCATCGACGCGCACGAGCTTGAAGTGGGCAATACTGGCACGTGGATTCGCTGGACAACCGACCACACCCGCCTCGACCTGCCGCTGGTGGCGGCGCACAACCCGCTGATCCTCGAACTGGTGCTGGTGAATAGCTACCCGCCCGCATTCGGCAACCCCAATGTAGACGTTGTGATGGATGAGCGTTACCTGCTCAGCTTCAATGTGGAGCGCAACAACGCCCAGCAACGCCATCACCGCATTTTGCTGCCCCCCCAAGAGCGGGCCGGCTGGCATATTCCTATTCATATCCATTCGACCACCATTCAGCCGAGCGCCGAAGACTTCCGCGATCTAGGTGTGGTGCTGGTTAGCGCCCGCCTGAGCACCACCAGCACAGCGCTACTGCTGCCTCCGCTGTGGCAGGTGGTGGCGCTGCTGTTGTGTGGCACTGCCAGCTATGTGACGCTGCGCAGCATCGGGGCAGGGCGCTGGCTGGCGTGGGCCTTGCGCTAGCAGTGGCGGTGCTGCTCTGTATCGGGCTGGTTGTCAACCATCAAGATATTGCCCCCTACACAATGCGGCTAGCGGGCCTGCTCTGTATGGGGGCGCTGTACGGTCTAGCAGTGCATCTGCTGAGCAGCCATGCCGCGCCACCCGTTGGTGTGCCTGCCGAACAGCGCGACGGTGTGCCGCTGTGGGCCGTGCCCACCACTACGCTAGCTGTTGTGTTGCTGATGGGTCTGGCGCACTGGCTGATGCCGCTCTATCAGGTGTTGATGTCTGCCGACGGTGCCCGCAATGTCTCGCCGTATCTGCCCACGCTGCTGGTCACGCTGGCGGTATTCGGGGTGGGGAGCGTTGGTGTGGGGATGGCCTGGGATATGCAACGCGGGCAGCGCTGGTATCAGGTTGTGCTCGCGGTGCTGGCGGTGGCGGCGGTGGTGCATCTGGGTATCATCATTCAGTTTGCGCTCACCCGTAGCGGGCCAGATTTCTGGATTCTGTTCAAGGGTGCCCGTGAGTGGTTCCGGGGCGGCTCGATGTACGATCTGGTGGCGGTGGAGACCAATCACTTCGGGCACGTCTTCAAGGTGCCGCCCTTCTATGGGTTGCTGTTTGTGCCCTTCGTGCAGCAGGACGGCCTGATGATTCTGTTCTGGCATCGCATGTTGAACATTGCGCTGCTCGGTGCGGCGGCGCTGCTGCTGTTCCGTAGCTTCGGGGTATCGCTCTTTTCAGCGCTCGGCGTGGGGTTGCTCCTGCTCTTTAATATGCGTCCGGTCGCCGATACTATCGCCTATGGGCAGATTGACATTATGCTGCTGCTGCTGCTGATTGTGGCGCTGGTTGCAATGCGGCGCAACTGGCTGCTGCTGGCGGGCGCGGCGGTGGCGCTGGCAACCATGTTCAAGCTTTACCCCGTGCTGATCCTGGGCTTCTTTGTGATCAAGCGACAATGGCGAGCACTGGTCGGCTTCGCGGCGGCGATGCTGGCAATCAATGGGTTGGCGCTGGCAATTGTCGGCTGGCGCGAACATTTCACCTATCTGTTTGAGGTGGTGCCACGCATCGGCGGCGGTACGGCGTGGGTCGAAAACCAGACAATCAACGGCTTTGTCAGCCGCCTGCTGGCTCCTGGCATTATTGCCGAAAAGTTTGATCATCCGCTGGTCAGTATCATTACGTATGGTGGCTTTCTGCTGGCGTTGGCGGGTGTGGGGTGGCTGTCGCTACGACCACAGCCCCGCACGGGTGCCCGCTTTGCGCTACAGTTCAGCTTGTTTGCGGTGCTGATGGTGCTGGCAGTGCCCGCCGCGTGGATGCACTACCAGACCATTACCATTCTGCCAATGTTTGCGGTGCTGCTCTACAGTATGGAACACGGCCTCCCACGCTGGCGGGCGGCGCTGTTTGCAGTAGCGTATGCATTGATTGCCTATGGTAACCAGTGGAGCTTTTACGATAGCGCAATGCGCGATGTGCTCACGGTGCTTGGTACGTCGTACAAGTTCTATGGGTTGGTGCTGCTGACGGTAGTGGTGGTGGCGTGTCTGCGTGATGCTGATGAGGATACTCCCCGCCCACGCGCCCACTAGAGGGGCGCGGCAAGACAACCTGCGCAGGTCGCTTATCCTCGCAGTTTTGCGCTTCTCCCGGCCTCGTGCCCCTTGCCTATCGCCTACTTGTGCTGATTGCGCAGGGCATGGCGGGCCGCGTCAACCGAGGGGTGAATAGTAAAAACCTGGGTAAAGCCAGTCAGTTCGAAGACTTCGTGCACGTGGGGTTGTAGGCAGGCAAGGTGGAGTTCGCCGCCGAGGGTCATCAATTCTTTGCGGATGATGAGCAGGATACGCAGCCCGCTACTGCTCATAAAATAGACATTACACAGATCGATAATCAGGTAACGCACGCCGCGTTCGATAATCTTCTGCGCCTCTTTATTGATCAGTGCCACATTTGAAGCATCCAGGCGTCCGTTGATCGGCAGCACTGCTGTATCGTCGGTTTCATCCACGGTCAGATACTTTACCATAGTCAACACATTTCCATATTGAGGGTCGAAGTGAAAATGCACCTCGTCCATCAGGCGGGTCATCAGATAAATCCCCAGGCCACCAACCTGCCGCTCTTCGAGTGGCGACAGCAAATCGGGTGGAGGTACTTCGTCGGGATCGAAGCCGCGCCCGGTATCTTGCAACGTAACGGTAAAGGCGTTGTCGTTGCGTTGCCAGCTCAACGTAATATGACCGGGGCAATCCGGGTCGTAGGCATATTGAATAATATTGGTGGCGGCTTCATCCACTGCAAGCTGTATTTGCCAGGTCGTGCGGTCGTCCAGCCCTACATACTCAGCCGCATCCGCGATAAACAGACTGATTTGTGCAAGTGCATCTAGATTGGCAGAGAGGATCATGGTTTCCATTGTACGACAGACAGCCAACTCAAAAGGAGCCTACAGCTTCGGTGACATCAGGGTATATTTCGAACAGATCGGTCAACCCGGTCAGGTTGAATACCTCGCGAATACGCGGCGGCATGTTCGCAATCCGAATATCTCCGCCCTCCAGATCGGTCAGCTTCCAATCACGAGCACGTTTGCGCCCATCAATCAACACGCGCAGCCCTGCACTGCTAATATGGTTCAGATGCGCTAAATCAAGGACAATGCGATAACGTCCTTCCTGAAAGAGTTGCTCGATTGCCCGCCACAGGTCTGGAGCCGACGCCGCATCGACCCGCCCGGAAACAGCCAGCAGATCCACACGGCTAAAGTGGCGGTATGCAATTTCCATACCAGACCTCCTTGATAACGTGACGTTCTCATAGAGAAACCACATAAAGCTTGTACAACGGCTGTGTCGGCGCGGCTTGCCGCCGCGTGCGGACGCTGCACGCATCCGCTCCCATTGTTCAATGTTTACCGGATATCTCTATAAGAAAAATTATACCATGAAGCACTCTGCTCACTCAATGGATATCGTCATCTCAGGGCAGCAGGTCAGATATCTGATCAGCACTGGGTTAGCGGGCTGTGGCCGGCGAAAGCAGTTCCGAGGTTTCATCACGCCGCCCCCGCGTGCCAAGGTTGGGTGTGGGCGCATTCGGATCGGCCTGCTCTCGTTCGTGCTGGCGGCTTTCCGGCAGTTCAACCGTTTCGGGTGCGTTTCGAGTCGCCTGTAGATTTTCGGTGAGCGGTGTAGTTGTCGCACCCGACTTCTTTTGCGACGGCACATGCATCTCGCGCAGTTCACGCAGGCGTGTCAGCGATTCGAGCGCAGCGGTATGGACTTCTTCGTTATCGTCTTCGAGCGCACGGGTAAGCGCTGCGATGACCTTGCCACGCGCAGCATTGACACCCATATTCCCCAGGGCATGGGCCGCCGCCTCGCGGGTATACGGGTCTTCATCGCGCAGGAGCCGGACCAGACTCTCAACGATAATATCGGTGCCTGCCAATTCGCCCAAGTTGGCTAGGGCCATCGCTGTAGCGGTACGTACAAACGTATCTTCATCTTGCAGGTAACGTACCAGATCGTTGATCAGATGGGGGGCTCGAATCCGGTCGCGCAGGGCACCGAGTGCCCGCGAAGCCGCGTTGCGTGGTTCCAGGTCGTTATCGTGCAGGGCAACCTGTATCAGGCGGCTGATCATATTCTCGGAGGGTGTCCAGGCATACTCACCCAGGCGGCGAGCAGCTTGGGCGCGTACCCCAGCAGAGCTATCGCTCAGGCCAACATACAGCAGAATAAGCTCTTCCTGCGTATACTTGCCTTTGCGCTGGCGCATCTCCTGGAAGATGCCCTGGAACGATTTCCAGGTATCCTTCAGGCGGCGGCGCAACTGGATAAACTCATTCGGTGGGGCTTGCGCCACTTCTATACGCAGCATTTCTTGAAACCAGTCGGCATCCAATCCGTGCAGGCGCTGACGGGCCAGATGGATCGTATCAATACCGACCAGCAATTCTTCCACGGCCAGCCGCCACTCAGAGCTGCTGCGGAGTTCCTGCTGGAGCACCCGCGCTACCTGAAAGCGCATGGATGGAATACGCCGCACCAACACATTCATTTCGGGCACTTGCGAAATGGAGGATAACGTATGAATGGCAGTAATCGGCTCTTTTTCGTAGGCCGCCAGAAATGGCTCAAGCGTACAGGCGGCAAGATACGTCAGGAGCGAAACCGAGCCACTGCTAATAAAAATCTCCTGACGCGGATTGCGGGCGAATGCGTCAAGTCGTTTGCCTACATTGGTACGCCAGGTTGATCGGTCAAACATATACAAATAACATCCCAAACTATAGAAGTTCAGTACGTGTAGACACATGCGATAATCAGTAGTTCAATTGATTTCAACCGATTTCACTATGAAAAGGCTGGCATATTTCTTGCTACGTTGAACTTTTCCAGATAGTATCTTCCATTATACCATGTCCAGTTCCTTCTTGGTAGATTAACCATATTTCAACACATTTTTATTTGACCATTTTTTACCATTTCGGTATGATTATGCCATCAGGAGTAGATACACGCTTTCTTTTGCATATATTGACAGGGTAGTAATGAACGAAAATAGCTCAGTAGCGGCGACCCATCGTCGTATACGACGACAAACATTGGGACGACGGTTAGGCACTGAACCATTTTATCGCATCGTAGAGCACAGTGATACACGCCTGGTGCTTGAGTCGCGCCGCGAAGCACTGGCTCAGGCGGGGCAGCGTTATGTTATAGGCGGTATCCTGATTGGTTTGTTAACGCCAATCGCCATTTTATTTTTTTATCTTACCGGTGGGCAAACGGTTGGAAGTACCTGTTTTGGTGTCCTCGTGAGTTGGCCTTTTGCTACTATCGGAGTACTTGGCTGGATCAGCGGGCAGGCATTGCTCACCAATGGAAATACTATCACCGTTGATACTGAACAGCAAACCATTGTCTACACGCAGCAAAACCGCTTTCATCGGCTGCGCTCGCAGACGCTCCACTTCGATCAGCTTGCCGGGGTACGCCTGAAGCCGCGCACGGTGCGTACATCGGGCCTGTTTGCATCTTTGCGTTCGCTGATGGTGCTTGAACTTGTGACGGATGAGGAGCAGGTATGGATTGTAGACAGTGCCAGCACCGCCGAGCCGCTGCAAGCGCTCGCCAATACGTCGGCCCGCATACTGGATCTAGCGCTTGAGCAAGCCGACGGCGCACCTGTGCGGGGGTAGTTCTTTTGTGTTATACTGCATACAGTACTGGTAGCATAACTGGCTTACGTTTACAATGGCGTACGTCAGTTTCCATATACCCCGCCCCATACAACTGAAACACAGGTGCAAGGAGCTATAGATATGGTTGAGCGTATTTGTTCGCAGTGCCAGCATGGAAACCCTCTCGACAATCGCTACTGCGGTCGATGTGGTGCCCCTATCGATCAGCCGCAAACCGCACGCCGACAGGAAACTGCACTGACGCTCTCACGTCCGCAACTGCCTGCCGAACTGAAACAGATTGGTACCACCGTAGCACTTAGCCTTGTGACGCTGGCGGCTGAAGCAGGGCTGGCATGGCTGCGTGGGCGTGTCGAACGCATCGGCAGCGAACCGCTTCCGCGTCCGCAGGCGGCACCCACTCGCCAGATGGTACGTGCCGCTCCCGCCGCGCACCCAGATACATCCGATGTTGAAACGATTATGAGCCAGCGCATTGTACAGATCTGGGACGAAGGCAGCCTGACCCGCCAGATTGTGGAACGTACCATCTGGCAGCGCCAGCGCTAGCAATGGCCGGGTAGCACCGTGTGGAACTCTGCTTACTGCCACACCGTTATGCTAATAGGCCCGAATCTATCCCGAACGGCACACATCCAGCTCCCTGGAATCTGTATGATCGAGCCAGACAACACCTGAACAAAACCCGACAGATTGGAACACATCTATGGCACAGCCACCCGAATCATATACCATTCTGCGAAACAAGCTCAGTGCGCTAGCATTGCGTCTGCGCCTGAGTGATACCTTGTTATTTGCCAGCCGTAGCCTGTGGCTTGGTACGCTGCTGTTTGCCCTGATCTTGCTGGTGGGGCGCTTCACACCCATACCCAACCTGCGCCTGTGGGCACTGGTGCCGCTGGTGGCGTGGGTGGTGGTAGTGCTGGGCTACTTGCTCTTTCGCCCGCTGCCGCTGCCGCGTGTCGCACGGCGGGTTGACCACACACTCGACCTGCGCTCACGGCTGGCTACCGCGCTGGAACTGCACGATACCCGTATCGAAGGCGAGATGAGCGACTTGCAGCAGAACGATGCCGCCAGTGCTGCGCGGCAGGTGAAGGCCGGACAGTTGCCGCTGCGCTTTGACCGCAATGTGATGCTGGCAGGCATGGTTCCGCTGGCACTCGGTCTGTCACTGTTGTTTGTGCCCAACCCACAGGATGCTGTGCTTGCCGAACAGGAGCAGGTTGAGCAGGCGGTGGAAGATGTGATCGAAGACCTGGAAACATTGCGCGAAGAGATTGCCAACGAAGAAACGCTATCGCCGGAAGAGCGGGCCGAACTGGAACAACGTATTGCCGAACTACAAGAAGAACTGCGGCAGGATATGCAGAACCGCGAAGAGGCACTGGCCGAACTCTCGCAGGCCGAAGCTGAATTGCAGCAGCAACTTGACCCGCAGACCGATGCCCGCGAAGCCGCCCTTGAGCAAATGGCTCGCAACCTTGAGCAAATGTCGGGCCAGCAACCAAGCCAGAACCCCGATCTCGAAGAGGCGGCCCGCAACCTCGAAGAGCTTTCCGAAGCGCTCGAAAATATGTCGGAAGAAGAGCGGCAGCAACTTGCCGAAGAGCTTTCGCGACAGGCGGCACAGATGGCCGCTGGCGACCCGCAGACCGCACAGGATCTCTCGGACGCGGCCCAATCGCTCCGTGAGGGCAACACCCAGCAGGCGGGCGAGAGCTTGCAGGATGCGGCCCAGAGTGCCCGCGAAGCCCAGGAAGATATTGCACGCCAGGAAGCGCTTGAGGAGTCGCTCTCCGAACTTCAGAACGGTCGCAACGAAATAGCCCAGGCCGGACGCGAACAGCAATCGGCCCAGCAGCAGGGGCAGCAGGGGCAAGAGGGGCAGCAGGGCCAGCAGCAGGCGGGCGAAGGCCAGCAGGGGCAGGGCCAGCAACAGGGCCAGCAGGAGCAGCAAGACGGCGGCGGCACCGACTCCCAGAACTTGGGGCAGGGCCAGAGTGATGCCCAGACCGATGTTAACCCAGATGGTTCATCGGGCGGGCAGAGCCAGGGCCAGCAAGAAGGCGATACAATTTACCGCCCCTTCAATCCCTCAGGCGAAGGCGAACGCGATTTTATCCAGGGGCAGCTTGGCGAGGATGGGCAGATCCAGCGCGAAGAAGGCAATAGCGACCTGCCCGGTGTCAACAATCCATCGCTGGTGCCCTACGAAGAAGTGTTCCCGGAATACAGCGAGTCGGCGGGCGAAGCGCTCGACCGGGGCTATATTCCCCCCCATCTGAAAGATTATGTACGCGAGTATTTCTCGCAACTTGAGCCAGGGTCAGAATAGGCCCGCACTGGAACCCGTCGCAATTTGCATATTCTGTGATATAGAGGGAAACATATGACAAACGCTCCTCAGGCCCCGGTCGCACCTCGCATCAGCCCGGAAGATTTTCGGCAGCGCACCTTTGCAATCGAAGCCGAAGTCGGGCAGATCATCGTTGGGCAGCGCGAACTGATCCGACAGACCGTTGTAACGCTGCTAGCAGGCGGTAACGCCCTGCTCGAAGGTGTACCTGGTCTGGCCAAAACAACCCTGGTGCGTACCCTTTCCGATGTCATTGACTGCGCCTTCAGCCGTGTGCAGTTCACCCCCGACCTGATGCCCGCCGACATCATCGGCACCACGCTGATCAGCGAGGACGAGCACGGGCGCAAGGCCTTCCGGTTTGAGCCGGGGCCGATCTTCGCCAATCTGGTGCTGGCCGATGAGATCAACCGTGCCACCCCCAAAACTCAGAGTGCGCTGCTGGAAGCAATGCAGGAGCGTACTGTTACCGTTTCAAAGACCATTCACCGCCTGACCGCACCTTTTTTTGTACTGGCAACCCAAAACCCACTCGAAATGGAAGGCACCTACCCGCTGCCCGAAGCACAGCTTGACCGCTTCTTCTACAAGATCAATGTGGTGTTTCCGACCACCGCCGAACTGGTAGAGATTGCCAACCGCACCACGGGCAACCGCGCCCCACAGCCGCGCAAGGTGGCAAATGGCGCGATGATTGTTGAGATGCAGAACCTGGCCCGCACCGTGCCCATCGGCAGCCACCTGCTCAACTACGCGGCCCGCCTGATTACGGCGACCACCCCGAAAGCAAAGAATCGCCTGCCATACGCGCCAGTATGTGCGCTATGGCGCATCGCCGCGTGGAATGCAGGCGCTCATTTTGGCAGGCAAAATCCTGGCGTTGCTGGATGGGCGCTTTAACGTCGATTTTAAAGACCTGCGTGCGGCGGCTCTGCCTGCATTGCGCCATCGCTGTATTCTCAACTTCGAGGCGCAGGCCGAGGGCGTTACCGCCGATGAGATTGTTCTCGGCATCCTCGAAGCCGTCAAAGAAGAATAGCAGGCTGGCATGACAGAGCCATTGTTTGATTCGGGGTTTCTCCGCAAACTCGACCGCCTCGCGCTGATCACGCGACGGGCCATGCTCGGCGAGATGCAGGGTGAACGGCGCAGTCCGCGTCGGGGCGCTTCGGTTGAGTTTGCCGACTTCCGACCCTACACCGTGGGCGACGATATCCGCCAGATTGACTGGAACCTCTACGCCCGCATGGAGCGCTTTTTCCTCAAGCTCTTTGTGGCCGAAGAAGAACTGACTATTCACCTGCTGATTGATACAAGCCGCTCGATGGACTGGGGCGAACCGAACAAGTTTGAGTATGCCAAACGAGTAGCGGCGGCATTTGGCTATATCGCGCTCAGCAGCCTGGATCGGGTGACCGTGACCGCGTTTGGCTCCAGCGAACGCGGCGGGGCGCACCTGCGCGGGGTGCGTGGCAAGCGGGGAGCCTTCCCGCTGTTCAACTTTATGCAGCAGCTTGCGCCAGGCGGCGCGGGGAGCCTGGCGGCGGCCTGTCAGCGCTATGCACAAACGGCCCGGACCCCTGGCCCGTTGCTGATCTGTACCGACCTGCTTGATGCTGGCTGGGAAGATGCCTTGCGTGCGCTGTCGTCGCGGCCCTTCGATATGACTGTGCTGCATGTGCTGGCTCCTCAGGAGATTAGCCCAACACTCACTGGCGACTTCCGGTTGATCGATAGCGAAGGCGGCGGCCCGATTGAGATCACCGCCGACGACGACATGCTGCGCCGCTATCAGCGTGAGTTTAATGAGTGGCGCAACGAGGTTGAAACCTTCTGCAATGGGCGTGGCATCATCTACCTGTTTGCTGATACGTCGCTACCAGTTGAAGAGTTTGTGCTGGCCCAGATGCGGCAGCGGGGAGTGTTGCGCTGATGGATATCACGGTACGCCTGCTCAAGCCCGCCAAAGATCGTGTTATTACCTATCAAGGGGAACTGGTTGAGCGCACCACTACCATGCTCGTCCTGCGGGCGGTCTGGTCGGAGCGCATGGGGCGCGTTGATGCAGGCCCGGTGGTGTTCGAGCCGGGCGACGTGCTGTATGAGTATTTCTACAGCGACCGCTGGTATAACATCTTTGCGCTGCACACTGCCGATGGACGGCTGAAAGGCTGGTACTGCAACCTGACCCGTCCGGCAGTCATCAGTGATGCTAGCGTTGAATCGGAAGACCTGGAACTTGATCTGTTTATTACCCCGGATCGGCAGCGCACCCATCTGCTGGATGCAGAGGAGTACAAGGCGTGGGGCCTGCCCAAACGCGACCCGGCAGCACACAACGCAGTGCAGGCCGCACTTACCGAACTACACGCGCAGGCTTTACAGGGTGTATCACCATTTGATACAGGAGGGGCACCACGATGAGCATTGATACACGCTACCAGACCCCGCCCGGTGTCGCAGCAATCGGTGACGAAGTGGAAGACGGCATGCGCTACCCCGATAGTGATGGGCAACCCGTGGCAGATAATACAAATCAGTTTCGCTGGATTGCGACGATACAGGGCGGGTTGGATGCTTTTTTTCGGCAACAACCCGATGTGTTCATTGCTGGCGACTTGTTGTGGTATCCCGTGCAGGGCGACCCGCGCACCCGTATCGCGCCCGATGTGCTGGTGGCGTTTGACCGACCGAAAGGCGAACGTGGCTCGTATCGGCAGTGGCGCGAGGCGGGTATTGCCCCGCAGGTGGTCTTCGAGATCCTTTCACCGACCAACACCCGCGCCGAGATGACGCGCAAGGCGGCCTTCTATTTGCGCTATGGTGTCGAAGAGTTTTATATCTACGACCCCGACACGGGCGAGTTTGCGGCCTACATCCGTGACAGGAGCGGCCCTGAACATGACTGGCGCGTGCTGATCAATCCGGGGGCGTGGCTCAGTCCGCGCCTCGGTATTCGCTTTACGCTCGATGAGGAGAAGCTCGTGTTGGAGCGCCCCGACGGGCGACGCATCGTGAGTTATGTCGAGTTAGGCCAGCTTTATGAGAGCGAGCGCGACCGGGCCGACCTTGCCGAGATGCAGGCCAACGCCGAACGCGCACGCGCCGAGCGCCTCGCGGCACGGCTGCGTGCCCTGGGGATCGACCCGACCGACCTTGAATCCTGATAGACCATACAGATAGGGTGAGATACCGATATGTCTTTGCTTGCACCCCTGGCCCTTATCGGCGCGGCGATTATCGGGCCGCTGATTGTGGCGATGTACCTGCTCAAGTTGCGCCGCGAAGACCGTACCGTTTCATCAACGTTTCTGTGGCGGCGGATGGTGCGCGATGTCGAAGCTAACGCGCCCTGGCAGCGCTTGCGCCCGAACTGGCTGCTCTTCCTGCAACTGCTGATTATGCTGCTGCTCGTGCTGGCGCTGGCGCGGCCTTTCTTTTTTACCCAGGGCATCGCCGGACGCAATCTGGTTATTATCATCGACCGCTCGGCAAGTATGGGCGCAATTGATGAAGATACCAGCCGCCTCGCCGCCGCCAAGCAGCAAGCAATTCAACTGGTTGATCAGCTTCCCGATGGGGGGCGCGCCACGATCATTGCGACGGGGGGCCGCATGGAGGTGCCCGCCTCGGCTACGGCAGACCTGCGCGAACTGCGTGACGCGATCAACAGTATTGAACTGAGCATTGGTGGCAGCAGCAATCTGGCGCAGGCGTTGACGCTGGCTTCGGCGCTGGTTTCTCGCGACGAACAGAGCGAAGTGGCGATTATCTCCGAAGGCAATGTGACCATTCCCGCCGACCTGGAAGTACCTGCCCCCGTGAGCTACTTCCCGATAGGGCAGCGCACCGACAATGTAGCCATCAGTGCGCTGGTGCTGCAACCGGGGCTAACCGGCCAGACGCTCTTTGTACAGGCCACCAACTATGCCCCTGAAGCGCCCGCCGTGCGCCGCCTCGATGTGTACCTGGATGGTGAACTCTTTAATGCCTATAATCTGACATTGCAGCCCGGCGTTGAAGAAAGCATCGTCGCTGATGTGCCGCCAGATGTGGAGATTGTTGAGGCCCGCCTGAGTGGAGACGATGGCCTGCCGCTCGATGATCGGGCGTGGGCCGTGAGCAGGCTTGGCGAGGCAACCAATGTGCGGGTGATCGGGCCGGGGAATCGCTTCCTTGCTACCGGACTTGCGCTGCTGCCGGGAGTCTCTGTCACCACCGTGCCAACGACAACCACCACCTTTGAAGAGACCGCCGCCCAGATTCCAGTCACCATTCTGGATGGCGTGGTGCCGCCGACGCTGCCGCCGGGAAATCTGTTTTTTATTGCGCCACCACGCAGCACCGAGTTCTTTTCGGTAACGGGCCTGCTTGAGTTTCCAAGTGTACGACCTGCTGCTGGCGAAGACCCACTGCTGCGAAACGTGAGCCTGAGCGAAGTTAGCATTCTGGAAGCAGTCCGGATTGTACCCGGCACGTGGGCGCAGGTAGTCGTTGATAGCGATGGTGCGCCGCTGCTGGTGGCAGGCGAACGCGACGGACGCCGCATTGTGGTGCTGACCTTCGACCTGCTCAAGTCGGACTTGCCGCTGCAAGTTGCGTTCCCGCTGCTGCTCTCCAACATCATCAACTATCTGGCACCCGGCAGCGGAGCCGATGCCGCCCTGCTGCTACCCGGCGAACCAGTCACGATCCAGATTGACCCGGAGATTAGCGAAGTACGGCTGACTATGCCCGACGGTTCCCAGATCACTCAGGCAAGCGGGCCACTCTTCTTTGAGCCAGAACAGCTTGGGGTCTATACCCTCGAAGAGTACCGCGACGATGAACTGGAGGCCCGTCTGCGCTATACTGTCAACTTGTTTGCGCCCGAAGAGTCGCGGATTGTGCCGCAAGATGCGCTTGCAGTCGCGCAGACGGGCGGCATTCAATCTGCGATTACACCGCGTGACCAGGAAGGCCGCCAGGAGTTCTGGCGCTGGCTGGCAGCCGTGGCGCTGCTGGTGCTGTTGATTGAGTGGCTGGTGTATCAGCGCAGCGGCCTTGTCGCCCTGTTCGAGCGGCTGCGCGGTCGTCCACATGATACCGCTGGACAGCGTCCGGCCCGCTCGCGGTAGCGTTATCGGGGGCGGCGGCGTGATCTGGTGCCGCAGCGTGTAGCCTGTGCGGTGGCCCGTCGCCCTCAAATTACTCCCGAATTTCTATTGATTCTACTTGCAAAACCCCCTCTGGTTGAGTATTCTATCTGCAGAGTAAACTCCATGGTTTGGCAAGCACAGGGCTACTGCCCCTGAGCGTACACTACAAGAGAAGGTACGACTATGCGTACAGGTTTTCCACGCGCAAGTGGTATACTGTTGCACCCGACTTCGTTTCCCGGCTTCTGGGGAATTGGTGATCTCGGTGCAGCGGCATACGAGTTTATCGATTTTCTGCACGATGGCGGGCAGCGGCTGTGGCAAATTCTGCCACTTGTTCCGACGGGGCTGGGCAATTCACCTTATCAGAGTCCATCAGCATTTGCGGGCAATCCCCTGCTGATCAGTCCTGACCGTCTTTTGCAAGATGGACTGCTTAAACGGAACGATCTGTACCAGACCGATGGTCAGCCGGTACGCCATTTCAGCCCCGACCGGGTTGCCTACGATGCGGCTGCCGAGTTCAAGATGCCGCTGCTGAATAGAGCCTTCGAGCGCTTCCAGCAGGGTCACGGCAGACCACACCACACCCCCGAAACGCTGGCCGCGTTCCGGCACGAGCATAGCGCGTGGCTTGAAGACTATACGCTCTTTATGGCGATTCGAGAACATCTGAACGATGCACCGCTTGACCAGTGGAGCCACGACATCCGCACTCGCAACCCCGAAGTGATCGCACAGCTACGGCGTGATCTCGCCGAGCGGATTGAGTTTCGTACCTTTGTGCAGTATCTCTTCTTCGGGCAGTGGAGCGAACTGAAGGCCTATGCTAACAAGTGTGATGTAAAAATTATCGGTGATGCGCCGATCTTTGTGGCCTATGATAGCGCCGATGTCTGGGCCAATCCCGACCTGTTTTACCTGGATGACGAAGGCCGCCCGACCGTTGTTGCAGGCGTGCCACCCGACTACTTCAGCGAAGATGGGCAACTGTGGGGCAACCCGCTCTATCGCTGGGATCGGATGGCGGAACGCGGCTATGTCTGGTGGACGCAACGCCTGACCCATACGCTCAAGATGGTTGATATTCTGCGGCTCGATCATTTCCGGGGCTTCGAGGCCTACTGGGAAATCCAGGCCGACGAAACGACTGCGAAAAATGGCAAGTGGGTGCAGGGGCCAGGGGCCGCACTGTTCCGGGTCGTCAAGCGCGAACTGGGCGATCTGCGCATTATTGCCGAAGACCTGGGCCTGATTACGCCCGAAGTGCGGGCACTGCGCGACAAGTTTGATATGCCGGGAATGAAGATCTTGCAGTTTGCCTTTGGCGACAACGCGCACAACCCGTACCTCCCCCACAACTACCTGAGCAATTCGGTGGTGTATACGGGCACGCACGACAACAATACTACGGTCGGCTGGTTTACTGAACTGACCGAAGCACAGCGCGAACGCGTGCGCGGCTACCTCGGCCACGATGCCCACGACATCGCCTGGGATCTCATCCGTCTGGCGTATGCCTCGGTTGCGAATATGGTTGTAGTGCCGCTGCAAGATGTGCTGCGGCTTGGCAGCGAAGCCCGCCAGAATGTACCGGGTGTGATGGGCGACGGCAACTGGACATGGCGGTATCAGGCCGGGGTGCTTGAGCCAGGAGTTGCGAAAGGGTTACACTTCTTCACCCGAATGTATGGACGCGACTGGACGGAGCGCACCGGGTACGAAAACTAGTGTCACTCCATCCCATAAAACTGAGCCTCGTTGCGATTGGTGGCGGGAACGGAACAGGCCGGGTGCTGCTGGCGGCTCGGCCCTTTTTTGCTTCGCTTGCCGCAGTCGTCGCCGTTACCGATACAGGGCGCAGTACGGGCGTAGCGCGGGCACTGGTCGATATGCCGGCCCCTGGCGATGTTCGCAGCACGCTGGCAGCAATGGCCTACGAGCCGGATGCGTTGATTGCCCGCCTGTTGCAATACCGTTTCCATTCGCCCAATGTGCCGCTGCTCGATGGTATGGCATTTGGCAACCTGCTGCTCGCTGCCCTCACCCAGATGACGGGCGACTTCGCGCAGGCCGTCCGAATGGCCGGGGAGATGGTTAACACCATGGCGCAGGTGTTCCCCGTCTCGGCTGCCAATACGCAGCTTTGTGCCGAACTGGTTGACGGCAGTCTGGTTGAAGGCGAGCTTGCGGTGCGTGGTCTGAACAAGCCCCCGATTGCGCGGCTGTTCCTCTCCGACCCGACTGCACACGCCTATGCGCCGGCGCTCGATGCAATACGGCAGGCCGATATGGTGGTGCTGGGGCCAGGCAGCTTCTTTACATCGGTGCTGGCAACGCTGGTGTTTGATGGGATGCGCGAGGCGTTGCGCGAGACAACGGGCACGGTACTGTTTGTCTGCAATACGACCACCCAACCTGGTCAGACTGATGGTTATACTGCCTTCGACCATGTGCAACGGCTGGTCCAGATGCTTGGCCCCGGTGTGCTGGATGCAGCGCTGATCAACCGCAGCGAGGGGCTGGATGCAACATTGCTGAGCCAGTATGCCAGTGAGGGGCTGCACCTGCTGCACCCCGACGATGACGAACTGCACCGCATTGTGGCGCTCGGTGTGGAGCCGCTGGCACGTGATTATGTCGAAATAACTGAAGCCAGACGCCAGATCTGGAATAAGCAGGACACCCTGCGCCACGATCTGGAGATGCTCGGTATGGCACTCTGGAAGCTGGTGCTGGATCGGGCGTAAGCCGAGTATCCACCCGGTGCTTCAGCACTGAGCGGCAATCCGGTGTTGATAACACATAACACGCCGCCGCTCGTTTTTCTGGTACACTACCTACAAAGCGTTGCGAAACCATAAAAATGAGGAGACGGTATGGACGTATTGGAAAACCGCGAGCAGTGGCTCGCTGAATTCCAGCAGGGTTGGCTGGCCCACTACGAGCAGACGGGCGAAACGCTCTGGAAGATTTACAACCGCCCACGCAACAGCACGGCTCCGGCGGGCAAGCGCATCGACCTGCGCCAGAGTCGGCTGGTGCTGATTACATCGGCGGGCAGTTATCTGGCAGCTACCCAGCAACCCTACGATGCCGCCAACACGATGGGCGATTATACCATTCGTACCTACCCGACCACAACCCCCCTGAACGATCTGGCCTATGCCCACGACCACTATGATCACACGACAGTTAATCAGGATGCCCAGGTACTCGTGCCGCTACGCCACCTGGAAGACCTGACCGCCGCCGGGATGATTGGCGAACTGGCACCCAATGCAATCAGCTTTATGGGCTATCAGCCAGTCGTTCCCCGTGTACTGGACGAAACAATACCCGCCGTGGTGGATGCGGTGAAGGCCGAACAAGCCCACGCCGCCCTGCTGGTGCCTGCCTGACCGCTCTGTTCTCAGTCCGTGGGACTGATTGCACGAGCACTTGAAATGGCTGGTATCGCAACCACCCTCACAAGCTGGAACGCCGGTGTCACCCGCTTGACGATGCCGCCGCGTGCCACGTTCACCCGTCTAAGCCGGGGATCAACTATCGGGCGACCAGGCGACACAGCACAGCAGCGCCGCATTCTGGAGGCGACGCTGGCATTGCTGGCCCAGGATGCGCCGATTGACCCGGTGTTGCTTGAAGAGGAATAAAGCAGGCGCGGAGCTGCAAGCCCCACACCCCCTGCTCCTCGCCCACTGACGGGGCAAGGGGGTGTCGTTTAGCCGCGCCCCCAGCGCTCTTCGGGTGACAACGCACTCAGGCCAACATTGGTATCGAGCCACTGATTGAGCGGTGCCGCCGTACGCCATGCCCTCACGGTATGCTCAATTACTGCATCACGGCTGGTCAGAACGGGGTCAGCAGGCAGGATACTGCCCACAATAAACGACTTGTAGCGCAACAGCCCCCCACGCGGGTGGTCACGTGGATAGCCACGCGGCACCGTCTTGAGCATTTCGCCGCTTATGGTCAGGCCCGCCGCCTCGATCTCACGCACGACTGCTTCAAGGGTCGGCCCGGTTTCATCACTGACAATTGCTGCTCGAAAGCGCTCTAACTGGTCGCGGGCCAGTTCGTGGTACCCCGTCCCTAAATACAACCCGCGTGCCGAGACCTGGGCATACAGTGCCGCCGCCGAGTCGGGCCGCTCGTGAATGATGCCATAGGTTGTACTTTTATACGGCGATTTGTCGGGGCTAAAGCGCACATCGCGGTTCTGCCGAAACATACGTACCGTACCACCAAACTCGGCAGTAAGCTCGCTGAGGAGCAGCATCAGCGGGTCGCGCACCTGCGTTTCCCACTGGCTGCGGGTCGCTTCAAAATAGCTCTTCGAGTTGTCGCGTTCCAGTCCTTCAAACCAGGCAACCGCATCGGGGCCAAAGCCTGCAAAGGGCGGCAGAGCAGTGGTCATTACAGTCTCCTCCTTCTGTTGAATATAGTTGCAGTACACCTTTGTTCGGGGTATGATTGCGCTCTGTAGTGTGGCGGCGTATTTTGAGCATACCTTTCCAGTATAGCACAAATGAACTACACAGCAAAGGCAAGTAGCCTCGATTGTACCAGTGAGGATGGGAGACCGTATGAGCACATCACCAACGTTTGCCGAGAAGCTCCGCAGCGGTGCCGTTGCGGTCGGCACGCTTGTTTCCTTCAGCGACCCGACTATTACCGAGTTGTTAGCCGGATCGGGCTTCGATTATATCTGGATTGATATGGAGCATGGCCCGCTTGACATTGAAACGGTGCAGGCGCATATTATGGCGGCAGAACTAGCAGGCACAACAGCATTGGTACGTGTGCCCCAGAACGAGCCTGTCTGGATCAAGCGGGCGCTCGATGCAGGCGCGGCGGGCATTGTTGCGCCGATGGTGGGCACTGCTGCTGAAGCTCGGCAGCTTGTTGCCGCCTGCCGCTACCCGCCGCAGGGGATACGCGGCTATGGCCCGCGCCGCCCCGCACGGTATGGGCGGGCAGGTGGCCCCGACTTCTGCGCCAACGCCAATAGCAGCGTGCTGGCAATCGCCCAGATCGAGCACATCGATGCTGTCGATCAGCTTGCAGAAATTGTGCAGACCGCTGGCCTGGACGCGATCATGATCGGCCCGACCGATCTTTCTGGCTCGCTGGGCGTGCTGCCGCAGGTGGGGCACCCGGATGTCGTGGCAACTATCGAGCGTATTATTGCCATAACACAGCAGCACCAGATGCCGGTCGGGTTGTTTGTCGGCGGCGATGTCGAAACGGCACTGTCATTTGTCAAGCAGGGTATTCAGTGGGTCGCGCTGGGCGTGGATTATCTGCACCTGATGCGGGCCGCTGATAGCGCCTGTGCTGCATTTCGGGCGGGGTTGTAGGGGACGGTCGCCGGGGCCAAGTGAGCCGGTTCACTCGGCTGTTATCAACCCGTGCTGCTGCAACAGGCCCTGTCCGGTGTTCCCCACCATAAAGGCATAGACCTCTTGCACAGCACGAGCCATCTTTTTGCCACGCTCACGCAACACATACCATTCCTGCTGAAGTGGGCTACCTGCGAGGGTGACAATGCCCATGTTGGTCGCGGGCAGCAGGCTGAGTTGTGGCACAAAAGCAAGCCCCATACCACTCCGCACGCTTTGCAACAGCAGGTTGATGCTTTCACATTCCAGCGCGACCATTAAATCGGCCAGTGCTATCCCTCGTCGCCGCAGCGCATCTTCCAGAGTGCGGCGCAGCGGCATACCTGCTCCTGGCAAAGTACACGGATACTCACGCACTATACTCAGCGGCACATGGTCACTTTGCAGCAATGGATGATCAACCGGGGCAATCAGGCAAATCGGCTCCACGCCCAGCATATGCGACTCCCACCCTCGGCGGCGTTGCTGCTCCTCCAGCACCAGCAGATCGATCTGGCGCTCGGTCAGGGCATTTAACAACATCTCAACATTGCCCACCCGCACCGATAGTGTCACCGCTGGATGGTTCAGGCGAAACGCAGCCAAGAGCGGCGGGAGCAGATATTCGCCGCTGTTGGCGGTACAGCCAATCACGACCCGTCCGGTGGTTTGCCCCCGCATGGCGCGGATATTCTGCTCGGTGCGCTCGACCATTGCCACCAGTTCGCGTGCAGTTACCAGCAATTCCTCGCCCGCGTGGGTGGGCACCATACGCTGCCCGCTGCGCCGGAAGAGTCGGACATCACCAAGTTGCTCTTCGAGTGCCCGGATATGCTGGCTTACCGCAGGCTGCGACATATGAAGCTGTTCCGCTGCTGCCGTGTAGTTCCCTGCATCCACCACAGCCAGAAACGTTTGAAGATACAGCGTGTTAAGCATTGGTTCTGTCTCTATCTCTTATTGAACCAGTGTAGTAGGCATACGTCCAGCACACGGTTCCTGCATCATCTCAGGGTGGTTACTACAAAGAACGTCGGCTGATTCAGTTTGTGACAAAGGTAGTTGCTACTATAACAAGCGTATCCCTGCCCGTCAATAGAGAGTTTAGATAGATGCAGGAGTAGCAAACAGCGCTGGAGCAGGCAAACCTTTGTGAACAGTAGCACAATATGCCGCTTCGTACAGTTGCATTGGAGCACCTGGCGTAGGATCAATTGTGTAGCGGTAAATACCTGATATTGTTAGTATACCGACGCTGGCCCCTTGTTTTGTGCAGCAAGCAGGGGCCAGCGTTTTTTATGCCATTATCCTCAGCCGCTCTTTTCCATCGTGTAGCTGTCGATCAGTACGTTGTCGCGGTTGAAAAACTGAAACAGGAGCATTGTCGGCGTAACCTCAACCCGCATTGCCCCGTGATTGGCATTGTAAATAAACTGGGCTTCAGGCATAATGACATCATCGAAGGCATAGCGCGCCCCACCCCCCACGCCGTTGACAAAGTGCGTAAACCCATCGATCAAAATACGCTCGTAGGTATGGTTATGTCCTGTCACTGTCACGTGTGCGCCCCACTCTTTGAAGGGCCAGCGCATCCATGAACTGCCGCCTTTGTAGCCCGATGAGTAGGGCGCATGGTGGAATAACACCAGGTTCCATGTATCGGGCGAGGCGGCCAGTTGATCACGCAGCCACAACGCCTGCACCGAGTCGGTAAACACGCCATCTGGCTCGAACCACGGCACACTATTGAGCATAAACAGCTTGACTGGCCCTTCCTCGACAATGTAGTAGCGCTCGTTGCCGGGTAGTGTGAAATAGTCGTGATAGGGTCGGCCTTGGTCGGTATCGGTATCGTGGTTGCCCAGCACCGGCCAAAAGCGATTGACAGGCGAGCCGGGGCCATAGGTGCCCTTGTAGTCGCCGATGTATTCGTGATAATACTGCCCGATATTTTGTCTATCGTTTCGGCAGCTCCGAGCGGATAGTTGTTGTCACCAATAGTGGCGATAAAAGCCGGGTTCCAGCTTTTCACCAGATTGGCGACCGCTTCTTCCGCCTCACCCGCCATGCCAAAGTCCCCGATAATCCCAAAAACCACCGTCGGAATAGGAGTCGGGCTTGGTTCGGGGGTGGGCGTATCGGTTGGCTCTGGTGTATTTGTTGCGGTTGGTTCGGGGGTGGCGGTGTTGGTGGGGCGAATGGTAGGCGTACTGGTTGGTGCGGGGGTGTTGGTTGCGGTGGGAGCCAGCGCCACCAGGTTGCTCTGCCCCATTCCACAACCCGACAGCACCGCCGAAATCGCGGGCAACGATAGCCCAAGCGACAGCCCGTACTTGAGAAATTCGCGGCGTGAGAAGCCACGCGAGCGCTTGGCGTGGATATATTCCGTTAGGCGTTCCATGCGCTCGAAGCGCTCCTCCTGCTCGTCGTGTGATGGGTAGTGCGACATGGCATTCCTATTTTCTCGTTACAGCAGATAAACGACCCTATCAAAAAAGACGCCACAAGCCAGCAGTGCAATCTTTGCATCGCCCGGTCTGTGCGTCTCTGCGTTCGATACGATATTCCGAGAGGAGTATAGCGCTACGCCGCACGCCTGTCAATGTGGGACAGGGGCCGTTGGGTCGGGTCGCTGAGGAACTGAAGTCCTTGGCTCCTCGTTGCGAAGTCTGCCTGCGCAGACTACCCTGCAAGAAACTGCTCAACCTCGGCGCGGGTTGGCGGGTTGGAGCCTGCGCGGGTGGTGGTAATAGCAGCGACCGCCGATGCAAACCGGAGCGCCTGCTCCAGTTCGGCAATTGGCAACTGGTACAGAGCCGTTGCGGTTATGATGTTGCGCTCTGCCAGCGCCGCCAGCAAACCACTACTGAAGGCATCGCCTGCACCGACCGTATCAGCAACGGTGATCGGGAAGGCTGGCACATGGAGTTGCACGGGTGGCCCGCCTGGATTGGGGGCAAAGGCTGTCACACCGTGCCTGCCCTGTGTGATGACCAGCAGCGACACGCCGCGCCCCAGAATAGCACTGGCAATCTGGGCATCGGTCTGCCCCGGCATCAGCCATGCCAGGTCTGCCGCACTGACCTTGACCAGATCGGCCAGTCCCATCATCTGTCCAACCAGCGCTCGATACTGCGCCTCGTCGTGGGCCATATTTGCGCGTATGTTGGGATCAAACGAGATCAGCGCTTGGCCCTTCAGCCGTTCGGCGGTGGCAATGACAGCCTGCGGCGTGCTCCCCCCCAGCAGGCTGACCGAGCCAACACAGTGCAGGATACGGGTTTCTGCAAAGACAGCAGACGGAAACTCGTCAATCTGCATCAGTGTGTCGGCGGTGCCATTGTTGTAAAAGGTATACACCGGCTCGCCGCCTTCGATAGCAACAAAGGCCAGCGTAGTCAGGCCGCGCTGTTCGAGCAGGACAAAGTCGGGGCGCACCCCTTGCTGCTCAAGATAGCGCCGCAGATAGCGCCCGAAAAATCATCCGCCATCTTGCTCAGGAAAGCCACTGGCATGCCCAGGCGCGCAAGGCCGACGGCAACATTAAAAGGTGCGCCGCCAGGGTGCATCCGAAAGCCAAGCGTTGTACCGTGTTCTTCAATAGGGAGAAAGTCAATCAGGATTTCACCCATGCAGGTGAGCAGATGGTTCATCGTTGATCCTTTCCGTGTGTACCGCCCTGTCACGTCTTATCGATTGTAGCGGATAGGGGAGCGATGGTCAAGCCACACAGATTGGTATGATGGCCTTGTGCAGTTGGCGCAGGTTGCAAATAGTGGTGATAAAATAGAGTGCTGATTATCCACGAGCAGCAGGAGCAAAGAGGAACACCCTATGATTGATGTATCGGGCATTTATCCGCCCATTCCTACACCTTTTTATGCTGATGAACAGCTTGCTCATCAGCACCTTGAAGCCAATGTGCAGCGCTGGCTGACCCAGCCGCTTGATGGTATCGTAACCCCTGGCTCGAATAGTGAGGCCGCGTACCTTACCTTCGAAGAACGTGTGACCATCTGGCGGATTTGTGGCGATATGCTGCGTAGCACGGGTAAGCACCTGATTGCGGGCACCGGGGCCGAAACCACTGCCGAGACGATCCGCCTGACACAGCACGCCGCCGAAGCGGGCGCAATTGCGGCCCTGGTCATTACACCGTCGTTCTTCCGTGCCGGGATGACACCGGCTGCACTGGTGGCGCACTTTCACACAGTTGCCGACGAGTCGCCCATTCCGGTGTTGGTGTACAACGTGCCTGCCTTTACTAGCATCGATCTGGCCCCGCAAACGATCCTGGACATGGCAGCGCATCGGAACATTATCGGGATGAAAGATAGCAGCGCCAATGTTACGAAGGTCGCGCAGGTGCTGGCAGAACAACCCGATTTCCAGGTGCTCTCCGGGTCGGGCACCACGCTGCTACCTTTTCTGAGCATTGGCGCGGTGGGTGGCATTATGGCACTGGCAAACGTTGCCGCGCCGCCGTTGCGCCGTCTGGTCGATGCGTTTGCAGCAGGCGACTTTGCCGAGGCACGCCGTCTGCAACTGGCACTGGTCGGACTGAACACCGCAATTACAGCGCGATATGGGGTGCCAGGGCTGAAGTACACCCTGGAACGGCTGGGGTGGTATGGTGGGCCGAGCCGCCGCCCGCTGCTGCCGCTGGGCGCGGAAGGCCGCAAGGAGCTTGACCATATGCTGGCGGCACTGGGTGAATTGCTGAAATAGTAGCAGATTGGGGCAAAAACCGGTTGACAAGAACGGCCCGAATGAGTACAATGTGGGAGTTATCCGGGCCGAGATGGCGGAATGGCAGACGCGCTAGGTTGAGGGCCTAGTGAACAGTAATGTTCGTGTGGGTTCAAGTCCCACTCTCGGCACCAGGGCGATTAGCTCAGTTGGTAGAGCATCTCGTTTACACCGAGGGGGTCGGCGGTTCGAGCCCGTCATCGCCCACCAGCTACGATAGAGCTATTGCCTCACCGCAAATATCCTGCAATACCACCGCAAATATGCTGCATTACTTCGCCGCATATATTCTGCAATACTCCGGATTTGGAGCTTGTTGATGGGAAACAAGAAGGAATGGCGACCGCCATCCATGCGCGAGGAACAGACCGCATTTTGCCGCAGCTATGCTGCAACACCCTGACCGCATGGCTCACCAAGCGGTCAACACTGTACACTTGTTTTGTACTACTCAGCGTCATCGAGATACCCCGATACTATCTATCATTGCCTCTTTAACATACCCCATAGTGCACTTCGCAGCAACTAGCTTGTGTGCTCCACCCATTTTTTCTCCACGCATCGCACCACAGCCGCTGTTAGTTGTCTGGGTGAGTTATCTTGTATTGGCCCTAAGCACGTATCGAGTATGACCGCTAATTCAACAATCAGATGCCAGTTCGTCGTTGTCCACTGCCTAAAGGTGTCCATGCACTCATCTGAATCGATGTCACGACCAAACACGGCATTAAGGTTCTGGCGCAAGAGACGCACCATAACCTGATCAAATTCCTGCTCCTCCTCCTCACTCATGCGCCGGAAAACCATGCGGCGATGCTATGCCCGCCGGAGTTGCTCAGTTTTGTCCATCATTTTGCCAATCGGCCCGGACATTTTAGCGTCCACATCTTCGGTACCACACAAGATAAGTGCTCGCCGTGCAATTGCTGGTCTGCCCCGCCGAAGCGGTGTACGGACGTCGAGCAGCCAATTCAGGGCTGTAGTATCGAGCAACTGTGCGTCGAGCACCGCAATGACCATGGGATCAAGTTCGTCTAAACTTTTGCGCCGTCTGGGTTTGGGTTTTGGTGGCGGCAGCGCTTCCTGGTATGCTGATGCACTTACCGACATAGGAGGAGGGCCGTGTCGTTGGAACCGGGGTTTGTGCGTCGTCCTGCCGCTCTTCGGTCACATCAGGTAGACGCACCGGCCCACCACCTGGCACTTTCACGATAGTGTTCACCTTTAGCTGTGCTGCGGCGCAGTGAAGCGCTTCGGACATATGCGCATGGGCAACCCGCACCCGCTTCAACGAACTATTGATCCGTTCCATGCGGTAATTCATGTCTATCATCTGCACGTCTTTCAACACCAGTTCACACCAGTAGGGATCGGGACGATCACGATCCAAACAAACCTCTATTTTCCAACCCGTATCAATCTTCATGGCGCGTAAGGGTATACGTTCTGGACGGGCGGCAGCGAGCATCCACATATCCCAATCCTCGTCTGAGTCGAGGCGCGGCTCAAAATCACCCCCATGCTCCTTCGGCAGAAAGGTAATTTTCCACTCATCAATCGCGGCATCACGTACAACGCGCCCCCAGTAGCGAATGGACTGGGCCATGTTTTTGCCGACTCCTAACTTGACGTAGGCATCTGGCCGCGAGAACAGGTCCGGGTGCTGCTTGATAACATCATAGCCCTTCTTCAGCCAGTTGGTACGCAGCACAAAGGTCTCGTGTCCGCTGAAGGTCGGGGTGAATGGCTGTGGAAACACCGTGCGCTCCCCATCATATCCACGCATAAAAACGAGAAATGATGCTTTGATCGCGTATCCTTCGCGTATTATACCAGCTATTATGTACGTATTTGTCACACAAACCTAAATCAGACATAGGAAACCGCTCCATGCTGCCGCTACGAGCACATCCAGAAAAAGACCGTGCTATAATCAGGGTAAATACTCTGCAAGTCTGCTTGATACATTGATAATCTGGTGCCGGAGCAGCACGATGAGCAACCAGCATTTCGATAACACGCAACCCAACCAGGGCGCGCAGGGCACGTTCCACGGCCCGGTCAACACTGGCCCACAGTTCAATCAGCAGGGTCAGACCGTCGAGAACGACCAGTACAACGCGAGCCGCGATGTCAACGTTACCCATCACCACCACGGCGAGCCGCCGCTGCAATTTGCTCGGCCCCTTCCACCCCGACCACCCGAGGACTTTGTGCCTCGTCCGCATGAGTTCAACCAACTCCTGGCGCACCTGTGCAGCAGCGACAGCGGCCCCGTCGCAATTACGGCGGCCCTGGCAGGCGTGGGCGGCTTCGGCAAGACCACGCTGGCCAAGGCCATCTGCCACGACGCGCGGGTGCAGGCCGCCTTCCCCGCTGGTGTGCTGTGGGTCGAGGTGGGACAGGAACCCGGCAACCTGATCGGCAAGTTGGAAGACCTAGTGCTGCACCTGACCGGTGCGCGCTAGCGGGCAGGCTTCACCGACCTGAACGCGGCGGTGACCCGGCTGGCGCAGGCGCTTGGTGAGCGGCGGCTCCTGCTGGTGATTGACGATGTGTGGGACAGCGCCCACCTGCAACCCTTCCTGGAGGGCGGCCCGCACTGCACGCGCCTGGTGACCACCCGCCTGCCGCACGTGCTGCCTGCTTCCAGCAAATCGGCAGGGATGTTTTGCAAGCCGGTATACATTACCAGTGCCACAAACGAGGTGGTCAGCCAGATATCGGGCAGCGCCACCGAGAAGAGTACAATATCGGTATTACTCAGCCATGCAATTCCACATCGGCACCGCCCGCACCACCTTTGACATCGGTGCCGTAGAAGTCAATCGCGCCATCACCATCGGTGTCGCGGGTGAAAAATGTAGCTACATCGGTGAACTCTTGCCAGTTGGTAGGCGGTGCAAGGTCGGAGCCATATTCTTCCGCGAAAGCGGCTTGCTCTGCTGGATCTTCAAAGAGATCTTTGCGATAAAAGAGAATTTCGGTATTGGCCCAGGCTGGCATGGCGACATAGTGCCCATCAACCTGCGCATCAGCGACAATGGCCGGGAATGTATCAGCAATCATCTCGTCGGTGAACAATGCATCGAGTGGTTCGGCCAAGGGTGCAAAGCGCGGCAGCCAGACTACGTCAATCGTTGCGACATCAAACGAGGTGCCACCGGAGGCCATTTCAGCCGTGAGCCGATCAAACACGCCAGCATACGGCACTTGAATAAAATTGACGGTATGACCGGTTTGTGCTTCGAACTGGCGGGCGGCGGCTTCCTGAAGCTGAAACCCACCCGACTCAACCAGCACGTTGAGTGTCACCGCTTCAGCATCGGTACAAGCGCAGGCTCATAGAGAATCTGGGCGGCCTGGAGTGCTTGCCGATAGCCGTGCAAGCGCCCGTGCGCTGCCGGGATCGGGTCGATATTGTTGATAAAGCCGATGCATGTATGCCCCTGCTGGATCAGGTACTCGGTCGCCGTACAACCACCCTGGACTTCGTCCGGCACTGCCGCCGCAATGGAGTAATCTGGAACATAACAATTGAGCAACACGGTCGGAACAGGGCGCAGATTGGGCGGCAGCACCACGGCCCGATGGTACATTGTTGCAATGATTATGCCTTCAACCTGTCGTTCCAGCATCATATCAACGGCAAAGGCTTCGATATAGGGTTGCCCATCGGTGTTCACGATCAGCAGCATTTTGTTATCGTTCCAGGCGGCCTCTTGCGCCCCTTTGATGATGTTGCCTGCAAAGGGTGTAGTGGCGATATGGTCGGTGATGACACCGATCACCCCGGATTTCTGAGTACGCATCTGGCGGGCGCTGACGTTCGGTCGATATTCCAACTGCCGCACTGCCGCCAATACCCGCTGGCGGGTTTCGTCCCGCACACTGGGATCGTTGTTAATCACACGGGAAACGGTTTTAAACGAGACACCAGCAACGCGGACTACATCTTTGATTGTAGTCATACGTTTCGAGCACCCTTTCATCACATCATTGTGCTTGTGGCGAAGCTGTATTGATGCACCTGGACAGGCGGGAAACGACCGGACACGTCATCCAGTCTGGGGGGAATCACGCGACGACCGACGCATAGTATAGCATATGCCAGGGTGCACACCAAACAGCCAGAAGGCAACACCGAGCGATGGGTGGGGAGCGGAACGTGCGATCAGCCTTTTCTGATCGAGATGTTGAACACAACGGTGCAGGCAGTATACCCTGGCTGCTGCGATATATTCAGGAAGTTTGCGCGCTGCTCATAATGAGTTGGTAATATAGCCAGTGCTATCTTATCATATATGGGTAATGCGATTCTTAAAGGAGAAGCACATTTTGCATCAATAACTCACATATGGTACAATGTGGCCAGATTTTTATGAGGTCGTTTTGTTTCGCTGAAACAGGCTTGGTGCGAAAGGATCACTATATCAATTACCCTGCGCGGATTAGGCCAACCTCATTCCCTGTAATCGCATGCCTCGTGCTTCCGCAGCCAGAACCATGTGAGCGGGTGCAGTTCATGGTTGCGGTGCAGGCATAATCCGATGTTTCCTGTCGATACTATGGAGCATCGCATGAACCACGTAACTGCCTGGTTGCGTCTGCACATACTGTACCCGCTGGTGCGTCTGGTTCAGTATTCACGTCATAGTCGGCACCGGCGGCTTGCTGTCCTGATCGATGGTGAAAATATTACTCCCGATCTTATCGAATCGATTCTCACGGAAATAACACCATTTGGCATCCTCAAAGAGCGACGGGTGTATGGCAACTGGTCGGCTCCCCGCATGCAGCACTGGCGTGAGCCATGTCTCCGGCACGGCCTCCGCGCAATGCATACTGTTCCGGCGAAAGCTGGCAAAATGCTACCGATAATTGCCCTGGTAGTGGATACTATAGAGTTAGTGCAGTGTGGTGGATTAGACGGC
>JAAUSQ010000286.1 GCA_012033195.1 Chloroflexaceae bacterium
ATGTAGAAGTAGTTTTGACCAAAGAAATCAACTACATATTGCAACTTCCAGATCTCGCGGAAGTTGCGCTCCCAGCCGTTGAAGAGCAAGCCTACAAAGCGCTGCGGGTCTTCGGCCAACAACCGCCGCGCCTCGGCGGTGGCAAAGCTCTGGCGCTCGGCCTGGGGCATACTGAGCAATATCTGGCTGCCCTGGCGGTTGTGGTCGCCCACAATCAGCCACAGGTTGGCGGGGCCAATCGTATCAATCGGTATGAAGCGCTGATATTCGAGGTAGTTGCGGATTGTCCAGGGCGCAATTGTCAGCGCACAGCACAGCCCGACCAGCGCCACTGCACGCAGAAATGCCGGACGCACCAAGCCGCGCAGCACCCGCAGCGACAGCAGCGGTACATCGGCGGGGCGCAGTTCGAGCAGTAGCCACAACGCGACAAACGGCGCACTGTACAGCGCAGGCGAACGGGCCAGCGCCGCCAGACCAAGCAGTAAGCCCGCCAGCGCCAGCAGCCACCAGCGCCGCATGACGCGCCACAGCAGCAGCAGCCACAGATGCCCGATCAGGAGGTAGAGAACAGCGGCTCGCTAAAGAGGTGGATCGGCAACTCGACGAACGGGAACCACAGCGCCAGAATGCCCGCCGTGACCAGTCCGGCTCGTCCATCAAAGAGCCGCCGCGTGCTATCGTAAACCAGCAGCACCGCCAGCAGCGACATGCCAATCTGTACCGCTCGGATCAGCAATACACCGTCGATGGTGCCGAGTACTATGCTGAGGCGCAGCAGTCCGGCAAACATCAGCACATGCAGCGGCGACCGGATGAACCAGTGATCATCAATGTACTGTCCGGTCAGTGTAAAGCGCAGTGCCCGCCGGTAGTAGTCGCCGTCGTCGGTGGGCGAATACCCCGGCTCGATCTGATTGAAGGCGATATACCAGAGCCGCAGCGCCAGACCTGCCAGCACCAGCGCCGCAAGCAGCAGAGACGGCTGTTTCAGCACCCTAGCAGCCATAGGCCCTCCTTCTCTTGCTGGTTCTCCGGTACATATCTGTGCATAGTGTACCAGATACATGTGCTACCCGCCGCTGTAGCACCCATCCGGCAAGGGGCCAGGACAAGCGACAATAGAGCCGTTCTGCCCTTCGCCTCTTGCCTGCGTTTTGCGCTTTGCGCTTCGTGGCCGCCTACTGGCCCGCCGCCAGTGCTGCCTCAACCTGCTCTACCGTTACCTCGGCGGCACCGCTGGTGCGGGCGGCTTGTTCGGCAGCGAGGCGAAGGGTGCGGCTGGCACTGATGCGGGCCAGGTAGGGCACATCCTCCATAGCGCGACTCAAGCGTTCGCCGGCCTCTTTTGTCCAGGGCATCGTCTGCACATAGGCGTTGCCCGCCGCGTCACGTTCAGTCATACCCGCACCGTCCAGCGTTTCGACGGGCAGATAGTTGAACACGCTCTCATAGAAGCGGTTGACCAGTTCTTGCATCAGGTAGGCCGCGCCCGCAAAGCCCATAAAGGGCGTGCCCGTAGTGCGCCGCACGACCGGGCCAGGGAAAGTGGCCGGAATGTAGAACGTCGCTTTTGCATTGGCCTCCGAGAGATAGATCTTCTCGTTGATGCTGCCAAACACAAACGCCGGAGCACGCTTGTGCAGTTGGCGGCGGATCTGGATATTGTCGGGTTCGCCTTCGGCCAGCGGGCGGCCTGAGGCAAACGCCAGCTTCACGCCCAGTTCGCCCGTCAGGTAGGCTTGCAGCCCTACAACATAGCTGCGCGCCGCTACCACTGCATAATCAACCGTGGCGAACCAGTCGCTCTGGGGGCCGCGCCACATATCCCACACAACCCGCAATGTGCCGCGCTTCTCTTTGGCAACAAAGGTATCGACCTGTTCCTGCGGAATGCCGAGCAGTTGCGCCAGTTCATGCAGAAAGCTGGTAGTGCCAAACACACCAAACGGTGCAAAGAGATACGGCTTGCCAAGAACCTGCGCGAGTTGTGTGCCAAACTCGCGGTACATCACAATATTGACCATCGCTTCCGACAGGCGCGGCGTATCGGCAAGGCTGCTTTCATACGGGTACACCAGATTGACCGTTGCACCAATCCCCTCCGCCAGGCGCTTGATCTCGTACAAGTCGGCAGTGGAGTTGAAGCAACCCAGCGATGGGCCGATGATATTGACACTGTAGGGCGCAGGGGCGGCGGTGCTGGCAGCGGGCTTGCCGTACTGCTCCCAGCAGAACAGTAGCGCCCGTTCGCGCCCGACCCACTCATCCTGTTCGAGTGACTGACTCCAGAAGAAGCGGGCATCTGGTTCAAGCGTCGCAAGGTAGCGTGTGTGGTCGGCGCTGATCATCTCGCTCTCGGCGGTGCTGAGTACAATCAGCTTTTTATTTTCGAGCATGCCCAGTTCGCGCAACTCGTTGAGCGTGCGCTGCAAGGCGGGAGCCGTGCCATTGATCACATCTTCTTCGCGGATGCTGGTCGGGGTCAGGTTGTGCATATGCGCCAGGGCATCGGTGTAGTTGGTGACAGCCACACCCAGCAGGTTGTAGCAGCCAATCGGGGCATCACAGATCATATGGACATCGGGGAAACAGCCAAACACCCAGGACGCGCCCCAGTACGAACTGGTATCGGATATATCGCGAATGACGTGCATCGTATGCTCCTATCCCTCAAAAAAGCTCTGCATCTTCTCGTAAATTGGCCGCCGCTCCAGCAACTCCTGCACCATGCTGATGCTGGCAATCATGCCGCCCGTCAGGAAGAGTGGGCGCACGCTTAAAATATTGGTGTAGTAGACCGATGGAATACCAAGCTCTTTGGCGGCGGCAGTGGTCGAGGTTGTGCCAATCACCAGATCGAAGTTCCAGTGCGCCATCGCTTTCTTGTCATCTTCCAGCGACTTACGATAGACCACCGCCTCGGTGCCGCGTGCCTTGAGCCACGCTTCGTCGGCGGCAGTATGCAGGGTCTGCCCGATACTGGTACTGACATAGGGCACATGGGCACCGCCTTCGATCAGCAGCCGTGCATATAGCATCTCGTTGCCTTCGTAGCCCGATACCAGCACCGTCGCCCCCTTGAGCGACTGGCGCGCCAGGAAGTCGCGGGCGGTCTGCTCTTCTTCGGCAGCGACCTGCTCAACCGTTGCATCATCCAGTTCGAGCGCTGCGCCAACGGCCCGTATCCAGGCGGCGCTGCCATCGGCCCCGATAGGTGCGCCACCAACGACCGCCACGCCATGCTCACGCATACAGGCGAGACTATCGCGGTAGAATGGATGCAGGGCCGCGACTGCCGCGCCCCGGCTCGCAATGCGGATTTCATCGAGGTGGCGACCGGGAATCGTGACCAGCACTCGTGCGCCCATCTTCCGCAGCAAGCCGTCAATCATCACCGGATCGGCGGGGAAGACTTCACCAAGCAACACCAGGGTGTTTGGTTCGGCGGTTGTTTCCGTTTCCATAAAGCGCCGCATCAATGCTGCAATCGCGACATCTTTTGCTTCGGGATGCGAATGGATTGCGTAGGCGGGCACACGCACCAGCACCACCGGCTTTCCATCGACCTCACGGGGCAGCAACTCTTCGGACAGGCCAGCAGTTTCGGCGACACACAGCGAGATAACGGGTATCACGCTGACATTGCGTTCGCTGGCAGCTTCGGCAATGGCGGCATTGGCGGCTTCCTGGATCTGCCCGCTCGATAGCTCGGCGGTGCCAAGGGTGGGGGCGACAATGCTTTTGCGAGCCGCGTAAAAGTGGGTAACAAACGTCAGGCCATACAAACAGCCGGTATCGGTTATCATCGTTGGCTGTGCCCCTTCCAGGCGGGTCAGCACGCGCAAGGCCCCGAAAGCAGGGCACATCGTTTGCGGATGGGTTTTGCAGGCGCTTTCTTTGAATGGCTCCTGCGCCGAACCGACGGAAGTCAGCGGAATAACATCGCTCATCGGAGCATCTCTTCGCTCAATTTTGCTCAGATATTGACATATTATACCATTTATATTGCGTGATATATCTATGATACCAGAGATTATACAAGATACAACATGCAAAACATGCACTAATCGTGGCAGGAGGGGTACATAGAAGAGCGTAGCCCGGATGAGGCGGGAAGGGTACATAGGAGCGTAGCCGGGAGACTGAAATCCCCGGCTACACAGAACAAAGTCTGCCTGCGTGAACTGTTCCCTATTAGCCGCTGGCCCGTACCAGCAGCAGCGGGGTGGTGGTTGCACGGAGCACTTTATCGGCCACGCTGCCCAGTGCCAGCCGCTTGAAGCCGCTATAGCCGTGGGTCGCCATCACAATCACATCGGCGTGTACGAGGGTAGCCTGCGCAATGATCATCTCAGATGGGTAGCCATCTTTGATATAGGTGCGTACCGTCATCCCCTCGCGGCGCAATGGTAGGGCAATCTTTTCCAGATAGGATTCGGCGCGGGTGTGCACTTCGGAGCGCACCTCGTCTTCGGTTGAAGTTGCTACGTCTCCCGTCTGAGCATTGCCAGCACCCGTACGGGTGAGGATCGAGGTAAACTCAAACTCAGGCGGAATGGCCTGGATCAGATGCAACTCGGCGGCAGCGGTACGGGCCAACCTGGTAGCAACGGGCAGCGCCTGATGCGAAACGTCTGAGCCATCGAGCGACAGCAACACCCGCTTGAAGGCAGGCGGCTGGGTAGCGGGTTGTTCCTGCCCACGCACAATAAACAGGGGGGTGCTGGTTGAGCGCACAACCTCATCGGTGACGCTGCCAAGCGTCCAGCGCTTCAGGCCGCTATAGCCGTGCGTCACCATCACAATCAGATCACCCTCGATTTTTTCGGTTGCATTGAGGATACAGCCAGCCGGTGCCCCAAAATGCACATCAAGCTCAACATCCAGACCTGCCGCTACCAGCGAAGCCGCCATCTGTCGGAGGTACTCCACACCATGCTGTGTCAATCCGTCGTGCAAACGCTCGTCACTAGTTTCACCTTCGAGGGGAGCCTCGTTGGTTGTCCAGGCCTGTTCGGGGTGCAGGCGAAAAAACTCGCGGCGTTGCGACGTGCCAATCACATGCATCAGATACAGACGGGTCTCAAAGAGATGCGCCAGAGCTTGCGCGTATGGGAGCGCCTGGGCAGCAAGTTCCGAACCATCGAGCGGAACGAGTATTGTCTTCATTCGGGCCTATCCTCTCGCTTCGCACTACTGCTTCATCCTTCCTGCACGTATCATACTACAAGCACCGCATCCGTGTATAGGTTCAACGTATGAACTATTCATAACCATATGAATTTATTTTATAACCGATAGATGCAGCAGGGCCAGCGTAGTTTTTCTCACAGTTTTGTACCTGACCTGCGTGTATGCTTGATCGAGGGATTGTACACACTTATTAATATATCTGGAGTAGACAATGGACACGCTCTATTCATCCCTTTTCTACCGCTGGTCGTCAGCGCTGCTGGTGCTGGTGGCGCTGCTGGTGCTGGTGGCGTGTGGCAGCACACCCGCCCCTGTTGCACAGGTTGAACCAACCGCCGAACCCACTGCCGAACCCACTGCCGAACCGACCGCCGAACCGACGGAGGAACCCACCGCCGAAACCGACCGCCGAACCGACGGAGGAACCCACCGCCTATTCCAGAGCCGACCTGCCACCCCGGAACCAACCGCCGAGCCAATCCCGGAAGGGCCGTTGCTGCTGCGCAGTGGCAGCTTCGGAGCGGCATGGCGGACTATTCGGCAGTGG
>JAAUSQ010000287.1 GCA_012033195.1 Chloroflexaceae bacterium
CCCTGCAAGTGATTATCGCTGGCCCTGTTGCACCTGCGCGGGACACTACTTGACTTTTTGCGGGCCATCCCGCAGTTGACCGATCTGTGCCTTGCACGAGCAACGATTGATGAGGCCGTGCTCAGGGCAGTCCAGGGGTGTGCCACGCTGCGCCGACTTGATCTGTGGAGGACAGCTATCACCGATGCGGCGGTAAAGATGCTGGCATCGATGCACCAACTCCAGGAATTGAATCTGGGGGACACCGCTATCAGTGATGCGGGGGTAAGATCCCTGTACGGATTGTCGAACCTGCGGCACCTGGACCTCTCGGATACGCAGGTTGGGGCGGCGGGGATCATGGGGCTGCGACAGCGCCTGCCGGAGTGCACGATTATTGATGCCGAGGCGCAGATCCATTTTCCGTTTGCCACACGACCATATCCGGTGCTCCCGAAGCTACCGTGAAACCTCACACCCGACGCGGAGTGCTGTCCAGACACAGTGGGAAAGAAGCACAAACATTATGGCCCAAATCCACCGATGATAGAATTTGCCAAGAGCATAGAGCAATCCTTTTTGCCTTTGCTGCTGGTCCCCGGCTCGGTGTACGAAGTCCGCCTGCTGCTGACCGATAGCACCGGAGCCGTGACCGACCGCTCCGAGTACGATGCGTTTGGGGTGCTGCAGCACAGCGCTCCCGCACCAGGCACCACCTACCGATACACCAGGCAGCAGTATGATGCCGCGACGGGGCTGTACTCCCTACGTGCCAGGTGGTATGATGGGGGCACCGGGCGCTTCCTGACGCGGGATACCTACCCTATCGATTTCCAGAACCCGGTTGAACTGAACCGCTATGGGTACACCGCCAACAACCCGGTGAACGGGACGGACCCGAGCGGGCTGAGCTTCGTAGAGACTGGTACTGCGAATAGGGAAAATGCTGAAATCGCGAAAGCCCGTGCGAGTTACAGAGCAGGCTATACACCTGCCTGCGGAAACCAAACAGTCTGCCTCGAGTTGCTAGCCGCAGCAATCACAGCCTATTCGTCCACAAAATCGTTATTACGACGATCGATGCTTTTTTACCTGGCTGGTCAAAAAAGTCATTCGTTATAGGTCTAGGTACAGTTCTGCATCTACACCCTCATGATCCCGTTGATCAAACCAAGATTTTTGCGGTCACGGATAATGGAAACACCGGAGTTATAGAGAGAGCAGCCAAGATGGATGTGGATATGTTCTTTGACTTGTTGGCTGATCAGCTCTTCAAGTTAGAGTATGCAGGATCCGCGAGGCTTGGTCGCCTTGAGGTGCAACTGATTATCAACTATGATGGAAGTGATAATCCATTCGATGGCTGGTTTCACGCAAATACACATAAGTATCATGCAGAGATGCTTATTGCAAGGTGGTCTCTCGAGGAGTATGGAGGGTATCCAACCCCATATCGACTCCTCGATATTGTTACTACAAATCGGCCTTGCTTGGAATTTGACAGACGTGGAAGACCTACCAGGTGGGGGCCGAATGCGTGCAATAATCGACTACCAGAAGTCAGAGCGCGTCATCCGCTTCTTTTCGAAATGACTATTTTTGATGTGTTTTAATAACACGTTATTCCACCATGCCTAATACAGAAAGGTGCTTTGTATGTTTGAATCAACAAGCTACCTCCAGCGTTACCGCCAATACCTGGTTGTCAAAGAGCCATGGCATTCGCAAGAGGGCTATAAAATCCAATGGCACCGGGAAGCCTTCGCAGTATGGGCAAACCTCGTTTCCCATGCCAGTACTATTCGTGCAGAGCCGCTCTATAGTGATGCACGCGCCGTTGCTGAAGACATGATGCAACACGCACGACACAATGTTGCCCTGATCGTCGAACGCCTACCCCAACTCGGTTATCGGTTTAATCCCTCGGGTGAAGCAGTCTGGCAACAACCGAACGTAGCCTTATCGCAGGTACTCGATACGATTGAACACACCTACGGCCCGTTGCCGCTCACGATCCGCCTATGGTTTGATATGGTAGGTTCGGTAACCCTGATGGTGCGCACCCGACATTGAGTGATGATGCTGAACTGCGTGCTCAGGACCCGCTCATCGATGAGGCGTTTGGCTTGGATACGTGGGCTGTGGACTATGATGCGGAACAGTACTGGCCGCCAGGTGATCCGCTCGTGGTATGGTCACCGTTTTTTATGGCAGGAAACGGGGAACTCGACGATATTGGCAATTCGGCAGGATATGCGCTGGAGATAGGGCCTGATCCGATTCATAAACACGGGTATTCGGGGGACGGTCCGTTACATATACAGGTTCCCAATCCATCGTTTGATGGCATGATTATTGATTATGCCCATCACTGGACCGGCACCTTCTTCATCCCCTACTTGCAAACGTGTTTCGATTGGGGTGGCTTTCCGGGGTTACGGCACTATCCCGAAGCAGCGGAACGGGCACGGGAGGAGCTTGCTTTCTTGAAAGAGGGGTTGCTCCCTCTGCTCTAGCGTTCTAGGGGCGAATAGGCAGGCGGCACCACCACTGACTACCTGTGGGACGAAGCCTCCGCCTCCGGGGATGTGGTCTTCGACCTGGACAGCGGCGGCACGGTGGCGACGCGCTACGTGCTGGCGGCGGGCACGCTGCTGGCGCAGGTGCAGGGCGGCACACCATACTATCTGCTGGGGGATGCCCAGGGCAGCACGCGCCTGTTGGTGACCGATAGCGGCACGCTGCCCAGCCCATCGTGCAGGTACCACTCCGTACCCGTCAGCCGGCCAGCGCATCGTAGCCATAGGTCGTTGCGCCGGGTGTGGCAACCGGTGCGCGTGCAGTCCTGGCATCGCTAAGCGACGCTCCCCGCAGTGAGTGCGAAGATACCGTTTTTGTTCCACTGTTGTTCATGGGCGTTATTGATCCCCACGCTCGGGGGGCGGTAAAATATCTAGCAGACGGTCTAGTTCGGGTGGCATCTGATCGGCAGGTACCCGTACTTGCCAGGTGTCAAACGAGTTGCAATTGATCCCCACGACATACCAATGTGTATCTGGAGCGGGTTCAGGAAATGTAGGACGTTGTGCACACCATGCATGGCGCACTGCATCGGCGGCTTCCCACGCTTGTGGATCGATTGCCTGTCTTCGGTAGGGGTGCAAGAATGGAGGTGGTGTAGACACATATGTTGATCGCCAGAGTGTACCATCAGCAATCAGTGCAAATTGCTCATCGGGTGTCCCCACGTCAAACTCCTGAATAAAGAAGAGTGTACTGCCCCGAAGTTCGCCGACCACACTGGTTGGGTCGGGTTCAGACGTACCACCACACGCCACCAGCAGGCAACTTGCCAGCAGAAGCAGCACCAGCCATAGTTTATGCCATTCGTGAAGAGATACAGGTATCTTCGCCGGTAGCTCCAAGCATGGTTTGTTTGTCAAAATGAATCCCTCATGGTTTTTGTGCGGCGTTCTGTTCCCACAACACGGCATTGCGGATAGCCATAGCAGCAGCCCATATTCTGCCTGGTACGAAGCCTGGAGTGTTCAAAATATCACTCGCAAACAGCACACCGTGCTCACGCCTGATTTCCTTGGTACCGTCAGGGCGGCGATCATAGTAGGTACGCTTTGTTTGTTCAATTATCCAGGCATTAGAGACAACTGCGCCAACAGTAAAAGGGCTTTCAAATTCTCCCCCACCATTAATATCGCCGCTAATACCCCACAACTGTGCTCCCCCCAAACCTCGCTGGGACCATGATACTCGGATTGACACACCAATACCACTTACCGGTATCGCTACTCCAGCCGAAGCCGAAACAGCAATTCCTGCATAATTATCAACCATTCCTATTGCATAAGTCGACCACCCTCGAATGAAACCAGCATAAACTGTACCTTCTATACCGACCGATAGTTGTCCACCCCAACCAGCAACCGCAAAAATGGCAGACTCGAAGTCATACAGATCATAGATAACTTCACCACCACCTGTTACCCCAATTATACCCCACCATCCTAAATTGGCACCTTCCAAATAGCCAATATCCGTTGGTTTTTCAATATTTTCAGGGCAAACAGTTGGTGATGGACTTGGACTGGGCGTCGGGATTGGGGACGGACTGGGCGTCGGGGTTGGGGACGGACTGGGCGTCGGGGTTGAGGACGGACTAGGTGGTGCTGGAGTGGGTGTGTCGCACTCTAGTCGATCCCTATCTTCCGGACGACATCCAGGAATCCCACCATCCAATCCTGTTGGATCAACGTAAAGAGCAGGATTTGAATAGCCGTACTGATACGGATGCTGGCTGTACGGCATGTCCGGGAACCCTTCAAATGGATCCCTGCCGAGGAAGGTGCCGCTCGCCGGGTCGTACCAGCGCGCCCGCAGATACACTAGCCCCGTGGCGGCGTCCCACTGCTCCGCCGCAAAGCCGAATGGCTCCGGCTGTGCCCCGCTCTGCGGGATGCCGAAGGGGGTGTAGCTGTAGCCCGACGGGTCAATAGGCACCCCCGCGTCGTCCAGGGTCAGCCGCACGCTGCCCCTATCCCTCCTCCTCAAACTTTGGCACGCGCCACACGTGGCCAGCGCCATCGTAGACGAGCGGGAAGACTACGCCCGTGGCGCGGCGTAGCAGCATAACTAAGGATGCGTAGCTACATCAATTTAAGGAATACGGAAGATATCGAGCGTTGTTTCGTATACTTCTGCGAATGCATTTTGGGCATATTGATACTCCTGAACATCTATATATCGCTTATCCAGAGTCTGTACATAATTGTCGAGCGCTTCCTGGATAGCAAATAAGCACCCTGCAAGGCTTCGATTGATTGTTTGCCGATCTGCTATACTGTGTGAGTAGGCTTTCAATTCTGCCAACAACCACTGAAACGTTTTTTTGTCCAGCGTGTTGTGTGTACGTAACTTAACAAGAAAGCCTTCTGGGTCAAGACACTCATTAACAATTTCTCTGACAATAGCTTCTTCGTTCATTAGTTTCCTACCGATTGCATAAAATTGATTGTGCCGCGAATGGCTTCCGGGGGTATCCAACCAAGAACCAATACTTCCGCAGATGAAGCCGCATAATTACGGGCAATCTGGTCACGCGGTATTCTAGCATCACGCACATTAGGAATAGATAAATCAATCACTTCACCTACAACTAGATCGAGATCTATCACATATATAGGTATATCCGGGTTTTGTTTTCCACGGGCAACATCTAAGCTCCTTGTTAAAGAGATATATTGCGTCTTGAGAGACGAACCTCTCCTTACGTGAGTTGTCACTGAATAGTTTGCACCTAGATTTTTAGGATAAAATCCAGTGACTAGAACCGAAGGATGCTCACCCATCCTCGGATTTCGATATGCAATATTATCATTATCATCCTCGGCTGTTGCCGCATCGGTGCAGACGAGATCACTATCAAGGACCTGCTGCAACGCATCGGCGAGCGCTTCTGAATCGATGTCCGGGTCAGGGAGATCAGCAACGGAAGACGGTGGCGGCGGGGGTGCCATAGCGCCGCGCTGCTGCGGTACGGTAACTGGTTCGGTCAGCAATGCAACGCGGTCATGCCCGGTCGTGCCCGGCGGGCGCACCCCTGGCCCATCGATGGCAGTGGATTGAGCGGCCAGGGCGATGCCCCCAGCAGTAACCAGGGCAGCGCCGGCAGCGAGC
>JAAUSQ010000288.1 GCA_012033195.1 Chloroflexaceae bacterium
CCGCCCCGTAGCTGCTGCGCTCCAGCGGGTCGGTACCCTGCGTTACCTCTTCCGCATCGCTGAACGTGTCATTGTCGCTGTCCTGACTGGTCGGGTCGGTGCCCGCGCCAAACTCTTCCGCATCGGTCAGGCCGTCGCCGTCGCGGTCGGTGGTGCCACCGGATACACCATACACAGCGGCCCAATCATCCGGCACCCCGTCGCCGTTGCCATCGCTGCCACTGGTCGGAACAATGTTCACGGGCAGGGTTGCCGCGCCACTGCGCCACGTTTCGCTATACACCGTGTTGACCTGCACGGCATAGCTTGCCCCCACCTGCAACCCGTTCAACGTTGCGGCGGTATCGCTGGTTGCAACCGCAATGGTCGCGCCGCCTGTGCCGAGTTGCTGGGCGCTCAGTTCGTAGCCCGATGGTGCAATGCTGCCGACGGGTGCTTCCCAGGTAAAGCTGGCACTGCTTGCCGTTCTATTCGTCACGGTAAAGGCTTGCGGTTCAGACAGCGCAGGGCTGAACGCTGCATTGGGTCGCGCAAACAGCACCTCGCTCCAGACTGGTTCGCTCACATACGCAAACTCTGGATTCTGGCGGATTGTGCCGACCTGTACGCTATATTCGGTGCCATTTTGCAGGCCGACAATCCGCACCATCGGGGCAGAGTTGGCATTGACAAGTTGCTGCCCAATACTGGTAAAGTTGCCTGCAAAGAAGAAGCCCCACCGCACCACATACTGCGTAATGGTCGGGTCGGCGACTGGCTGCCACTGTACCAGCACGCCATCGTTTACGCCGGTTACCTGCACACTGGCCGGGGCCTCGGTGGGCTGGGTAAAGTTGCCTACGAAGGTACCCGTTGAGGTAAAGACAACCGTGCCGGGGAAGCGTGTTTCATCGAAGGCCCGGGCGCGGGGGAGTTCGTTGTTGGGCACCGGGCAGCCTGCTTCAACGCCACTGGTGATGGTAGCGGCGGGAATGGTGATGCCGTCATCCACCACCCCCACAATAGTATAGTGCCCGTTCGGGAAGCGGGTCGTATCCCAGGCATAGCTCCCGGCGGTAAACGGCAGATACTGCGCGATCAGGATCGGGTAGGTGCTGGGGCTGGCCTCCGTGGTGAAGGTTGGGCTTGCAAACAAGCTGATCTGTGTGGTGTCGGGGGTATCGGCTGGTACTTCCCAGCGGATCGTATAGGTTCCGGTAATGTACTCCTCTTCGGTGATAGGAGCCAGGAAGCGCCCGCCGTTGGTGGCGGTGCCCGGTGCGCCCTTGTTGGCAAAATACGCAAAGCGGTACTGCTCGCGCTGGTCGTTGCTCAGGTTGCTGATGCGGGCCTGCCATTCGCCCGCTGCCGGATTGTCTACCCCGATCAGGACGCTGTTCCCCGTTTGCTCAAAGACGGCACCATTGGCGGCGGCGGTGTCGGGTGTTACTGCGGTACCATCCGGTGTGATGAGCGTGAGCATGGGCGCACCCGCCTGCCAGCCCAGTGCAAACAATATCCCCTCGGCAGCCGCGCTCACGGTGAAGCGCTCGGTTATGGTATCGCCCACCTGCTGCGCCGGAGCACGCGCCTGCACACCCGGACCGGTGGCAGCCAGTGCAATCGGCGCGGTCTGGGCACCGTTCACCTGATCGATCAATACATGGTCGTCGTTGCCCAGAATAAAGTCGATACTGTCGAAGCCAATGCGTGGGTTGGTCAGGTCGTTGCCAATCCCGATATACAGACCGATGTTATAGCCCGCAATGCGGATCTTGCCCTTTGCGCCCCATTCGTAGGTGGTACAGCTTGCATTGGTGCAGAACTGGCCCAGTGCAATTTCAACCCCAATTGTCACATCGTCGGGGGGAATGTCGATAAACCACCAGCGGAAAATCGCGCCCTCCTTGACGGTAAACTCGCCGCCCCACTGCCCCGCCGCGTGCAGTTCGTCGTTGTCGGGCAGCCATGTATAGCGGTTGCCCCAGCCCTGTCCGCGCCAGATATGCGCCCGTAGCCCGCCCTTGAGCCAGTCGCCAATGCGGGCCTGCACCTCGAAGCCGGCATCGAGCGGGTTCCAGGCCAGCCACAGCTTCCCATCACCATTGATGAAGCCCAGCAAGGTGTACTGTGCCTGCAATGCAAATAGCCCGCGTGTATCGATAAGGACCTTGCCGGTGCCCTTCAGAATGCCACCGTTTCCACCCTGCGCGGCCTGCACACTCATATCAAGCGTGACCTGAGTGTAGCCGGGGTTGATGTCGATGTTGCCACCGATGACGGTCATAAATAGGCCACTGTTGCCGAGCGGTATACCAATCGGTGAGGAGAATGTAAAAAAGACGTTGCGTAGTTCGGATTGGCACAGCTTGAAGGTGGCGGCAAAGCGCTGCGGCGGCGTGTTCGGGTCGGCGGGTGTGTCGCCTGCGTTGGGCACCGTAATATCAATGCCGCCGCGTATCACGGACACTTCCGGCTCGCCGGGCTTGCACGGCTCGCGGGTAATCTTCACCGAGGCATTATTCCCATTAAAGCTGTATTGTTCGGGCAAGGCCTGCTGCAAGTGGGCTGCCGGGTGGTCGGTGCTGAAGATCTGCAACTCGCCCGCCCGACTGAGCGCGACGGTACCCGGCTGCACATTGGTGCGGAAGTCGGGCATCACCCACGTACGGTTGCGGTTGTCAAACGTCGAGCCAGGGGCCAGCAAATCAATACAACTGATCAGCGTTACCTGATCAGAACCGCTACAGGGGGCGGTATCGGCGTTGGGGATAGCCTGCCCGCGTGGGAGTAGGAGCGCCACCACCGGCTTGAACGCGCCGCCGAGTTCGGACGGTTGTGTCACCTGCGCTTCGGGTGCCCATAGCTCGGTAAACTGGCGTGGTGTCTCGCGTCCGCCCACAGGCTGGACATTTAGCAGGTAGTTGCTGCCAAGCCCCAGGAACAGACTTGCAACACGCGGCGGGGTGCCGCTTTCGTAGGTGGCCTCGCTGGTGAGGGAAGGCCACCCATTGACATCCAGGGTCCATGCTACTTCGAAGCCCATTTCGCTATTGTTCTGGCTCTCCCCAATCACACGCCGCAGCACCGCGTCGCCGCGTGCCTGTCGGTCTAGCGGGTCAATCCGGTAGTCGACATTTTGCAGGTCGGCCCGGTCGGTGGGCGACCATGCCGAGGTGAGCACGGTGTTATAGAAGGTGTCGGCTGGCCGCAAGTATGCAAACGAAATACCGAAGATCGGGTTAAAGCCGTTGACCATCTCCCCTTCAAAGACCGGGAAAGGCGGCGAAATGTGGCGGCTCACACCGAATTCGCTCGGTGGCTCGCAGTTCACCAGCAACACCTGCGGCGGGCCGCTGCCGTCGCTTTCGATGCCATAGCTATTGCCTCCAATTGACAGCACGCCGCTCACCACCGCCAGCCCTGGCTGTGCTGGATTCTGGCTACCGACAAACGGCGTAAGACCAGAAACAGTGCTACGCCCGTTTGTCCAGCCGCCATCGTTCCATAAACGCACTCCGGTAAGGGTTGTATTCTGAACAGGAGTGAACGCCGATGGGCACTTCACCACCTGACAGGTGCCCGCCGCAGTGGGGTAGGAGGGGTTGCCCTCGGCATCGGGCAGGCAGGCGGTGACACGTACTTCGATGGTAAAGGTGACACGCGCTACATCCGTCAGGCTTGGCCCCCGCAAAAAGCCCCAATCGATACGTGGGCCGTTGTAGGCGAGGGCTAGCCCGTAGGTATCGGTTTCGGCGGCGAAGGTTTTGGCAAGACGATACTGCCCCACCGAAGTATTGTTGTTCGATAGGAGTTCAAGCGGCTGATCGGCGGGACTGGAATAGGCACTCCCATTATCAGCATACAACTGCGCCTGGAATGCGCCGACGTTCTGGGTGTAAACGCTCATTGGTGGCGGCGATATCTGCGGGTTGTAACCTGGCACCGCAATATCAACGCGGCTATTGCTGCCCGGTGGCACGTTGATATTCCACAGCGCCAGCGGGTCTTCTGTGTCGAAGAAGTAGCGGATGACCTGGGTATTGCCAAGTTGCCCACCGGGAATCGGCACCGTCGAAAGGGTGGCGTTCTGGCCCACCATTTCCACCTCATAGCCAAACGGCTCACCCGCCGGGGCCTTGATGCGAAGCTGTGGCGTTGCGCCGGGGGCGTTGCGCCCGTTCAGCATAACATAGCCCACGCCGCCACTGGTGCTCAGGCTGCCGTTGGTGCTGGCAGGTACCCGGCGGGTGGCACCGTCGCGCAGTTCCAGCGGCAGGCTCCCGCGTATGGTGCGGGTAAAGGTTGTATCAATAGCGGGCGGGTCGCCGCCAAACGAGGGGCCGATGCCACGCACCGCCACAGCCTGCCAGCGGTCGGCGGGCAGCGGGGCAATGCGGTACTCGTGGTCGGCGTGGTAGTAGGGCGGCTCGGTGCCGCGTGGGTTGCGGGCTTCATTCGAAATAACTGCGCCTTCCGTAATAGTGGCACCAGTGTAGTACACCAGCAGCCGGATACCACTATTTCCGGTTGGTGGCACCACCGGATTGGCGGGAGTGCTCAGTTCTTCGGTCGTCTGCACCTCGGCATCGGTCCACGACGAGGGAGTATTGATATAAAAGCCGCCGCAGCCGTTCGGGTCGAGACGGCAGAACTCGTTCTCGGTACGCAGCACCACGCCCCGACTCGGACTGGTGCCGAACGCGGGCGGATTAAACCAGAAGCCGGCCAGGTCGGAGACATCCCAGATAACCGGTCGGGTCGCACTGGCATCACCGCGACTGTAGCGCATAATCGGGTCGGCATCGGCGGCAAACGGCACCACCGCACCCGATAGCGGTTCGCCGGTTGGCCCAATTGCACTGGTCAGGTTTTCGGCGCGTACCTGTGCCGCGAGATGGTCGCGGTCGATAAAGTTCACGTCGCCGGGTGACACAATCAGGTAGGCCCGGTCGAGCGTTGCGCCAACGGGCAGCGCCCGGTCAACAAACTCCACCGCCAGACGTTGTACCCCATCGTTGAACTGCCCAAGCTCCAGCGGTGCCAGAGAACGCACCTCCTGGAAGGCTTTTGTATTGTTGGGGTAAAAGGCGTTGTAGGCCGAGAGCGGCGACCGCACCTGAAATACTGGATCGATGATAATGGGATATTGCCGCCCACGTGCTCGCAGCCACGCGCCAGGAATACGTACCCGCAATTCCAGCACCGTCGGGTCGGATGTACTGAGCAGTGCGTAGCTACCCGCCACATCTACAGCCGGTGTCGCCTGCTCAAAGGCACGCGGCGGTTGCAGCACCAGTTCGCTGCCATCCTCGCCAATAAACATGAGCGGGCTACTGGTAGAGAGCGGGAGGGCAGCCGGGTGCCCGTCTACCGCAACACGGGTGCCGGGACGCAGATGCAGATGCACCCGCAGATCAAGATGTTCGAAGCGGTCCCCGGCGGGGCGTTCTGCAAGGCGCACGGTATACTCGCTGCTACCGGGGCGCACCTGCCACTGATCTTGTATTGTTGGGATACTCCAGCCGTGTGGGTAGCGAATGGTGTGGGCGGCTGCCAGCCGTAGACCGGGCGCGGCGTCAGCTTCGGGCAGGGGCGTTGCGAGCGGGCGTGTATCGCCGTTGGGCAGCACCAGCGTGAGCGAGCGCGGTTGCCAGCCAACGCCTGCCGTTCCTGCTGCC
>JAAUSQ010000024.1 GCA_012033195.1 Chloroflexaceae bacterium
TTAATCAGTCGTTTATCGACACTACAACCACCACACCTTCACGGTCGAACGGTTGCAGCACTACCTCGACACCAACGAACACTACCGCCCCGAACTCGACCTGCTCGCCATTGCCGATGATGGCACCTATGCCGGCTTTTGTTATGCCGAGATTGACGACGAGCGCAATCGCTATACAGGCCGTGCCGAAGCCTGGATCGGAGTGCTTGGCACCCGGCGCGGCTATCGCCAGATCGGGGCTTGGGCGGGCCTTGCTACGCGAGTCGCTGCAACGGCTGCGTGCCGCAGGCATCGAGCGGGCCATGCTCGGTGTCGATTCGCTCAACCCCAGCGGAGCGCTTCCGTTTTACGAGCGCGTCGGCTTCGAGCGCACTCGCACAGTTATCGCCTATAACAAGCAGGTGCAGGCATAGGAGCATCAGCGCCGGGGCATCGCCGCCGGGAGACTGACCGCTTGCCCCTTGCCTCTTGCCTGTTGCGGTGTACAATACCTGTGTGCCCCTAAAACTTTTAAAGTGAAGAACAAACGAAAGGACAGAGGTTATGGCACGCATCCGTGTTGGTGTGCAGATTCATCCGCAGCATACAACCTACCAATCATTTATGGATGCTGTACAACGTGCTGAAGAAATCGGCGTTGATACCATCTGGAACTGGGATCACTTCTTCCCGCTGTACCCGCCTATCAACGACGACAACCCGCATAAAGAAAATCATTTTGAAGGCTGGACACTGCTCGCAGCGATGGCCGCTAAAACCACCCGCGCCGAGGTAGGCTGTCTGGTGACATGCAACAGCTACCGCAACCCGGCCCTGCTCGCAGTAATGGCAAAGACCGTTGACCACATTAGCAACGGGCGGCTGATCCTGGGCATCGGTGCTGGCTGGTTCGAGCGCGACTATACCGAGTACGGGTATGAGTTTGGCACCGCGCCCGACCGTCTGCGGGCCTTGCGTGACGCGCTCCCGCTCATCAAGGATCACCTGGAGGGTGACATTCCGGCCCCCATCCGCACCCCCATTCCAATCTGTATTGGGGGCGGCGGTGAGAAAGTAACGCTCAAGCTGACAGCCATGCACGCCCATATCTGGAACGGCTTTGGCCCGCCCGAAAGCTACAAGCACAAAAGCGAAGTGCTCAATAACTGGTGCAACGAGGTAGGCCGCGACCCATCCGAGATCGAGCGGTCGCTGGCGATGCAGCCTCGCGAAGTTGACCAGGCCGATGAGTATCTGGCGGCGGGTGCAACCCATATGATCCTCGGTCTGGGCGAGCCGTGGGACTTCGACTCAGTCGAGCGCCTCGTCAAGTGGCGCGACGCCCAGAACGGGTAACAGAGACCTGGCCGGGGGCTTCTGTCCCCGGCTACTCAGATTCGCATACGGGAGCCGGGGCTTCAGCCCCCGGCGCTTTAGTTATGATTACCTGTATCGGCATCGATCTGGCGTGGTCACCGCGCAACCCGACCGGCGGCGCAGTTATTGTGGGGAATGCAACGGGCGGCGTATTGCTCGACACAGCGACCCTGGGCAGCAACGCCGAGATTATTGCGTATATCGAGAAACACGCCGCTGCTGGCCCTGCGCTCGTTGCCGTCGATGCCCCGCTGCGGGTGCCCAACCTGACCGGCCAGCGCCCCGCCGAGACTGCCACTGCGGCGAGCGTCGTTCGGGCGCTATCAGCGGGTGCCACCCCGCCAACCGCCAGCGCCTGACCTTCGATGGCGAGGTGCGCGGCGAAGCCCTGGTACACGCGCTGGAGCAATGCGGTTTTCGGTATACCCCGGCACTGGCAGCAGGCGATACCACCCGCCAGATTACCGAGGTGTACCCGCACGCTGCAATGGTCGCGCTGTTTGGCCTGGAACGTACCCTTAAGTACAAGCGCAAACAGCAAGCGCGGGCCGTGTGGCTGTCCGAGTGGCAGCGCTACCAGCACTATCTGCGCAGCCTGACCCACGCCGACCCCTGGCTGCGCGGGCACACAGGCCTGCTTACACAGTCGGTTGCCACGCTGCGGGGCCGTGCCGCCAAAGCCTACGAAGACCAAGTTGATGCAGTGCTGTGTGCTTACATTGCCCTCTACGCCTTCCGCTGGGGCACTGCTCGCTGCCGCACTTTTGGCGATATTGTGAACGGCTCCATTTTTACTCCCATACCAATCGCATTGTATAGTTTATAAACTTGTCAGCAACTCTTCCACATGTTATTATCATTCAATGAAAGCACAGAGCGTCTGATCTGTGTAAAATGCGCTATACTTACAGGTAGGGTTTTTACCCTGATAGAATGGCACCATCTGTGCAAACCCTGGTGCTGGCTTCGGCCTCGCCGCGCCGACGGGAACTGCTGGCGACGCTGGGCGTACCGTTTACAATTCAGACATCCGACATTGAAGAGCGTGGCGACTTGCACGCCGTGCCAGAACACATCGTTGCTGCGGTGCCAACCTGCTCGCTCGCACTGCACGATCACCCGACAATTCGGGCATGGCGCAAGGTAGCCGATGTCCGGCAGCAGCGCCCCGAACAACCCGAAGTGATCCTGGGGGCCGATACTGTTGTGGTGCTGGATGGCGCAGTGCTGAACAAACCCGCTGACGCGGCGCATGCACGTTCTATGCTTGAACAACTGTCGGGGCGTACACATATGGTCTATACCGGGTTGTGTGTTTGCACAACCTTGCCAGAGCATCATCTACACACTGCTGCCTATGCAGTTGATACCTATATCTTTGATCTGGTTGCCAGTACGGTAACAATCGATACGCTGACCAGTGCTGATATTACAACGTATGTTGCAACTGGTGAACCACTTGATAAAGCTGGATCATATGGAATACAGGGCCTGGGGGGAAGGCTTGTACGGAATGTGGTAGGCAGTTATACAGCGGTCGTTGGTCTGCCACTTCCGGCAACAACACACCTGCTGGCAACAGCGGGTATGACCGGGTTGCACGACCCGGTACAAGCTTTTCAAGGTTGGCTACGCGCTCACAGAAAGGAAACGGTGCTATGGCCGTCAACGCTGCCGTAGAATTGTTGCTGGTAGACGATCACCCGCTTTTCCGTCAGGGCGTCCAGTACGCCTTATCCGCCGAAAGCGATATTATAGTCGTTGGCGAGGCCGCAAGCGGTGAAGATGCGCTGCAATGGCTGGATACCATCAGTGCCAGTCAGGAACCCAACGTTGTTTTGATTGACCTGAACCTGCCCGGAATGAATGGGCTTGACCTGACACGCCAGCTTCGGCGGCAATATCCCGGTATCAAGGTGGTCATCCTCAGTGTCCACGAGAACGATGCCCAGGCATTCCAGGCGCTCAAGTCGGGAGCGGCGGCTTATTGCTCAAAGGATATCAAGCCACGTGATCTAGCGCAGATTCTGCGCCGGGTGGCCCAGGGCGAGTATGTCATCAACGATATGATCTGGGAAGACCCCAAGGTGGCGGGGCGCGTGCTGTCGATGTTTCGCAACCTGCCCGAAGAACTGACCAGCATGCCCGATGCGGAGATGCTCTTTCCACCGCCGAGCGAGCGCGAATTGCAGGTGCTCGAACGCATCGCGGCAGGCGGCAGCAACAAAGAAATTGCCGATGAGCTTGGCATCAGCACCCAGACGGTCAAGAACCATATCTCGTCAATACTGCGTAAGCTTGCCCTGAGCGACCGTACCCAGGCAGTGCTGTATGCGCTGCGGCGTGGCTGGATCGAGCCACCCGACGAAATCCGGATGACCTCGGACAAGCGCACCGATGACGATACCGACGCCGAATAACACAGCGCCCCTCGTGTACCAATCGCACTGAGGGGCGTTGTTCTCGTTAGACTTGTGCAGCGGTTTACATCATACTGGGGTCGTAGCGGTTCTGCCCGAAGTCGTGCCCGCCTGCCGTGCTCATCTGGGCGGCCACCTGCCCCAGCACGTGGCCCAGTGCGGCCTGCCCGAACACCAGCGTAAAGAGCACCCCAATGCCACAGGCAATTGAGCCGAGGCTGCCCACCAGACCACACAGGATACCAACCAGCAGCAGGAAGCCCCATGTACGCAGGTCGCCGCGTACCTGCGCGATCACCGAACCAAACTGCAACGCATCACCGAGTCGATCGGTCTGGATATAGCGCACCAGTGCGGCATAAATAAACATCTGCGTGACAATACCCAGCACAAATACCAGTGGGTAGAGGCACAACGAACCAAGCGCAATGATACCGGCGGCGGCATCTTCGCTGCCACCACCAAGGGCAACTCCGACGATTGCCAGAATAATGATATAGGCAAATACCAGCACCAGCAGCGGAATGACGTACACCAGACTGATGACAAAGTAGATCAGGCCCTTGATGAACTTCCCGCCGAAGTCGCTCCAATCGGGCAGTGGTTGGGGCTTGCGCTCAACCACGTTGCGTGCCAGTTCTACCGTATAGCCGAGCAGTGCCAAGATGCCAACGAACGGAATGATCTGTATCAGGCCGCCAATAACAATCTTGGTGATCCAGCTATCGTCTTCGGTGATGAAGGCGAATGCGCGTCCAATGTCGATCTGCATAATGCTCCTTTATTCCTGTTTGTGCAATGCCGTTCCGTAGCAGGTCGATTGCGGCACAGGCACGGCGACTCCTGCGCGACGGTCAGTGTATCAGACGAAAGATGAATGCCAAGAGTTTCATACAAGCATAGCCAATTGGCAATGGGCGCTCGCCCGCCCGTCCTACGCCTCACCCAGTAGATAGCGGCGTAACACATTCAGGCCGAGGGTTCCAATAAAGCTGAGGTTCTCGTCCTGGTTCAGGTCGTAGTACTGCTGCACGGTAGCCACACCTTCCGGTGTTGCCAGGGCCACGCTGACCGCTGTTGCACCGGTTTCGTCGGATTGTGATGCGGCCTGCATCCCGATAGCGAGATCACTGCGCAGCGTTCGCGCACACTGGCGGCCCCGGCAATCGCCAGCGACGTTGCGCCCTCGGCATCGGTCGGGGTATCGAGCGGATGCACAATAATGCCTTGCAACTGCTTGACGGCGACCATTGCGGCTCGCAGCGCCGTGTAGATTGGTGCAGCGGCGTGCCCTTCATAGAGCGCCAGCGAGAGATTGCGCTCGTGCAGTAGCCGTGCAACCTGCTGGTCAAGTGGTTCATCGCCCAGCAGTGCCGTACCAAGCCGCTCTTCCAGGATAGCAGCAGTGCGGGCTATCATCGCCTCGGCCTCGGCGTGGCTGGTTGCCTTCGCTCCGATCCGCAACTCGTAGCGGGCTTGCTTCGCCGAAATGCCCACCGTCGGATTCGATTGCCCCATCAGATCGGCGATGCGCTCACCGATCACACTTTCGCCCATTCCCACGGCATGCAGCACCCGTACCAGAATAACATCCCGAATACCGCGCTCGTCGCGCAGATACGGCAGCACCGCCTCTGCGTACAGGTTCCGCATTTCGAGCGGCACCCCCGGCAGTACAATCACCGTACCGCGTTTGTCTTCCATCAGAAAGGCGGGCGCAGTGCCGTGCCGATTCTCGATGGCGCGTGCACCCTGCGGCACAAACGCCTGCCGCCGATTGCTTTCGCTCATCGGGCGGCGACGGGCGGCAAAACGGGCGCTGATCTGGTCGAAGAGATCCTGCCGAAACTCCAGCGGGCGACCAAACGCCAGCGCCACCCCTTCGCGGGTGACATCATCCACGGTGGGGCCAAGCCCGCCCGTACAGATAATCAGGTCGGCCCGTGCAAAGCGCCTCGCTAATACAGGCGGCAATCCGTTCGGCGTTATCGCCCACCGACTGCTTGCGGTAGACGTTGATGCCAGCGGCGGCGAGTTGGCGGGCGAGGTAGGTGCTGTTGGTATCGACCGTTGTGCCGAGCAACAACTCGGAACCAATCGCAACGATTTCTGCATCCATAAAATACGGTATCTCGTTCTTTGCTTGGCGTATGCCTCTGTGTACCAACCGGCTGGCCTACCCGCGCCGGTAGCCGCCCGGCTGCCCTTTATCGCGGTTTTCAATCCGCTTGTGAAACTCCGACCACATCGTTTGTTCCTGGCGTGCGGTCGCTTCTTCGGCGGCCTTCATTGCTTTTTGAATCCGTGCATTCAGATTGCTCTGATTGACCCGGCCTGATTGATCGGTGAGCAGCAGCACCGCCGCCGCGCCAACGCCCGCGCCAATCACAAAGCCCAGTAGAAATTTGCCCATAGCTGTATTGCCTTTTTGTTGCGTGTCTCACTCATACAAGAAACCACGCAGCCCAGAACTGCTCAGGGTGTGCTGGCGCTGCGTGGTTGGGTCATCCTTTACCCAGTATCGATCAGGTATGTGCCGCGACTTCGGCCTGTGCACGGGCGATAAACTCATCCAGCGAGATTGCCCCCAAGTCTTCGCCAGAACGGGTACGCACGGCAACCGCATGCTGCTCCATCTCTTTGGTGCCGATTATAAGCATATAGGGCACTTTTTGCAACTGTGCCCGCCGAATCTTGGCCTGCATGCGGTCTTTGTTGTCGTCCAGTTCCACCCGCAGATCAACCGCTGCGAGGCGCTGCCGTACCTGCTCGGCATATTCCTGCTGCTTGTCGGTAATAGGAATAATCACCGCTTGCACGGGCGAGAGCCACAGCGGGAACGCGCCGCCGTAGTGCTCTATCAGCACGCCGAAGAAGCGCTCCATACTGCCAAGCAGCGCACGGTGTACCATAAAGGGCCGCCGCGCCTGCCCATCTTCCGCGATGAATTCAAGCTGGAAGCGCTCCGGCAGGTTGAAATCAAACTGAATGGTGCTGAGTTGCCACTCGCGCCCAGTGCATCGTGTACCTTCAGGTCAATCTTGGGGCCATAAAACGCACCGCCGCCTTCGTCCACTTCGTAGTTGAGCGCGTGTAGTTCGACGGCACGGCGCAGCGCTTCCGTGGCACGCTCCCAGTCGGCAGGGTCGCCAACGCTCTTGGCGGGCTTGGTTGAGAGGTAGGCGGTAAAATCGGATAGCCCGAACGAGCGCAGCACATACAGCGAAAAGTCGAGCGCACGGTTGATCTCCGCTTCGATCTGGTCGGGCGTGCAGAAGATGTGGGCATCGTCCTGTGTAAAACCACGCACCCGTGTCAGGCCGTGCAGGGTGCCGCTACGCTCGTAGCGGTAGACGGTGCCGTTCTCGGCGTAGCGAATGGGCAGGTCGCGGTACGAGCGCAGGTGCGACTTGTAGATCTGGATATGGAAGGGGCAGTTCATCGGCTTCACATAGTATTTTTCGCCTTCGATATCCATTTCGGCATACATATTCTCTTTGTAGAAACCGAGGTGGCCCGATGTTTCCCACAGGTTCGCCTTACCGAGATGGGGCGAGTACACCCACTCGTAGCCGCCCTGAATGTGCGCGGTGCGGGCAAAGTCTTCGACAATGCCCCGGATGCGTGCGCCCTTCGGGTGCCACAGGATCAGGCCGTTGCCGACATCCTCGGAAATGCTGAACAGGTCAAGCTCTTTGCCGAGCTTGCGGTGGTCGCGCTTGCGGGCTTCTTCCAGCCGCCAGAGGTAGTCGTCCAGTTCTTCTTTTGTATTCCAGGCCGTACCATAGATACGCTGCAACTGCGGGCGGTGTTCGTCGCCGCGCCAGTAGGCCCCTGCTATCGTGGTCAGCTTGAAGGCATCCGGGTTAATCTGTCCGGTGCGTTCGAGGTGCGGCCCCCGGCACAGGTCTTCGAAGCTATCCTGCCGATAGGTTGAGATGACTGTTTTGCCGTTGGTGCCGTCGGCGGCCTCGCCATACTCGTCCTGTCCGGCGGCCAGTCCGTCGATCAGTTCGAGCTTGTAGGGCTGATCTTTAAACAGGGTGCGGGCTTCGTCGGCACTGACCTCGCGGAAAGTAAAAGGATGATCCCCTGTGACAATGCGGCGCATGCGCTCTTCAATGTCGGCCAGGTCTTCGGTCGATAGCGGGCGCGGCAGGTCGAAGTCGTAATAAAACCCATTTTCGATTGGGGGGCCGATGGCAATCTTGCCATCGGGGAAGATTTCGAGCACGGCCTGTGCCAGCACATGCGCCAGCGAGTGCCGCAAGCGGTAATACGGGTCGGTCTGTGGATTAGCTGCCATAGAATCACCTTCCTGCTCTCTATGTTCTATCTACGGTACCTGTACAACAATCTGTCCCTGCTCAATGCGGAGGGTCTGAATGGTGCGGCCCTGCACCAGCAACTGTTCGTTGATCTGCTGCTCAATCGGCGTAACAAAGGCATCGGCGCTGAGAAAGCCAGCGGCAGGCCCTTCGAGGCGGGCATTGATCAGCCGCAGCCGCCCATCTTGCGCCGTCATGCCTGCGATAAAAAGAACTTCGGTCCCCAACCCCTGCACGGTGGCACGCATCTCTCCTGGCACCAGTTGCACCACTACGCGCTCTGCTGGTGCAAGGCGTTGCGGGTCGGCGGCGAGATAGCTATTGATCTGGCTTTCGCTCAGGGTTAGCTCGGCAGTGGGCAGGGCGGCTATCACGGTTGGCACAGCCTCCTGTACCGGGGCAATCAGGGTTGGCACCCGCGTCGGGTCGAGCGCGTGCGGTATGCGTGCGAGCGGGTCGGTCGGTGTCCCAAAGATCGCCCCGCCGGAGCGTTCGCCAAGCATCGTCTGAATCTGGGGGTACATCAGTAGCACATACCCACCAGCCAGCAGCAGCGCCAGAACGCCGAGTAGCAACAGCCGTCCGAGGCAGCACCCACCACCCTGCCGGGTGCGCCGGGGAGCCTGCCGATAGTTCCGCGCCGAAGGGGGCGGGTAATGACGATACGACATTGTGATGTACTCCTGAAACGCAATAAAAAAGCCTCCGTCCCGACACAGGACGAAGGCGTTGCTTCGTGGTTCCACCTGAGTTTAGCTCCAACCTGGCAACAGGCAGTAGCCCTCGTCTGCGCGATAACGGGCGCATTCCGACCTGCTTACTGCCTATGAAGAGGGTTCGGCGGGTTACTCAGAGGTGGTGTTCGCCGGAGGCCTGCCGGATGTGCTTTCAGCCGCGACACATCCTCTCTGCGGCGACCTGCGCCGGGTACTCGTCCTCGTCAGCGCAACGGTATACTGTATACTACTGCTAACTATACCATATCTGAGGCCATCGGCAAGCGGCAGGCGACCCCGCTTGACAGTCCTCCCAACCTGACATACCATAGTGGTACAAAGTTGTATTTTTAACCCAAGAAAGGTAAAAACAATGACAGTTTATGATGAGTTGCTAGCCAACAACACAACCTATGTGGGCGCGTTCACCGAGGGGCACCTGCCGATGCCGCCGGCGCGTAAGGTGGCAATTGTCACCTGTATGGATGCGCGGCTCCACCCGGAGAAATTTCTGGGGCTGAACAACGGCGATGCCCATGTCATTCGCAACGCAGGCGGGCGCGTCAGTGAAGATGCGCTGCGGTCGCTCGTCATCTCCGAGCGCTTGCTGGGCACCGAAGAAATTATTGTCATTCATCATACCGACTGCGGCATGCTCACCTTTAGCAATGCCGACTTGGCAGCCAGAATTCAGAGCGACCTCGGCGTTGATGTGGGCGACCGCGACTTTTTGCCCTTCAGCAACCTTGAGCAGAGCGTGCGCGACGATGTAGCAACCCTCCGCAACTCGCCGCTTATTCCGGGCAATATTCCGATTGCAGGCGCAATTTACGATGTCACCAGTGGCGAAGTACGCGAGGTTGTACGGGCATAGGGGCGCGGCTGTGCTGCCACCCCCGCCCGATGCTGAGCGGGGGCGGTAGACAAAACAAGCCGCCTAGCGGAACACACTGAGCGGCATATACGCCGAGACGCTCCAGTTGGGGGCATCCACAATCTGGCTGATCCGCAGGTCGGCAGCAACGCTGCATAGAATATAAGCATCTTCAGGCGAAAGGTTCTTCTCTTTGCCGAGCCACTCGATCATATCGCGGACGGCGTTCTGGGCGTTTACAAACAGGTCGGGGCCGAGCGCCGTGGTCACATAGTAGCCGGCCCAGTCGTAGGCGGGCTGAATGGGGCCAGGCGGCGTAAAGAAGCGATAGCGGAAGCCGGGAATGGCTTGCCCCTTGATCACATTGAAGCGCAGGCTAAAAGCCATCGGGCACTCAATGCCCGTCACACATACCTCACCATCGCCCTGCGCCGCGTGGCAGTCGCCCGCCGAAAACAGCGCCCCCTCCACAAACACAGGCAGGTGCAGCCGTGCGCCCGCGTTCAGATGGCGGGTGTCGATGTTGCCCGCACCACGGGTCGGCGGCAGCACATCAAACGGCCCTTCGTCATCGGTTGCCACGCCCATCGTACCGCAGAATGGCTGAATTGGGATGCGGATATCGTCGCGTAGAGCGGTGGTCTGGCCTTCGGTCAGGTCGAAGTAGCGAATATACGGCTCGGTAAAGTCGTCTTTCAGCAGGCCCAAGCCCGGAATAAGACCGGCCCAGCCCCATTCAAGCGGCTTGAAGCTGAGGATTTCAACTTCCAGCGTATCACCGGGCGCGGCTCCTTTTACGTAAATCGGGCCACCAAGCGGGTAAAGCTTGTCAAAGTCCAGGTTCATCAGCACACTGGCAGGCGCACCCGGCCTGACCTGCCCACCTGTCACTTCATCTGTCTCAAAATGCACAATGTCACCCGGCTCCACTTTCAGGGCAGGCGCAATGCGGTTGTCCCATTTGTTGTGAATTTTGCTTTTGTCGAGCACATGCTCAGCCATTGCAATACGCTCCTTATATCCAGAATTTCTTTTGCGATAGAACAAGATGACGGTGTGGGGAAAGCGAAGTGATCAAAAAACCGTTCTTTGCATTGTACGGAGAAGCGCAGTACAGTGTCAACCGAGCGATAGTTCCGGCAAGAGAGCCGGGGATTTCAGTTCCCCGGCAATCTCGCTCCAACGTTCCAGGGTATCTGCTAGCCGCGCCGCTGCAAGATCCAGATACCGGCACCAATCAGCAGGGCCGGCAGCAGGAGCGGCATTAGGAACGGTGCAAAAGTCTTCAGAATAAAGAACGCACCCAGACCAATCAGGATGATACCAAGCATGCGGTTGCGGCGCATCCGCACATCGTCGGCGCTATCGGCGTTGGGGGTGACATTCTGCACCGGAATCTCTTCGCCTTCCGGCATTGGTGCCCCGGTCATCGGGTCGATCCGCATACGGCGGGTCGCGCTGGTATAGGCATAAAATGGCTCATCCGGCTGCCCGGTGGTACCGGTTGCGGCTCCTGGCTGAGGCGGCGCACCGGGTACCAGCGGCTCACGTGGCATAATCACCCACAGAATGAGATAGATCAACAGGCCCAGCCCACTGGTAAAAAAGCAGAGCAGCACAAACGCAATGCGGACAATAACCGCATCAATGCCAAAGTATTTCCCCAGACCACCCGAAACACCACCGAGCATCTTATCGGTACGGCTTCGCAGCAGTCGCTGGGTTGGTGAGTTGTTCATCGAACATGCCCCTTTCATAAACATCTATTGCTGTGTGTTCCGTGCGTGGCAGGAACGTTGGATTTCTACCGTCCGGCTATGTGACGGCAGGCGGTTTCATTTTGTTGCAGGAATAGCTCGCACATACGATGTTTTGTGCAAAGGGGCAGACTACCAGTAGTATTCGCGGTTGGCACGGTAGAAGTCGAGCGTGCGGCGCAGTCCCTCACGCAGATTGATGCGCGGTTGCCAGCCGAGCCGCCCTGGATCAGGCGGTAGTCGCCGTAGTAGTCGCCGATGTCGATGACTTTGCGTTCGGGCGGGAAGGGCACAAGCTCATAGATGCCGCCGCCATTCACCTCTACCAGCAGCGCCGCAAGGTTGCGCAGGTTGATGGTCTCGGTGCTGCCTAGGTTGAAGATCTGCCCATCGGCACCATCGGTGATAGCCGACAGCAGCAGCGCATCAACACAATCATCTACATAGGTAAAGTCGCGGATTTGTAGCCCATCGCCAAAAATCTGAAATGGCTCCTCATCCAGCACCCGCTTGATCCAGATACCCAGAAACGTCTGGCGGGCATCCTTCACCCGCATACGGGGGCCATAGGTATTGGTCAGGCGCAGGGCCGTAGCGCGAATACCATAGACGTTGTTGTACACAATGTGGTACCATTCACCCGCCATTTTGTTGATACCGTTCACATCGGTGGGGTGTAGCAGGTGCCGCTCATCGACGGGTAGGTAATCGGGCTTGCCGTAAATCTGGCGGGTGCTGGCATACACTACCTTGATACGCGGGTTGTTCTTGCGGCAGGCTTCGAGGATTGAAAGCTGCGCACGGCAGTTAATTTCCAAATCGGTGTAGGGGTCCTGCATCGAGTCGAGGTGGCTGGTTTGCCCCGCCAGATTAAACAGATAGTCGTGCCCCTGCACCAGATAGTTCATCGAGTGTTCGTCGCGCACATCGGCAATATTCACCCGCACCTGCGCTTCGATGCCGTGCAGGTTCCGCAGGTTGCCGCCATAGGTCGGAATCAGCGTATCGACCAGCGTGACTTCGGCCCCGACCGCCACCAGACGATGGGCGAGGCTGCTGCCGATAAAGCCGATGCCGCCCGTTATCAGGACGCGGGCACCGACAAATGCACTGGTGATGCCGCTATACATTGGCACAGTGTTGTTCTACTCCTTTCACGGCGCGAGCGGCACGGGGAGCGTTACCCCTCCACCAGTTCACGCTCGCGCTTGCGGGCAGCGATGGCGCGGCGCTGGGCAATCTGGCGCTTGTGGAGTTGCCGCACGTTTAGCTTCCACCACAGGTGCAAAAGCTGCACACCCGTGCGCCACAAACGCGGGAAGTTGAAAAACTGGCTCTTGCCATACGAACGGTGAAAGTGATGCACGGGCACTTCGGCGTAGCGGAAGCCGGCATCTTCGGTCTTTTTCACAAACTCCAGGCAGATGGTGCCGCTATCCGATTCGAGGTCGATAATATCAAACACACCGCGCCGGATCAGGCGGAAGTCGCAGTCAACGTCTTTCAGCTTCAGGTCAAACAGCGTCTTGACTAGGCGATTGTACACCCGCCCGATGACAATCCGAATCACCGGGTCGCTGCGGTCGATTTTCCAGCCATTCACAATATCAACATGCTCGCGCATAGCAGGCAGCAAGAGCTTGAGTTCGCGTGGGTCGTACTGGGCATCGCCATCGGTGTAAAAAATCAGGTCTTTGGTCGCATTGGCAAAGCCCACCCGCAGCGCCCCACCATAGCCAAGCGGCTGACGATGGGTGAGCACACGCAGCTTCTCATAGCGCTTTGCTAGGTCTTCCAGCACCTCCACGGTATAATCGGTGCTGCCATTTTCCACGACGATCACTTCAAAATCGTCGGTAATTTCTTCCAGGGTACGGTGGACCACTACCACCATACTGGCGATGGTACCCGCGTCGTTGTAGGCCGGAAAGAAGGCCGTAATACTTGGACGATCAATCATACTGTCCCCATAGTGTCTCTCGATACGCTGGCAGATTATAGCACAATTATCTATGCTACAATAGCCACAGGTTCCGACTGCACGCCACCCCCATACGATGAGGATGCCATGCGGATTGTACTCTTTTCCGACATTCACGGCAACGCCACCGCCCTGGAAGCGGTGCTAAACGATATACGCCGCCACGCCGCCCCCGACCTGACCATTGTTGCTGGTGACCTGGTGGAGCAGGGGCCGCGCCCCGCCGAAGCACTGGCGCTACTGCGGAGCCTGCCCAATACGCGCTTTGTGATGGCAACACCGACCGCGATGTACTGCACCAGCAAGATGACCGCAGCCAGTTTACCCGCGCCCAGCTTAGCACCGCAGACCTGGAATGGTTGGATGTGCTGCCCTTCTCGCAGGAAGTGGAAGCGGCACCGGGGCACACGCTGCTGGTGGTGCATGCCAACCCGCGCGATCTGTATAGCCAGATCAAGCCCGACACCAACCCGCTGCTGCTGCGCCCGCTCTTCGAAGGGGTCACCCAGCAGATTATCGCCTTCGGGCATTATCACATGCCGTTTGTACGTACCCTCGATGACTATACCCTGGTGAATGTATCGAGTGTGGGTATGCCCCGCGACGGGGTGCCACGTGCGGTGTATGTCACCCTGACCTTCGACGGGCACGACTGGCAGATTGCCCACCACCGCATCAGCTTCGATGTGCAGGCTGTTGTACAGGAATACCACGCAGTCGGCTACCCTGGCGCAACACAAATGGTACAGCGATTTGTGGCGATGCGCTATTAACATAACAGAGCAGGTACGGGTATTGCTGCGTTGAAGCATAGTGTGTGATGAATGTTTAAACCTGGAAGGGGCGTATGCCTCTCGGAAGTAATACAAGAGGAGATCATCATATGACAACAGCTTCTCGTCCGCGTCCGGTTGTGCTGGCAATTATGGATGGGTGGGGATTGGCCGAACCTGGCCCCGGTAATGGCGTGACCCGCGCCGATACGCCCCACGTCGACCGCTGGACAGAACAATACCCCTCTACGACGCTTGGTGCCTCCGGAATGGATGTAGGCCTGCCCGAAGGACAGATCGGCAACTCGGAGGTGGGTCACCTCAATATCGGCGCTGGTCTGGTTGTGTATCAGGACTATACCCGCATTAACAAGTCGATCAGCGACGGCGACTTCTTCGAAAACGAGGTGCTGAATGGGGCGCTCGATCACGTTGAGCAGACGGGCAGCAAGCTGCATCTGCTGGGCCTGTTCGGGCCGGGTGGTGTTCACTCGCACCAGGATCATCTGCATGCGCTACTGGAACTGGCTCATCAGCGTGGTCTGGAGCAGGTATACATCCATCTGTTCCTCGATGGGCGCGACGTGCTGCCACGCAGTGCGCTCGATTTTCTCGATAACCTGGAACAGGCGATTGAGCGGATCGGCGTGGGCACGGTTGCCACCGTCAGCGGGCGCTACTATGCCATGGACAGAGACAAGCGCTGGGAGCGCACCGGACGCGCTTATGATGCGCTGGTATCGGGCACGGGCGAAACTGCCAACGATGCACGCTCGGCAATTCAGGCCTCGTATGCGGACGATGTGAGCGATGAGTTTGTCCTGCCTACCGTGATGATGCACGACGGCAAACCTGTGGCGAAGGTCGCGGCGGGTGATGCAATCATCTTTTACAACTTCCGCCCCGACCGGGGCGCCAGCTTACGCGGGCCTTTGTACAGGAAGACTTCGACCAGTATGTACAGGAACACTACAAGCAGCAGGCTTCGGAGGGGCAGCCCATGCCTGACGAGATCTGGCAGCGCGGCGACCGGATTGAGAACCTGCATTATGTCACAATGACCCGCTACGAGAAAGATGTTCCGGTGAACGTTGCTTACCTGCCGCAGGAAGTTGAGCACCCGATGGCACGGGTCGTCAGCGAGGCGGGACTCCAGCAGTTCCACATTGCCGAGACAGAAAAGTACCCCCACGTTACTTTCTTCTTTAACGGGCGGCGTGAGCAGCCCTTCGAAGGCGAAGCCCGCGTGCTGGTGCCATCGCCCAAAGAAGTTGCTACCTACGACCTGCAACCGGAGATGAGCGCCGAGCGCGTGACCCAGGAACTGCTGAAGGCGATTGAGAGCGATAAGTACGACTTCATTATTGTGAACTATGCCAACCCCGATATGGTCGGACACACGGGTGTGCAGGAAGCTATTATCAAGGCGTGCAACACGGTGGATGCCTGTCTGGGTCGGGTCATCCCGGCCATTCTGGAGCGCGGCGGTGCAGCGCTGATTATTGCCGACCACGGCAACGCCGAAATGATGATTGACCTGGAAACGGGCGGCCCCCACACGGCCCACACTACCAACCCGGTGCCGTGCATTCTCGCTGCCCCCGAAGGTATCGGCTTGAGCAAGGGCGATATCTCGCTGCGTTCGGGCGGGCGGCTGGCCGATGTGGTGCCCACCCTGCTGGATATGATGGGCGTTGAAAAGGCCGCCGCAATGACAGGCAAGAGCCTGATTGTACGCCGGGGGTAGACGTGCTGCCCCGCACCCCCTAGCCCTGCTCCCCACGATAGAGGAACGGGGCCGGAGGTGCGGGGAGCGCTACCGCAGCACACGCGGCAACCAGCGCAGTGTGGTATTGTTGGTTGGTTCGCGGGGCGGTGGTGGCGCTACTGTCGAACGCGCCCACACCGCCGCGAACGGCCCCCAGTTGCCCGCCGCATCTTGGCCCCGCAGCAGCAACAGCGGTACCTCCTCCTGCGCCACCAGACAGGTACCAATGGGATCGCTATCGCACGCTGTATAAATAGCATCAATCGGCAGCACGGCCCGCCAGCGCTGGCTGGTATTCGTCAGAGGGACAGTACTGGTGACAGGTGCCATACTAACCGCAAGACCGTTGTTCTGCGGCGTTGCCCCAACATATAACACGGTGTTCGAGATCGGTGTCGTTGTCTCGGTCAGCGTCAGGGTCAGCGTCAGTGTGCTGGTATCGGTCACAATCTGCACCCCGTCCATATTGAGCAGCGGGCCTGCCGGAATGCTGTAGGGTGCGCTGCTAACACGCGCTGCATAGAGCAGGGCGGGCAGGTTGCGCGCCCAGAAGCCGCCGAGGTCGCCTTCATCAAGGCAGCGATAGGGCGGCATAAAGCCTCCGCAGGCTCCCCGACTCGGCCCGATCTCGAAGGTGTACGAAGCAATGCCAAGCTCGCCATACGACCAGTCATCCGTCGTGCCAGAGGTCGGGTATAGTTCGATGCTCTGCGATGCCTGATAGCGTGGAAAGGCTGCCAACTGCTGGCCCAGTCGCTCTAGGGCCTCGGCATCGGGGGCCGGTTCCAGGGTGTTGCCCCACGGCCACAGCACAATGTCCGAATACGAATGCATACTGATCAAGACGCCACTGGTATCGGGTGGCACGGGCAGGCCATCGGCGGGGCGGGGTCGGTCGGGGAAAAGCTCGGCAATCAACGCTTGCACTGCCTGCGTTTCTGGCTCCGAGGCGGCTGATGGGCCAGGATAGACGGCGCTGCATGGGCTTGTGTCGGGCGAGTTGACGGTGCCCCAGGCATAGGCAAAGTTGCGGTTCAGGTCAACACCAATCTGGTTGAAGGTTGTAGATGGATTGGCGCAATTGCTGCCATGACTATCGTTAAGGTTTTTGCGATGGAATAGCCCCTCTTCGGCGAGCTTGTGCCCGTCCGGGTTGAGCATCGGTACCACCACAATGTCGTGCTCATCAACCAGCCAGGTAATATCGGGGTCGCTGCCATAGTTTTCCAGCAGATGCGCGATGAAGCGGGTGGCTATTTCGGAGACAACAATCTCGCGGGCGTGGATGGTTGCCAGCAGAAAAAACACGGGCTTTTCTTCCGTGCGGTTTTTGTTGGTAATATGCAGCGCCCAGAGATCGTACCCTGCCGTGCCATCGCTCTGCAACTTCACCCACGAATCGCCAAAGTCGTGCAGCGTGGTCAGGTCGGGGTAGGTTGCCGCCATCGTCTGCAAAAACTGCTCAGTTTCTTCAACCGTGCTGTAGCCTTCAAAAAAGGTTTGCAGGCTGGCCTGCGCCAACAGTGCGGTCTGCTCGGCATCCACCCGCACGGCGAGACCAAGCGCTTGTAGCGCTGCAATATCGCCGCGTGCAACCAGTGCAAACAGATCGTCGCCGTCGCGCATTTCGAGCAGGTCAAGCCCCTGCGCGATCACAAGCTGCACATCGGCGGGCGTGCTGGCAGTGATGCGTATCACAACACTATCATTATCATTCGCGGCCTCGTCGGGTGTTTCGGCGGTGATCTCAGGGGGCGACTGTGACCAGACCATTGTCGCAAACAGGCCGGCTAGCTGCATACTCCAGAGTATTGCCAGAACAGCCAGCACCGCCCGGAATGTCGGGCGGCGGCGCGATGGGGGCGTTGTATTATTGTCAGAACCTATCGAGTGAGTACCATTGGAAGGCGCGTGCCGGGTGTCGGAAGTCGTTAGATTACTCACCAGTTGTCTAACTCCTCTACTATAGCTGATACCTCATTCAGCAGGGCCGCGCCGCCGATGGCAGCGATGACCGGAGCCGCCTGGGGCAACATCCGCATCACTTCGTCGCGCCCATACAGTGCCACGCTCAATGCCATACCAAGTGCATTATACATCTGTGTATCATCGTGGAGGATCGCGGCTTCGGCAATCGTGAGGCAGGCCCGCGCATGGTCGAGCGGATGCCGCATAATGGGCAGCAGTTCTCGCGCCTGGTTGAGATCGCCGCGATTGGCCAGCGCTGCCGCAACCACCGCCATATAACGGCTCTGCTGCACGGGGGTAAACTGGTGTTCGGGATTGTCGTCTTCCGGCTCTTGCACCAGCTTGAGCGCTGTTTGTGTGTGTCCGGCGGCCACCAGGATCGGTGCAATCATCGTCAGTGCCCGCACATATTCATCACGCACCCGGATGGACTGCGCCAGCTTGAGCGCCGCAAGCACGTTGTCATTGCGTGCCTGAGCAATCACCAGATCGGCGAGGGTGCGGGCGCGTTGCTGGTCGGAGTCAATTTCCAGTGCCAACTCACGCGCAGAACGCCAGTTTTCGTGCTCGGCGTGAATACGCACCAGTTCGTGCAATGTCCAGTCGCGCTCGTCGGTATCGTTCAGGTTGCGGACAATTTCCAGGCTACCGCTAAAGTCGCCGTTCTGCCCCATCGCCACCGCCACCCGCGAGAAGGCGCGGTCACGCTCTTCGCCTGCCACCAGTTGTTCTGCTACATTGTGGGCCTCGTCCTGCTTGCCCAGCGATGCGTATGACGCGGCGAGCATCGCCACCAGCGGTACCTGCACATCGCGCTCAAGCCGGTCAATCACCGAGGTCGCCTGCTCAAGGGCCAGCATTGCTACCAGGCCTTCCAGCCGCAGCCGCAAGTCGAGCAGGGCCGAGACACGGGTGGCAACATCGTTGATCTGTGCGGCGGCATCCAGTGCATCGCCGTCTTTGGCGGTATCGGCCAATACCTGCACCAATTGCGCCAATCCCCGGTCACGCTGGTTCTGGTTTTCGAGCTTATCAATACGGGCGCGGGCTGCCACTTCATTGGTACGGGCCAGGTAGCAGGCCAGTTCAATTTCGGCCCAGGCGCGGGCTGTCTCCGACTTGATCAGCGCCAGCACTGCATCGGCGGCTTCCGGGTCAACCTGTCGCGCTGTGCTCACTGCCACTTCCGAGAGTGCCCATGCACACAGGCTCTCGTGCTCGATAGCGCTTGCAACAGCCCGGGCGCGGTCTACATTGCCACGCTCAAGCAGCCAGCGTACTACCTGCGTCTCCAGCACGCCGCGCCGCTCGTTATGCCCGATGCGGGTGCCAATCTCTAGCGCAATATCCACCGCTTCCAGGCTGAGCGCAGCGCGGGCCAGTTCGGTATGCACCATATCACGCTGCTCATCCCAGGCTTTGGGCAGGCGGATCTCTTCAATATCAAGCGCCTGCGCCAGCAAGCGCATCGCCGCCGTACGCATCTTCAGTTCGTAGCAGGCTTCCCCAAGCTGGCGCAACACCTGCGCCTTGATATGGCTATCGGGCAACTGATCAACCAGGGTGCGTACCTGCTTCAAGGCCGGCTCGCGGCCCAGTGTTTCAATAGCGGCGTGCAGCGCAGCAACCGCTGCATCGGGCTTCATCGTGCGTGCGAGCGATACCAGCGTACCGGTGAGCACGGCAGCGCGTACCAGTCGCGCTACTGGCTGATCGGTGCTGCTCACTGCCTCGCGCAACTCCCAGGCTACATCACTGGCAGCGGGCAACGTGGTAGCGCTACGGCGCTCACGGGCACGTACCCAGGGGCGCGTTGCCACCATGGGCAGCAATTCGGCACGGGTGCGGCGGGTGCTGAGGGCGGCGTGGCGGGCAAACTGTTGGGTGAGATACGCTGTCTGGACGCTGTCTGTCTCTGCCAGCAGCACCGCACTAGGTATCCCTGGCAGTTGGGGCACTGCGCCGTGGGTCATAAAATCGCCATACCCCAGAGCGGCTATTTCGGCGTGGAGTTGGGCCAGTTCGTTGGGTTGCTGGCGGGCAAAATAATCGCTGACACTCCAGTGATCGTAGGCGACGGTCTGCTCATCGACAGCCACAATGCCCAGAGTTGCCCACTGCCGCAACAGGGGGCGCGGGTCGGTGCCAAGCTGTGCCGTGCAGAAGGTGAGCGGGAGCGGTTCGCCCGCCACGGCGAGCAAGCGTGCCAGTCGTTGCCCGGTGGCATCCAGGCTGCGCCACCAGATGGTATATAGAAAATCGAGGCCCGGTCGGAGATCACTAGGGGTGGTCAGTCCGGCGCGTACCAGCGCATAGGCAAGGTGCAGATAGCGGAAGTTGCCCTGTGCCACGCGGACCAGCGAAATCAGTGTATCTGTAGAGCAACCCATCCGCAGCAACACCTGCGACTGATCACGCAGGGCGGCACTGCCAGGTTTGGGCAGCGTAATGCGGAGCACAGGCGAGATGGGCGGTCGTTCGCCCGACAAACAGCTATAAATTATCACAATATTGGGCGGCAACACACGCGGCAGCACCATCGGCAGCACGCGATGGGGCTGTATATGGTCGGTGGGGGCGTCAATCACAATAACACAGGGGGTGTCGGGTGTGGTCTGTTCGCTTACTTTTTCGAGCAAGTGTTCAAAGACGGTGGCATCGCTCTGGATAGCAGGCGGCACCAGTGGCACACTGAGCCGATACAGGGTGATCAGTTGCGCGGCAAGCGTTGCGGCACCCATTTCGGCATCGTGGTTGGCAAACCAGTACGCTACCGGACGGGTCGTTGCAATATAGGCCAGCAGGGTTGTGATACCACTGCCAGCCGGCCCCTCGATCATAACCAGACCGTGCTGCTGGGTTTGCAAAATAGCATCAATTTCGATCAGGACGGCCCGCTGCCCCGTCAGGCGACGCGCCCGGGTAACAACGAGTTGCGTCTGAGCATACATGCTTTCAGCGACTGCATCTAAAAGATGAGGATAGGCCATCAGCGCATTCAGTGCTGGTGGCCGCTCGGCGGCGGGTAATTTATCAAATGTCATACAGTCGCCTTCTGTGTTATACACCAGCTACAGGGGTAGGCGGAGCCGCAGCGCACTGCCCAGAGAGGAAAATGGGCGGTGCATCGTAAAGACTCGCTGCTGGCAGATGTCGGCATCACCTGAACCCATTATAGAAGGTTAGAAAGAACGAGAGCAATGGCTGATATGATGAGTATAGCTGTATCATACCACATTGTGCCCGCGACGTTAATCTTGTTACCAAGTACCTTACGGTCATCTTTTTTGGTTTTGCGGGTCAGGATCAACAACAACTTTTGACTCAATAGTAACACAATACGCTCGCAATAGCCCGCACTATAAAAAACCGCCCTATCATTGACAGGGCGGGCCACGTAATCAGTTTAGCGGTACAGGTTACTTGACTTCGGCCTTGGCACCGGCTTCTTCCAGGCGCTTCTTGGCATCTTCGGCATCTTCCTTGCTGACACCTTCCTTCACCGGACGGGGTGCTGCTTCGACCAGTTCCTTGGCTTCTTTCAGGCCCAGGTTGGTCAGCTCACGCACGGCCTTGATCACCTGGATCTTCTGTGCGCCAATGTCCGTCAGAATGACATCAAACTCGGTCTTCTCTTCAACCGGAGCCGGAGCCGCACCGTTGCCGCCGCCATCCGCCGCCGCAGGAGCCGCAATCGGCATGCCCATCGGCATACCCATCGGCATTGCCATCGGAGCCGCCGCAGTAACCCCCCACTTGCTCTCCATCTCCTGCTTCAGTTCGACCAGTTCCAGCACGTTGAGCGACTCAATTGCGCTCAATACTTCCAATACCTTATCGCTCGCCATTGTGAATACTTCCCTTTCTCAATATCTGTATCAAGAGCCTATTATGAACAATCAAAAACAGTCCGACTATCCCTCGGCCTCGGCAGCCTGCAACTGCATAATCCGAGCCTGCAAGACACCTACCACGTCGTTTGACACGGCGCTCAGGATACCAACCACATCGCGGGCGGGCGCATCGATAATGCCAACCAGATTGGCAACCGGGGCATTGATTGCGTTGACCACACCCGACAGTGGCAAGACCAACCCACCCAAGATCTGGGCGATCACCGCTTCCTTCTTGGGCATTTTCTCAACTTCCGCGAGGTCTTCGGTCTTGACCATGCTGCGGCCAAGCAAACCACCGCGAACCTTGATTTTATCGTGATCGCGTGCATAGGCATTAAACGCCTTGGCAACGACAGCAACGTTATCATAAACAAACATCACCGAGGTTGGCCCCTTCAGAAGCGGTTCCATCGCATCGGAACCAGTGTTACGGGCGGCAATGCGGAGCAGTGTATTCTTGGCAACGATAATCTCGGCCCCCTGCTCAAACATCTTGGCCCGCCAGTCGGCCAGATCTTCCATGGACATGCCACGATAATCGGCAACCACTGCAAATTGCATGCGCGACATCTTCTCGGTAAGTTCGTCAACAATTGCAACCTTTTTGCTGTTGGCACCTGCATTCACCTCCTTTCGACAAGATAGAGACTGACAATCGATTTTGAAACATACAAAAGCCGCCACGTCTCAAGACATGGCGGCCAGTTGTTTTTGCACAGCAACACAGAGCCTGATGCCGCCCGCACAAACGTGCGCGACACACCGAACGCTGGTTGCATACTGGCGGGCATCGCAAGATGCCCTTTACACCACCTCGGTTGGCGGGATTCCCTTTAAGCAGGCAGGCTGCACCAACTGTCTTGAGTAGCTTGTATGCGGTTGTTCTTATCGGTTCTGGTTATAAACTATACCTTCATCGCCTGTGCTTCACTGGGGCTTACCGATACACCCGGCCCCATCGTGCTGGTCAGTGTAACAGTCCGAATATAGGTACCCTTGGCACCGCTCGGCTTGGCAACCCGTACTGCATCCATCAAGGTTGCCATATTCTGGTAAAGCTGCTCATCACTGAAGCTCAGCTTACCAATGGCCACATGCAGCAGACCGGTGCGGTCGTTACGGAATTCAACCCGTCCGCCCTTGACCTCACGGATAGTATTCGCCAGATCATCAAGCTGTACCACTGTACCACTTTTCGGGTTGGGCATCAACCCACGCGGGCCAAGTTTACGGCCCAGTCGCCCAACCTTGCTCATCATATCGGGGGTTGCAATCGCAACATCAAAGTCAAAGAAGTTTTCTTTGTCGATGCGGGCGATCAGTTCGTCATTCCCCACCACATCGGCCCCGGCATCTTCGGCAATGCGTACACCATCCGTCTGTGCAAAGACCAGTACACGCATCGACTTACCAGTACCATGCGGCAGCGCCACCGTGGTACGAATATTCTGGTCGGCGTGGCGCGGGTCAATACCTAGGCGCATATGCACTTCGACGGTCGAGTCGAACTTCACATACGATGTATCGCGCACGAGTTGCAGCGCCTCATCGGGAGTATACAGGCGCATCGGGTCAACTTTCTTGAGCGCCTCTAGATATTTTTTGCCATGCTTCGGCATCGGGTTCCTCCTAGTGGTACCAACGGGCCGCAGCCCTCCCACTTTGCTATAAGCTTCATTATTCGTCAACAACACGAATGCCCATACTACGCGCCGTGCCTGCAATAATCTTTTTGGCCTGCTCCATATCATCGGTGTTTAGGTCGGGCATCTTTTCCTGGGCAATCTCCTGCACCTGTTTCCAGGTCAGCTTGCCAACCATCGTACGGGCTGCCATCGCCGAACCACGCGGCACACCAGCAGCCTTCCGAATCAGGTCGGCAGCAGGCGGGGTGAGCAGGCGCAGGTTGAAGGAGCGGTCACTATAAATGGTCACTTCCGCAGGCACCACGCTGCCCACTTTATCAGCAGTCTTGGCGTTATATTCCTTCACAAAGCCCATAATGTTAATACCGTGCTGACCCAGCGCAGGGCCAACAGGCGGCGCAGGCGTGGCTTTGCCTGCCATCAGTTGAATTTTAACAATCGCTACCAGTTTCTTCGCCACCGGCTGTTACTCCTCGTTACATTCCACATAAAAGACGCAAAACGCAAGGCGTGGCATCCTCGCGTTTTACGCCTGCACAAGCATGCTCTCGTTAATCGACCAGACGTGTTACCTGCAAAAAGTCGAGGTCAATCGGGGCCTCGCGTCCGAAGAAAGACACCAGCACCCGCACACGTCCGCGTTCGTGGTCTATTGCATCAACCACGCCTTCAAAATCGGTGAACGGCCCATCGGTAATCTTGATGGCCTGCCCCACCTGATAGCTGACGCGCACCTTGGGCGCTTCGGCTTCCATCTGCTTAAGAATCGTTTTGACTTCGTTATCCTCAAGCGGCACCGGGCGGTTGCCGTGCCCCACAAAGCTCGTGACACCGGGCGTATTACGCACCACATACCACGAGTCGTCGGTCAGGCGCATCTGCACCAGCACATAACCCGGATAAATCTTTTTGCTTACTACGCGCCGCTGACCGTTCTTGATCTCAATTTCTTCTTCGGTTGGCACGATCACCCGAAAAATCTGGTCGTGCATCTCCATCGAGTCAATCCGGTGCTCAAGGTTCTGCTTGACCTTGTTTTCATACCCGGAATAGGTATGGATGACGTACCAGCGTTTTTCTTCGTTGGGTATCTGTATTGCGGCTTCGTCTTGATCCGTCACAGGTCTTCCTCATCAGAAGCAGGTGGTGTAGCAGTTACACCACCTGCGGTTCATTGCAATAGGCGACGCCTCACTTAAACGAGGCTCACCAGCAGGGTATAGAGCCATAGGAAAATGCTGTCTGCTCCAAACAGGAACACACCAACCAAAGCGGAGACAAACAGCACCAGAATAGTGAGGCGCACTGTCTCTTCGCGAGTGGGCCAGACAACTTTCTTAAGCTCGGCCCGCGTGTCCCGAAAAAGCTGGACAACGCCGGTGTCACGCTGCTGTTCTTTCTCTTTTTGTTTTACTACGGTCATGAAATCCCTTTATTCCGCAGGGTTTGTTAATTGGATAATCGGTACAACGTCAGTCCAGGATCTTGACTGACCACCCCCGCGCCGACGGTGCGCCCGCCTTCACGAATGGCGAACCGCAACCCCTCTTCCAACGCGACCGGCACAATCAGCTCCACTACCATCTGCACGTTGTCCCCCGGCATCACCATCTCCATCCCCTCCGGGAGCTGTACCGACCCCGTCACGTCCGTTGTCCGGATGTAGAACTGTGGCCGATACCCCTTGAAGAAGGGCGTGTGTCGTCCGCCTTCTTCCTTCTTCAGCACGTACACCTGCGACTCAAACTTCGCGTGCGGCTTGATGCTTCCCGGCGCACACAACACCTGCCCGCGCTCCACGTCCCGCCGCTCCACACCGCGCAACAGACACCCCACGTTGTCCCCCGCGATGCCTTCGTCCAGCACCTTCTGGAACATTTCTACCCCCGTCACCACCGTCTTGGTCGGGGCCTCGGTCGTCATCCCCACGATTTCAATCGTGTCACTCATCTTCACCCGACCGCGCTCCACCCGGCCCGTGACCACCGTGCCACGCCCCTTGATGCCAAACACGTCTTCAATCGGCATCAGGAACGGCTTGTCCAGGTCGCGCTCCGGCGTCGGAATGTAGCTATCCACCGCATCCATCAAGTCCAGGATCGGCTTGTATTCCGGTGCGTTAATGTCCTTGCTAGCACTTTCCAGCGCAGCACGCGCACTCCCCCGAACAATCGGAATGTCATCGCCAGGGAAGTTGTACTTGCTGAGTAGTTCGCGCAGTTCGATCTCAACCAGTTCGAGCAGTTCTTCGTCGTCCATCAGGTCGAGCTTGTTGAGGAAGACCACCACAGCGGGCACCTGCACCTGACGAGCGAGCAGGATGTGCTCACGGGTCTGGGGCATCGGGCCATCGGGGGCCGAGACGACCAAGATCGCACCATCCATCTGGGCTGCGCCGGTAATCATATTCTTGATGTAGTCGGCGTGCCCAGGGCAGTCGACGTGGGCATAGTGGCGCGTTTCGGTCTGGTACTCGACGTGGCGAATAGCGATAGTAATGCCACGCGCGCGCTCCTCAGGCGCATTATCAATCTGGTCGTAGGCGAAGAACTGGGCTGCGCCACGCAGCGAGAGCACCTTGGTAATCGCCGCGGTCAAGGTCGTCTTGCCGTGATCGACGTGCCCGATGGTGCCGACGTTCAGGTGCGGCTTGGTGCGCTCAAACTTCTGCTTTGCCATCTAATACAACTCCTTATCGGATGAATAATCGTCTTAACTTGCTTTTGCTCTGGTACAATCTGCTTTCGCTAAATTGTGGAGCCCACGACGGGATTCGAACCCGTGACCTCGTCTTTACCAAAGACGTGCTCTACCTACTGAGCTACGTGGGCGTAAGTCCTTTATCGGCCACCAGACGCCACTGGTTAATTATGTGCCATAGCCTGACATTATTGAATATTACTGTCAGTGTACCATACTCGCTACGATTAGTGTAGCTACCACTTTTTGTTTTTCGCACTTGCGGCTTATAAAACTGACTCCGCGAAAGTTCAAGCTCATTTATCCATCAATCAATCGTAGCAGCTACATCTTGTTCGGCATAAATATTGAGTTCTGCTGATAATTGCGCACGGTTTACACCACAAAACTGCTCCAAAAAATGTATAAATACTCGATGCACAACTGGATCTGTATTTGCGAGCGCTACACGATATGGCTTCTTCTTTGAGCCTTCCCCCATATACAACCCGATGCCGATCCCAAACAGCTTCCACTCGGCGGGCGTGGCAGGCATCCGAATAGTAAACGGGTCGCCGGTGGAGTTGCGGTAAGCATACATCGCATCAGCAGAGCCGCGCCGTGCGATACTATAGCGCTGCATCCAGTACACAACCTTATTGACACTACAGCCATACTGATTGGCTATCTGTTGCATTGATAGCCGCTGGTCGTAGTACAGTTGTAAAAGTTCGTGTTCGGGCAGGGGCATGCCCGCGTCGCCTCAGTCATTCAGCATACTAATGGTGGGCCGAGCAGGATTCGAACCTGCGTAGGCGTAAGCCAGCGATTTTACAGACCGCCCCCTTTAGCCACTCGGGCATCGACCCGGATGATGCACATTGTATTGACTGGAGCCGACGCAGGGAATCGAACCCTGAACCTACGGTTTACAAAACCGTTGCTCTGCCAATTGAGCTACGCCGGCACACATAAAAAATACGCTCCGTGCGCACTGATATAGGATTGTACCACAGACCTTCATTCTCTGCAAGCATGAATAACAGGCAATTTGTGCCTAGTTTACCCGCAATGCTGGTAGACGCAACGCGCCCGGTGTGTTATGCTCAAGATGTGCAACTTGCTTCCCTTTCAGGAGCACGTCTACCGCATGAGTATCGATGATATCGCCCGTTCAGTCGGCGACGAAGCCACCCCACCCCATGCGGTGGCGGCCACTCCTGCCCATCCCCGGCACCCCCTGATCGGGTTGTTGCTGCGGCAGTTCAGTGTTGCCGAAGGTTCAACCATCCTGATGGTGGCCTTCCTTATCTCGGCGGGCCTGGGGGTGGTACGGCAGATGTTACTGAATCGGCAGTTCGGGCTGAACCCAACAGCCGATGCCTACCACTCAGCCTTTCGCCTACCCGAAACGATAGCAACGCTCCTTACGGGCGGCACCCTTGCCAATGCCATGATTCCGGTGCTGCTTGGGGTGGCCTATGCACGCGGGTCGGCTGCCGAACAGCGCCTGGTCAATCTGGTCGCAACAACCCTGCTGGTAGTCATTACCCCCCTGGTTCTGCTTGGCATTGCGGTTGCACCGTGGTTCGTTGATTATGTGCTGGCTCCTGGCTTCAACCAGCCGACCCGCGCCCTCACTGCGCTGCTCACCCGCATTCTGATGCTCGAATTGCTGCTGGTGGTTGTGGTCAGTGTGGCAACGGCGGTGCTGATCAGTCGCAACCAGTTTTTGCTCCCCGGTATCGCCATCGCCGTTCATAATCTAACCCTCATCATCGGCATTCTGGTGACGATGCTCTTCCCGCAAATTGGTATTTTCGGGCCAGCAATCGGGGCGGTGTGTGATGCGCTGCTGCAACTGGCTATCCTGCTGCCGGGGCTGTGGTGGCAAAACTTTCGCTATCGGCCTGTCTGGAACCTGCACGATGCCGACCTGCGCGAAGTTATTCGCCTCATCATCCCCAACGGTCTGTCGAGCGTGGTCAACTATGGCGGCGGTATTGTCGATAATCGCTATGCATCACTGGCCCAGGAGGGGAGCGTCACTGCACTTTACAACGCCTTTCTGCTGATTGGTGTACCAACGCGCCTGTTTGGTGTCGCGATTGGGCAGGCTGCCTTCCCACGTATGGCAACGTATGTTGTTGAGCGCAACTGGCGGGCTGTCCGGCGCACCGCGCTCTGGGCCACCACCGTAGCGCTAGCACTTGGCGCAGTAACTATCGCTGGACTGTGGCTGTTCGGGCGGCTAACTATCCGTATTCTGTTTGAGGGCGGCGAGTTTGATGCTGCCGCCGGTGACCTGACCTTTGCACTGCTACTGGCCTATGCGCTGGCGCTACCTGCCGCTATCGCCACCGAGATACTCACACGCGGCCTGATCGCGCTGCACGATACACGTACACCGCTGCTTATCAACACGGGCAACTGCTAGCGCGTATCGGTGTGATAACGCTGCTATTACCTTCGGCGGGCGTGCTTGCTATTCCGCTGGGCTTCACCATCACTGCTACACTCGAAGCGCTGGCGCTTGGTATGGCACTGCTGATCAAACTCCAACGGGCCGAAAAGAGACTGGAAATTGATGCACCCGAGCCGTTGACAAAACAGGATGAGTAGTATATACTCTAGCAATGTGCCGAGCCGAAGTGGCGAAATGGCAGACGCGCTACGTTCAGGGCGTAGTGGACGAAAGTCCATGTGGGTTCAACTCCCACCTTCGGCACCACTCCCGTTGGGGAATAGTTTAACGGTAGAACGCCTGATTCTGGCTCAGGTAGTTGGGGTTCGAGTCCCTGTTCCCCAGCCATATGCATAAAAAGCAGACAAGTCTTGCTGAACACAGCAAGGCTTTTTTGTATCTCCGGTTCCCCTGCTCTGCACTGTGCGCGGAATACATCGGGCAAAACAAAAGCACCCCTCTTGCGGAGGG
>JAAUSQ010000289.1 GCA_012033195.1 Chloroflexaceae bacterium
CATCTGAATATCCATCAAGATCAGGGCCGGACGGGAAGCTCTAGCATATCGAGTCGCTTCCTGACCGTTGTACGCCACCTGCACCTGAAAGCCCTGTGTTGCAGATACTCGCGCATCATCTTAATGGTCAGGCCATTATCTTCAACCAGCAGCAGCAGCGGCCCGTCTGTTGAGGGTGCCTCGCCCTGATGAACAGGCGTCCATAGCTCCGCTACGGCCTCGTTCGATGATACAGGATTGCTTCCGGCTTTTTGCCAGGGCAGTGTCACTGTGAAGCGGCTCCCCGCACCGGGTGCGCTCTCAACCTGAATAGTGCCCTGCTGCATCCGGACCAACCGCGCTACCAGTGTCAACCCCAGGCCAGAGCCTTCGTATTGCCGCGACAACCCCTGATCAAGCTGAAAGAAGGGTTGAAAGATGGTTTCTACATGTTCCGGCGCAATGCCAATGCCCGTATCCCATACAGTGAATTCTACCACCTGTCGCTCAATATCGCCACGCACTTCCAGGCCCACCTGCCCGCCTTCCGGTGTAAACTTGACGGCATTGCTCAGCAGGTTCACCAGGATCTGCTTCAGGCGGCGCTCATCGGTGTGCATCAGCACCACCTGCTTATCAAAGTTCTGTGCAATTGTCAGGTTCTTTTTGCGGGCCAGTTGTTGCACCATGCGAATACCAGCAAGACAGACACTATGCACAACGACTGAATCGATATGGAGTTCGTCGTGCACCGACCCGATTTTCGAAAGGTCGAGAATATCGTTGATCAGGCTCAGCAGATGGTGCCCGCTTTCCTGAATCGTTGTCAGGTAGCCGCGTTGCCGCTGGCTGAGCGGGCTATGGAACTCTTCAAGCAAGATTTCCGACAGGCCCAGAATCGCATTGAGTGGCGTGCGAAGTTCGTGGCTCATCGTTGCCAGAAATTCGTCTTTGGCGCGGTTGGCGTAGGCAAGCTCGACATTCGCAAGTTCAAGCTCTTCGGTACGTTCACGGACGCGCAACTCCAGGGTACGGTTCAATTCGGCCAGTTCCGCCTCAGCCTGTTTCTGTTCGGTGATATTTTGCGACATGACCAACCCTGCAATAATCGTTTTGTCCGGGCCATAGACCGGCACAAAATAGATCTGATAGGAGCGCCCCATCGATTCAAGTTCGAGCCTGTTGGTCTGCCCTGCCAATGCCTGCCGATAGTAGGGCTCAAGCAGCGCAGTGGCTTCAGCATCTAGCGTTTCTGCCAGGGTACGCCCCTCCACCTCGGCCGGGTCGAAGCCAACTTCCCGCAGTTCCATACCGTCTGCAATCAAGAAGCGCAGGCCGTGGTCGAAGAGATACACCGATCCATTGGGAAAGTTCTCAACAATCGAGCGGAGCCGCGCCTTGCTTTCGCGCAGGGCATTCATTGCCTGGACATAGTTGGTTACATCCTGCACCAGCGAGAACGTTGAAACAAAGTTGCCTGCTGCATCAAGTAATGCCGAATGGTACCAATCGCAGACAATAATGCGCCCGTCCTTCGTATAGTTACGGTTCCGGGTTGCGATGCGGGGCATTGCACCTTCGGCCAGATGCGATAACATAACATCAACGCTGCCGACATCTTCTTCATACACAAAGCGCCACTCGCCATAGTGCCGCCCCAGCACTTCCGACTCGGCCCAGCCAAAGATTGCCTCGGCCTGCCCCGACCAGCGCTGTACAATCCAGTTCTGATCCCACTCGATAACAGCAAGCGGCGAGTTTTCAATGTGGAAGTACAAGCGCTGATTCGCATCGCGCAGTTCGGCAGTCTGTTCAGCAACAAACTGCTCTAGCAGTTCGCGGTATTCCTGCAATTCTTGCTCAATCTGTACCTCTTCGGTGATATCTTCCCAGAAGCCAATCATTTCGACTGGCTGCCCGTTCGCATCGCGAATCAGGCGCAGGCAGTCGTACATCCAGCGATAGCTGCCATCCTGATGGCGGTAGCGGTACTGATGGCTGTGTATATCGTGTGCGAAGACATGCTGGATACCATCGAAGACACGTGCTCTATCATCCGGGTGAATGTTGCTGGCCCAGAAATCCGATTCATCGGTGAACAGATGGGGCGGGTAGCCGAGCAGAGTGCTGACATTTTCGCTCATAAAGGTGGCCCCATAGTCGCCATACGTGCGACAACTATAGATTGCTACCGGCCCCTCGGAAAGCAGGAAGCGCAGACGTGTTTCGCTCTGGCGGAGGGCTTCTTCAGTCTGCTTGCGTTGTGTGATATCAATCGACACGGCAGCAATGGCAGTTGGCGTACCAGCATCATCGGGAATAACAAATAAGCAAACTTCATAGGATCGCCACCCTATCGGTAATGGAAAATGGGACTCAATAATCAGTGGGCCATCTGTTTCGCTCAGAGTCTGGATCAGGTGCGGTACATCAAAGGTGTGCCCCGGCGGGAGGATGTCCTCCTGAAAATGGTTGATCACCTCGGCTTCAGTCCGGTTCAGATTGCGTAGCACATTCTTATTGACGAGCCTGATACGGCCTTCCATATCGGTTAATGCAATAGAGATGGGCATGTTATCGAGCAATTTTTGCAACAGCACCTGATTGCGGCGCAACTCCTCCGCGCGGTCACATTCGGCAGTCACATCATGCCCGGTTGAAATGATATGGGTAACGTTGCCATCGGCATCGCGCTGAAAGACACGGCTCCGGAAGCGGTACCAGAGCCATTGTCCATCCGGGGCGTGCAGGCGTGCCTTCCAGGTGACGGTGTCGCTACGAGCAGCATCGAGATGCTGGGCAACTGCTTCAAGCTGCTCGTTATCATCGGGATGCACTACAACACCATCACTCCCATCGTCCGCCTGAGCATCGTGGGGGTGGGTTCTTGTGGTCTGGCTCTGCGATGCATTGTTGATGAAACTGAAGCGGTGTACTGTGCGGTCGAAGATGCAGATCAGATCCGGGGCGTGCTCAAGGATGGCCCACACCTGATCACGTTCATACTCCGCATCGGCAAGTTGCTGGCGTAAACGAGCTATTTCTGCATAGGGGTCGTTAGAGGTGCCAGTTTGATAAACCATGCTCCTAACCTCGTAGTAGAGAAAGGGTGGTTCGGCAAGCGTCCCCGAGGCGGCAGTCCTCTGGAGTATTGCAAACTTCCCCTGTTATCGCAGCCTTACATTATCATATCATGCTTGTTGTAGCGTATACGCTACATGGCGTATTTTATGGCTTTACAAACCTGTTATTCAAAATGATTTCTGGCATGCGCTACGATGACATGTTTCTTGAAAGAACTATGCTTGCACTTGTATTATGCTTTTTTATCAGGTATATTATAAAAATGTATGGATATAAAAAGTGTGTACACACAGGGTTGAACGTATCAGTATCTTAAGTGGGGTAAGTGTGAAGTAGTCTGTAGCGTAGCAGCATACGCCGTGCTACGCTGATCGCTGAACACGCATTATCAGACAGCTCCGGGCAGGGACGTGTGTCTGAAATGCGTGTTCGAACATCTGCCGCAGCGGTACTTGAACGACTGCTTACCTCATATATATCTCAGACGGGCGGTGTGCAATCGCAATAAGCATCACTTTTAATCCCTGCTAACCATCTTAAACATCAAAAATACTCAGGCCTTGCAACTATTTATACAGATTTTTTATCAAAATAGATATTTTACGAACGAGAATATTTTCTTAGTAGAAAGACATGATAGTTTTCTTTTTTAATACTTTGCATAATAGTGATATATTCTGAATATTTGATAAAATCAAGGTATAATAATCTTACTATATATATGCAGCCTCCCCATATATATAGGCTGTTTATACCTTTAAGAAAAACAAAAGATGAATCCGTATCAATATTTTCTGTTCCTTCTTGTGTGCTCAGCCCTGATCCAAGTGGGCTTTGCAACCTATGCGTGGCAGCACCGCAACACCCCGGCGGCCTACCCCTTTGTGTTACTCTGTGTGGGAGGCACAATCTGGTCAATCGGGTATATCTTTGAACTACTTACCCCTACCCTATCCGGTAAAATCTTCTGGGATAATGCTCAGTTTATTGGAACTGATCTTGGATTTATCGGGCTGATCTGGTTTCCGCTGAGCTATGCTGCATATACCCATTGGAACCGCCGTGTCGTACCGCTCCTCATCGGCTTTGCCCTGCTGAGTGAATTGGTGGTCTGGACAGACCCCTACCACCAACTGATACGTACGAGCGCCATCATCGACACTTCGGGAGCCTTTTCCGTCCTCGCGTATACATACGGCCCGTGGTTTCTGTTGTATACGCTGATCACGATATCGGCTATTTTCTTCAGTCTGGGTTTCCTTATTGTAGCATCCTTACGCAATCACCACCTCTATCAGCAACGCACTGTGATCATTGCGATAGGATTGGCAATGCCGATTATCGGCGTCATTGCCACGGTAGGGGGGTTTGTGCCAATCCCCAACATGGAACACCTCGACATTTCGCCCTTTGCTACCGCATTAAGCACCCCATTCCTGGCATGGGGCATTTTCCGGGGCCGCCTGTTTGATCTGGTGCCCGTGGCCCGTGCCAAACTGCTTGATCAGATGCAGGACGGTGTCCTAGTTATCAATGAGCAACACCACATTATTGATATCAATCCGGCGGCCTGTGCCATCCTCGGCACCACGGCGCGGGCTGCGATTGGTCAGTCAGCAGTACAGGTACTGCCCGAACTTACATCGGCGGCGCTCAGTGGGGAAGGCACCACCACGTTGCACCTGACCCGCAGCGACCAGCAGCAAGTGGTAACACGCTGGGTGAAGGTAACTGTCACACCGCTCCAGGAGCGCCCACATACCAATAGCAGCCTGCTGGTACTGCGTGATATTACGGCGCATAAGCAGGCCGAAGAAGCTTATCACACCCTGGTTGACAACTCGTTGCAGGGGCTGAATATTATTCAGGATGATCGGGTTGTGTTTGCCAACCGCGCCATGTCGGACATCAACGGCTACACGCTCGAAGAGATATTGAACTGGACAGCCGAAGAAGCATGGGCGATGATTCACCCCGACGATAGAGCACAGGTGCTGAGTCAGTCGTCTCAACAGTTTGAACAACAGACCAGACGCCAGTATTATCGCTATCGTGTCTCACACAAAGATGGCTCTTTTCGCTGGATCGAACTGCTGTCTGTACCCATCGAATACCGGGGCCGACTGGCATTTCAGGCCAGCTTTATGGATATTACCGAACGCAAGCAGGCCGAAGAGGCGCTGCGGGCGAGCGAGGCGCGCTACCGCACGCTGGCAGAAAACTTTCCGGGCGCGGTATTGCTATTCGACCAGGACATGCGCTATCTGGTGGCGGATGGTCGGGAGCTTGCGATGATCGGCATGACCCCGGCTATGCTCGAAGGGAAGACGCTCAACGAAGCTGCCCCGCCCGATGTTGCCGCGATTGGTGATTCGCTTTATCGCGCTATCCTGACCGGCACTGCCCCGCGAGAATTAGAGCAACGCTATGGCGATCAGATCTATCGTACGCAGCCGCTTTCCCTGCGGAACGACCAAGGCCAGATTATCGCCGGGATGATCATCTCTCAGAACATCACCGAGCGCACCCGCATGGAAGAGGATCTGCGGGCAAGCGAGGCGTTTCTGCGTCCATTCATTGAAGGT
>JAAUSQ010000290.1 GCA_012033195.1 Chloroflexaceae bacterium
CAACCTGTGGCTGATTGTGGGCGACCACAACCGCCAGGGCAGCGAGATATTGCTCAGTATGCCCCAGGCCGAGCGCCAGAGCTTTGCCACCTCCGAGGCGCGGCGGTTGTTGGCCGAAGACCCGCAGCGCTTTGTAGGCTTGCTCTTCAACGGCTGGGAGCGCAACTTCCGCGAGATTTGGAAATTGCAATATGTAGTTGATTTCTTTGGTCAGAACTACTTCTATATGCGACCCCTACGCGAGCTTGCGCCGCTTGGTCTTCTGGGCGAACTGCTCTGGCTGGCCTTTGTGGGGTGCGGGGTTGGCAGCCCTTGCCGCGCCGCTTGCCCCGCGTGAGGGTGCGTTTCGGGTGCTGGCCCTCGGCTGGCTTGGCTACACCTGCCTGAGCATTATGATCTTGCACCCGGAGCCGCGCTACAGTTATCCGATCTGGCTGCTGCTGGCGATGTATGGCGCGGCGGCTCTGGCACACCCGGCGGTGTTTGTGCGGCAGTTTCGCGGGCGCTGGCTGCATACCGCTGCGGCACTGCTGCTGGTGGGGGGCTTCCTGCTGCTAGCCCTAACCCCCCGCGACTATCCGCGCCTAATCGGGAACGGTGTTCAGCGTGAACGGCACTTCGCAGCAGGCAGGCAGGCCTATGCCGCAGGGGACACGGTGGCAGCAGTGCGCGAGATGCAGGCCGCGCTCACTGTGCAACCTGAGTTTGTCGAGGGGCGTGCATATCTGGCGCTACTCCAGATTGAACAGGGCAACCTCGACGCGGCGCGTGCTCTGCTGCGCGAAGGTGATGCCCAGGAGCTTGATATTGCACGCGGGATGCTGGCCTATGCCGCTGGGGATGCCGCCCGCGCCGCCGACCTGTTGCGGCAGGCCGAGGTGCGCCGCAGTGCCGATATGCAGGCCTTCAGTATGATGGCAATAGACCCGCCTGCTACCAGCACCCTCCACCTTGGCACCGGGCTTGACCTCGGTTATATCCGTGGCTTTTCGCCTGCTGAGGAACTGGCAATGGTGAGCGCTACCGCTGGCTCGAAGCGGGTACGGGTAGCATCGTGCTGCCGCTTGCGGCCCCCTTGATACGGGTAGCGTTGTGCTGTTGCGGCTAACGGCGGGGCGGCCCGAAGGGGCACGGCTGCGGGTGCAGTTTTGGCCCCGCCCACCGCGAGACGATTACGGTAGGGGATGGGTGGCGCGTGTATCGCTTGCTGGTGCCCGCCGACCTCGAAGGGCAGGAGACGCTGACGCTTGCGCTGGATGGCGACACCTTTATGCCCGCCCACCGCTTCCCCGGCAGCACGACCTGCGCCTGCTCAGTGTGATGGTAGACGCGGTGCAGGTGGTTCAGACAACAGGCGATGGGCAATAGGCAAGAGGGGGTAGACGCGGCGTGCGGTGATACACCGCACCTACCCGCGCCCGCAACGTGTCCACATGAAAAAGTTACTTCTTATTACGTCGCCCGAACAACCCGCGCCGCTCCGGTTTTTCCACCGTACCACGCAAGCTTGCAGATCGTCCTGGATCTTGTCCTGTCCTTCAGGTGACGGTGGTACAGGTGCATCCTGCCGCAACTCATCAAACGATACGCGCCGCCCCTTTGCCGGCGGTTCCTGCGCGGGCGGTGGCGGTGCCTTCTGCGGTGGCGGTTCGGCAGCAGCAAGATCGGCAAGCGATACCCGTGTGCCCGGCTTGACTTTCGGTGGCTCGGCGGGCGTGGTAACCGCAGGCGGCGGTGCAGCGACTGGCTTAATGGGGCGCACTGGTGCGGGTGGCGCAGGCGCTGGTGCTGCCTGCCCATTGGTCGGCGCTGGCACCCGGTCGGGCAGGGACGTTTCGGTTGGAACAAGGCGGCCTGAACGGGGAGTGCGGTGTGGCTCAGCACCAGCAATAAACGGATTGCCGCCCCGTTCGGCCCCCAGCGCAACCAGCCAATCCCACAGCAATTGCTGGCGCTGACGGTCGTCGCGGGGCAGGTTCAGCGGGCGTCCGCGTGCGTCAATCACAATGCCCAGTTCGCTGCCTTCAATCGCGGCAGGTTCGGTTTTTACTTCGGCCCCCGGCTCGTTGCGCCCGATGCGTACATCGTTGGCAGGGCGTAGCGTGAGTTGACCACGGCGTCCGCGTGGCAGCGAAAGCCGTGCAATCTGCCCATAAGCAACGCTGATTTTGCGGGCACGCCCCTTGGTATCAACCAGTTCGGCCTCTACAGCGGTGCGGTTGGGCGAGCCTTCACCGAGCGCAATAATACAGGTTGCCAGCGGTACATTGGTCAGTACATCGCGGTCGAACAGCGTTACAGCGGCATCGGCATTGAGCGAAGCCACCGCGCCACACGCCGCCAGCAGGCCGAGTCGGTCGAGGTGGATATTAAGCGCCATCGTGTCTTCGGAGCCAGTCGGTTGCAAGGCATTGAGCAGCGTGAGCGCGGCCAACCCTGGATGCGGCGCGTGCGCAAGTACACCCCCACCTGCAATCAGAAGATCATAACTGAGTGCGCCCACTTCATCCGCCAGCGTGTCACCGATGGTGCGGATAATCTCGCAGGTGATGGCATGCTCCAGCAACACATCCTTGCGGCTTGCGGGCACAAGGTTGGGCCGCAGCAACTTGTTGAGCATCCAGTGCCCAAGCTCTGCGCGGTCGATATCGAAGGGCAGCCAGCGCTGAATGTTGGCCAGCGTGGTGTCGTCCAGCAGGGTAGAGATGCCGTACCCGGTGCCAAAGGTCGAAAGGACTGCGGGCGTAAAGCGACCGGGGCTTGCCAGGAACCCGCTACTTGCCATTGAGCCAGCGTCAATCGTAAGCACGCGGCGTCGGTGGCGTTCGGCGAGAAAGCGTGTAACAATGCCCTGCGCGTGGCAGACGGTAGCAATAGGGACCTTGCTGCGTGCTTGCAGGGTGGCAAAGCCGGGGAGTTTTGGCAGTACACGCTCATCGTAGAGTCGGATCAGTTCGCGGCGCACCGATTCGAGCTTTTCTTCTTCGATGGTCGGGCGGATATTGTCAGCCAGGGTAGTGATGGTTACATCGGAGAGTGCCTTGACCACCAGGTCGCGTGCGGCAGTGTTGCCTGCATAAATAACTGGAATAACGCCCTTCGTGTCACGCTGTATATTCTGTTTCTGGCTTGCGATATACTTCAGCACAAACGCAACCACATGGGCAAGGTGCTGCGGCATATCACGGCTGCCGTCTTCGATGCCACCCGCCAGCAACACCACATGCGGCTCGTGCTCAAGCATGCGCGTAACCTGCCGCTCCACCCACGACGTTGAATTCTGCACCTCCGGGTCGAGTAGGGCATCATCGAGGGTAACGGTCTGCAACGTGCTGGTATAGGTGCAACGTGTAGCACGCTGGGCGCTCTGTCCCGAAACAGCGTTGGCTATGCCCACAATCAGCACATCAAGATTACCCACCGCACTGGTTACCACAATAATATGGTTGATACCGTCGCGTTCGCTGTTCTGCGGAAAGATCAGGCGGCCATCATCAAGCAGCTTGCGCTCGGTGATGAGCGAGATATTGACGGTTGCTTCGATAATGCCCACCAGCACATCTTCGTGGGGCAGGTCGGCGGTGGTTGGTGCTTCAGCCTGGGCAATAAAGCGGGTTTCACCTTCGACGGCATCCACAAGTGTGACGCGTGTTGTGACGCTGCCCACTTCGGCGATCAGCACCGAACCTGGATTTTCTACCTTTGTTGTCATAGGCCTTTATATTGGTAAGAGACTGACCAGAAAGTTAAAGCGTTCGCTCAGGGCGGTCAGGTAGGTGAGCAATGCCCCGGCAAAAAAGAAGCCGAACGTGACAATCAGCAGCCAGCGCCCGACACGGGCCATACCGGTTGTAATACGCCCGAAGCGTGTATCCGTTGATTCAGTAAAAAAGAAATAGGTGAGCGTAAAGATAACCCCGAACACCAGCACCAACCCGCCCACCAGCGTCAGCACGCCATCGGTAAAGGTCGGCAGGGTTGTAAGTACCTGCGGGCGCAGCGTGCCAACCAGTGCGCCGATCAGTGACAACCCGCCACCAATGCCAAAGATAATGCCAAGCGGATAGTTTGCCAGCCACGACAGGCCACGCATAGGTTCGATGACACGTGGTATGAGCAGCAGCAGCAACACAAAGGGTATGCCAGCAATCAGGGCAACATTGGTATTCCCGATCTCGATGCTTTCAACCACATCGACGGCACGGGGCAACAGCACCTGATGATAGAGTACCACAAAGCTATACCCCAGCGATACCCCCACAAAGAGGTACTGCACTGCGCGGAACACCCGGTTATCGCCTATCACGCGGCTGAACACACACAGCGTGAGCAGGGCGGCTATTCCATTGATAATGAGATCGTTCATACCTCACCCTGCTCCTGCTTGCGTGGGCTGATAATTACCACCAGCAACCCGATCCAGATGATACCCAGGAAGACAATCACCGCAAATGCCACTTGCCCATCGAGCAACCGCGCTGCGACCGGGCCACTGTCTACGCCGCGTAGCTCATCATACGAAAGCGCATCGCCCTTCCCGGTCAAATGGAAGGTGTTTTGTTGTTGCATATATGGCTGCACAATCGGGGAAACTTCGGCAGGTAGCAAGAACAGCATCGGCACTTCGTTGGCACGTGGGCGCACTTGCTCCATCCAGCCCTGCACATCGCTCACCTGATCGGCCATCACCACAATCATTGCTAGGTCTTCAATATCGGTCAGGCGCGGTTCGCCCGTTTCAACATCGGTCGCCAGTGCACCGAGTGAAGCATCCGAACCCTGAAAATCGGAGCGTAAGGTGGCGCGAAAATCCTGGGCAAGGTTCCGTAGCGCTAGTTCACCACCAGGCCGGTATCCAAGCAAGATATAATTCTCGCCGCCTTCTGCATAATCGGCTTCGCGCAACGCATCACGTAGATCGAACGAAAGGATCGTCCCGTTCGGGTCGGTGCTGACTGAAATAAAGCCAGTGCGCTGCTCAATCAAGTGCTGGCGAATGGCCTGCTCAAGGAAGCTCAACTCGCTGATGCGCTGAGCATCCCATTCATAGGCCAGCAGCACCGTGTCATCTTCTGCGAGTTGATCAATCAGTTCGGCAATCGTGGCGACGTTGGCTTCGTTGGGCGACGCAACACCGAGTGCCGCAAACAGTTCGGGCCGGATAGCGCTTACCAGTAGCGCCAGTGCCAGGATAGTATACAGCACGCGCTCCAACCCGATACGCTGCCAGATCGTGAGCGGAGCGGGAGCGGGAGCCGAGGCCGGTTCGGGGTAGGGCCGCGCCACCAGCGACTCGATCAGGCTAGCGGCAGCTACACGGCCCGGACTGCGGATGTAGTTCGGGCGCGGCAACTGTATCAGGGATCCCGCCTCGATTGGCTCGGCAGCATCGCTCTCTTCTTCTTCAACGGGCTTGCCCAGTTCGGTGAGCCAGTTCAGCGTGCGCGATTCAGAGACCTGCACGGGATCTTCCAGGCGGGTGGTCGGTTTACGTAACCACGCGGGCAGATCGGTGACACCCAGGAACGCGCCCGTATTATCGCCCGGTTCCGGCGGTAGGCCAGTCGGTTCGTCCT